>NZ_JAJGRC010000004.1 GCF_020786625.1 Salinicoccus sp. RF5
GCTCCTGATCCGCGCGTTCGACTTGCATGTATTAGGCACGCCGCCAGCGTTCATCCTGAGCCAGGATCAAACTCTCCATAATTGGAAGTTCTCTGACTCCGTTGCGGTTTTACTTGTCGCCCAAGTGGAATGCCGAAGCATTCGTTTTTTCGGAATTAACGTTGACATATTGTCATTCAGTTTTCAATGTTCTCTGTTTTGACTGCTTTACTATTATAGCATGTTGATCTCAGCGATGCAACACTTTTTTATATCTTTTTTAACTTAATAGTAACGTTTGTTGTGTCGGTTTTGCGTTTCGTCCGACAAGAAATAACTATACAGGGTTTCATTAGAGAATGCAAGAGGTTTTTCAAAAAAAGTTTTCCAGACCATTTTTCATTGTAATGGCCTGGTTTCTTCTATAGTTCTGTACGATACTCTATCGCTTTCGAAAGCGTGACTTCATCGGCATATTCCAAGTCGCCCCCGACAGGCAGCCCATGCGCAAGACGTGTGATCTTTACACCGATCGGCTTGACCAGACGGGAGATGTACATTGCTGTAGACTCCCCTTCTATATTCGGGTTCGTTGCCAATATGATTTCTTTTATCTGCTCGTCCTTCAGCCTTTCAATCAATGTGGCCACATTGATGTCTTCCGGCCCGATTCCATCCATGGGACTGATTGCACCATGAAGAACATGGTACATCCCCCTATACTCACGCATCTTCTCCATTGCAATGACGTCTTTAGTATCCTGCACTACACAGACGATGGATCTATCTCTATTCTTGTCCTGACATATATAGCAAGGGTCGATGTCGGTGATATGGCCGCATATCGAACAGAATTGGAGGTCTCTCTTTACTTCCATCAGGCTGCGTGAAAAGCTGACGACATCGTCTTCTTTCATATTGAGTACATAAAATGCCAGACGTTGGGCAGTCTTCGGCCCAATGCCCGGCAGTTTCATGAAGCTGTCGATCAGCTTTGATATGGGTTCCGGATAATGCATGTTACATCATTCCCGGAATGTTCATACCTTTAGTATGTTGGCCGAGCCTTTCACTTGAGAGCTCATCCGCTTTTGTCATTGCTTCATTGGTAGCAGCGACGATCAGGTCCTGGAGCATTTCGATGTCGTCCGGATCCACTACTTCTTCCTGGATTTCCACATCCAGCACTTCTTTGTGGCCTGAAACAGTCACTTTGACCATCCCGCCACCAGCAGTGCCTTCAACTTTCTCTTCTTTCAGTTTTTCCTGCTCTTCCTGCATCTTCTTCTGCATCTTCTGCATCTGTTTCATCATGCCTTGCATATTGTTCATTCCGCCACGCATATATATTCTCCTCCAAATCAGTTTTCATTTTTCTTCTATATAGTATATATGAAATTGCTTATTTTATAAACAGTTATCATGAGCGCGTTTCTACGACGTCACTCCCAAAGATCTCTTTAGCCACATCAGAAGGCTTCTTCCCATCCTCATCTGACTTCTTTTCTTTATTTGCTTTCTTTTCCTGTATATAGTCATGCCTTACCTGCAGCCAGCTCGAATCGGGCACACCCACCACTTTTACATCCTTGCCGATGATGGAAGGGATGACCGCTTCCAGCTCCTGGCGCTTCTTTTCATCCTTATTGATCAGGTCGCTGTGCAGATCACTTTTGAACTTGAGAAGAACATGGGTATCACTTGCTGCCACGGGTTCCGAATCCTTGATCAGGGACCTTAAGGCATGGTACCCCTTCTCCTCAACATGCTGATAAACTTTCGGCCAGTCATCCTTGAGCTTCACCAGATCTTCCTTATTGGCATTATCCAGTACTTTCTCAATCTGCCTCAAGGAGAAGCCTTTTGAAGACCGGCTTTGGGTTTCCTCCCGCTTCTGGGGTTCCTGCGCCTGCGAGTTCGGGGCCTGCGAATAGTTGGAGAGCTTCTTATCAAGCTCCGCCAGCTTCTGCTCGATATGTGAAAGATCCACCGCTTGCGGTTCTACAGATTGATCGTTTCGGTTGAGCACCTGGATCAGCTTGACGATGACCACCTCAAGATGAACGCTCGTATTCACTGAAAAGCGCATCATGACCATGGCATCGTTCAATACATCGATCATTTCATAGAGCACCTTGTCCTCGGTATGCGCAAAAGCGACATCCTCATTGATCTCTCCATCATGCTTCATCAAAATGATATCCCTAATGTAATAGACGAGCTCATGGCTCAGCCTTGTCGGGTCCTTGCCCTCTTCGATGAACTGGTGATATTTGATGAATGCTTCCCTCGAATCCCGATGATCGATCAGCTTCAGCCAATCATTCAGCTCCTCGGATTTGATGCCTCCCGTAATCATGATGGCATCATCCAGTGTAATTACATCATTGCTGTAGGCAATGACCTGATCCATGATGCTGAGCGCGTCCCGCATACCGCCTTCCGACGTCCTTGCGATATATTCTATTGCATCCGATTCATATTCGAGCGATTCACTCTGTGCTACATACTCGAGCCTCTCGACAATCTCATTCAGCTCTATCGCCTTGAAATCGAAACGCTGACATCTCGAGATTATGGTCGCCGGAATCTTATGGGGTTCCGTCGTCGCCAGAATAAAAATGGCATGGCCCGGCGGCTCCTCGAGTGTTTTCAAAAGTGCGTTGAAAGCCCCTGTGGTCAGCATGTGCACCTCATCGATGATATATACTTTATACATTGCTTCAGACGGTGCATACTTGACTTTTTCACGTATGTTCCTGATCTCGTCCACACCATTATTGCTGGCAGCATCAATCTCAATTACATCATTCGCGCTGCCTTCGGTGATGCTCATGCAGATATCGCACTCGTTGCATGGTTCCCCTTCGGAACCGAAACGGCAGTTCAGCGCCTTGGCAAAGATTTTCGCAATGCTTGTCTTTCCTGTTCCCCTGGGTCCGCTGAACAGGTATGCGTGGGATTCCTTATTTCTGATTATCGCGTTTCTTAACGTTTTCGTGACATGCTTCTGCCCCACCACATCTTCAAATGTCTGCGGCCGGAACGCCCGATACAAGGCTTGATATTCCATCCAGCGGCACCTCCATACTGAGTCGTTTATGCTGTTTATTATACCATATATAAACTTTCGTCCCTAATTCCGGGCAACAAAAAATGACTGCATCTTAAGATGCAGTCATCTGATATGTAACCGTGCACCGCTCTTCGAACACCCGGCACAAGCGTTACTCGATCCACCAGCTCAACCCCGGCTGTCCTACGGCACATAGAATGGGCCACTTAATGCTGCTTCCTTCCGGACCTGACATGGTTCGTGACGTTCTATTGCATAGGACCGGGATCTCAACACTGGTGAGATCAAGGCAGTCCTCACACCGAGTATCCTCGGAAGCGGAATTCGGTCCTGCTGGAGCGGATTGCAGGTACAGGGCACCGCTACCTCCCCACTTAGCACGGCACAGTATATAATACCAAAATCCATGGGCCAATGCAAGATTAAACGACTATTCGCCATGAAAGCGGCGGGAGAAGTCCACGAACTTGAATTCATTGGCCAGGTGCTTAGAAACATTGAACTGAAACGGACGGGCATCATTCAGATGAACGATTGAACGGACAGTCGCTGTGTATGGGGGAATGACATTGCCGAACAACTCCAGATCCTGCTCGTTCATCGGTTCAAATGTGATTTCCTTATGGGAATAGGCGATAGTAAGACCCATCCTCTTTTCAATATATTCATAGATTGAATCGGCTGCAATCTTTTCGTTCAGTCCAGGCATCATTTCCACAATGAAGTAATCTATATCCACGATGTGCGTCCTATCCTCAAAACGCCTCTGCCTGATGAGCCGCCAAATCTTCTCCTCGGGCTGAAGCTTCAATGCTTCCATTACCCTGGGGAACTCTTCAGCAGAATACTGTGTCAGTTCCACTACATTCGTGGAATACTGTTTCGTCTTCAGCTGCTGGATTTCCTTGAAGCTTGTCAGGTGGGAAACGGTGAAATCCATCGAAGGGTTATAGATGACCACAGAACCTTTGCCCTTCATCTTCTGGATATAGCCATTCTCCTGGAGCAGGTTCAAAGCTTTTCTGACTGTTTCCCTGGATACATCGAACATGCTGACAAGTGTATGCTCAGAAGGCAGAACATCCCCCTTCTTGTATGTGCCTTCTGCAATGTCGCTCGACACCACCTGATAAATATGATTGTATTTATTCAAATTCATTGTACTCACCCTACCGTCTTCCCGGATGTATTAAAATCTAATACATCATATCCTTTTTCAGTTGTTTTGTCCATATATCATCATGGCTTCAAACGGCCTCAGGACATTCTTCCTATCGGCATAATTGGAGAGGAGCACTTCGCCCTCTGCGTTGATGTTTTCAGGATACGGTACTTCCTTGTTTCTGAAGTTGGCCATGACCGTGATGCGTTCCCCTTCATACAGCCGTTCATATACAAAGAGGTCATCATCCTTCATAAGATGTGGCTTCACGCTGCCGTATGTCAGAACATCCAATTCATGTCTCAACTGGATCAGCTTCTGATACGTATAGAAAATGGAATCGCCGTCTTCGAGGGCGCGTGCAACGTTTATTTCTCCATACTTGTCCGACACTTCTATCCATGGCATGCCTTCTGTAAATCCAGCATTCCTGGAATCATCCCACTGCACAGGTGTCCTCGAATTATCCCTCGATTTGGTCGCCAGTATATCCAATATGAGGGAAGCGTCCATCCCTTCCTCCCTCAGTATCGAATATGCATTGAGACTCTCCACATCACGGTACTGATCGATCCGGTTGAAACCGGGATTGGTCATTCCGATCTCTTCGCCCTGGTAGATGTAGGGGGTGCCTTTCAGTCCATGGAGGGCAATTGCCAGCATTTTTCCACTCAGCACCCGGTTCTCTTCGGTCTCATCATTGCCAAACCTGGATACGACGCGCGGCTGGTCATGATTGCACCAGAAGATGGCATTCCAGCCGCCGCCCTCATCCATTGCCACCTGCCATTCCATCAATATCTTTTTCAGTTCAAGAAAATCGAAGTTGGCAAGCGACCATTTTTCCCCACCCGGATAGTCAACCTTCAGATGGTGGAAATTGAATACGGAATTAAGTTCGTTGCGCTCAGGGTTAGTGTACTTCAGACAGTGCTCGATTGTTGTGGAAGACATCTCCCCAACAGTCATGATGTCCTTGTCCCCAAAAGTATTGCGGTTCAATTCATTGATGTACTCATGGACTTTGGGGCCGTCGGTGTAGAATTCCTTCCCTGGGCCATCGGAGTCCTTGAATTCTCCTTTGGATATCAGATTGACCACATCGAACCGGAAACCATCCACGCCGAAATCTATCCAGTAATTGATCATTTCATATATGTCACGGCGCATATCCTCGTTTTCCCAATTCAGGTCAGCCTGGGTGATATCGAAGAGGCGGAGGTAGTATTGGTTCGTATCCTCATCATATGCCCACGCATTTCCACCGAACTTCGATTCCCAGTTGGTTGGAGGCGTATCATAGGTGCCATCTTTCCATATATAGTAGTCGCGATATTCATTGTCACGGGATTTCCTGGACTCGACGAACCAATGATGCTCCGTTGATGTGTGATTGATGACGATGTCCATCATGATCTTAAGACCTCTGGCATGCGCCTTCTCCAGCAGCTCCTCAAGATCCGCCTTTGTACCGAACTGGGGATTCACCTCATAATAGTTGCTGATATCATAGCCGTTGTCATTCATAGGGGATTCATAGACCGGTGTGAGCCAGAGGTAATCCACACCCAAAGTCGTGAAATAATCAAGCTTATCTATGATGCCCCTGATGTCCCCTTCGCCGCTTCCGGTCGTATCATTGAATGACTTGGGATAAATCTGATAGACCACCGATTTTCTCCAGTCTTTGGATGCCATCTTAAAAAACTCCTTTTGCTTGATTTAATCTTTAACCATATCTTTTGTCTTCTCTTTTGCGAACCTGGAGAAGAGGAGGGTAAGCAGGAACGGAACGACGATTGCGATACCCATCCCTATGGTGAAGAGCAACCAGAAGCCTTCCGTGATCGAGATGACACCCGGCACCCCGCCGACACCAACACTCGCTGCGGTCAGACCATTCATTCCGAAAAGCCCGCCGACGAATGATGTAGTAATGATGGCTGCAAGGAATGGATATTTAAGCGGCAGATTGACACCAAACATTGCAGGCTCAGTGACGCCCAGCCAACCGGAAATACCAGAAGTCATCGCCAGACCTTCCTCTTTCTTCTTCTTCTGTTGACGATAGATCACCCATGCACCGAAAGCTGCGGAGCCCTGGGCAATATTTGAAATTGCAAGTATCGGCCACAGATATGTTGCGCCGGTGGTCCCAATAAGCTGGAGGTCCATCGCCAGGAACATATGGTGCAGCCCCGTAATGACAAGTGGTGCATAGAACAGTCCGTAGACCGCGCCGCCCAGGATGCCTGCTGATTCAAACAACCATACTACACTGTCAGAAATGATGCCGCTCAGGAACAGTGTGACAGGGCCGATCAGAGTAAAGGTAAGTATGCCGACTACAAGTAGTGAAATCGGTGCGACCAGAAGCAGCTTGAACATGTCATGTATGCGTTTATCCAGGAAGTTTTCCACTTTAGCAAGGAGCCACGCTGCTACAAGTACAGGTAGGACCTGGCCCTGGTAGTTCAGCTGTTCAATTTGCAGACCGAAGAAGTTCCATGTTGGAATATCCGCCAGTTCACCGGCTTCAGCATCGAACAAACCATACTGGCTCGCCAAGTCCGGGTGACATAATGCCACACCGAGGGCAATACCAAGCAATGGGTTCCCGCCGAACACCTTCATCGCAGACCAGCCGATCAGCACCGGCAGGAAGATGAATGGTGCAACTGCAATGAAGTTGATCATACTCGCTATACCTTCAATGCCCGGGAAGCGGGTGATGACCGAATCATTGTCCCAGAACAGCCCTTCGACTGTCAGCAGGTTGTTTATACCGAGCAATAGACCCGCTGTAACGATTGCAGGAAGGATTGGAATGAATATGTCCCCAAGCATTTTAATGAACCGCTGTATCGGATTCATCTTCTGGGCCGCTGCCGCCTTGACTTCATCCTTCGAGCCGCCGCCCTTGCCCGTCTCCTCCTCGAAAATCTTAAACGCTTCGTTCACAGTCCCCTGGCCAATGACTACCTGGAACTGGTTGTTCGCAGCAAAAGAGCCTTTGACCAGATCGATCGAATCCAATTTTTCCTTGTCCACTTTGGATTCATCCTCAAGAGCAAGACGCAGTCTAGTCACACAGTGCGTTGCTGCATTGACGTTTTCCTTGCCACCAACCGCGTCAATAATGGCTTTGACATCATCACGGTTCACTGCCATTCATTCCACACTCCTTCTAATGTTGATTTATCGCCATAACTATAACATGTATAGACAACCATGTAAAGGCTTTCATAAATTGAGAAATGTAAATGCAATAAGCTCCATATCATATAAAAAAGCCGCTGTTTAAAGCGGCACAGTATCAGGTTAAGGAAATATTACCATCAGTCTTGATTATATCTTACCCATTGCTGTATTAATGAAACAATTCTCTCCCATTTTATAGTTGATACATAATTATGAATTGGAATATTCATACGCTTTCTCGCCATGGATGACGACATCGAGACCATCGAGTTCCTCTTTTTCATCCGTGCGGAGTGTCGTGAACAGGCTGATGCCCTTTGCAATGCCATACGTCATTACAGCACTGAATAGTATTGTGGCGCTCACCGCTGCAAGCTGTGCCATTACAGGCGTGACTCCGCCTCCCGAGAGGAGACCATCTGCAATTCCCGGATTTACGGCACTTGTCTGGAGAATTCCAGTGCCGATGGCACCGACGATGCCCCCAATGCCATGGAGTCCGAACGCATCGAGCGCGTCATCATAATTCAGCAGGACTTTCAGTTTTGTAATTGCGAAGAAACATATCGCCCCGCCCAACAGGCCAAGTGCCATCGCTCCGCCGTAGGTGACGAATCCAGCCGCCGGTGTGATGGCCACGAGTCCGGCAAGCATCCCTGAGAGTGTGCCGATCAGAGATACTTTCCCTTTTGTAAACCTTTCGACCATCACCCATCCGGCAATACCTGCCGTGGACGCCAGAACCGTATTCGTAAATGCGCTCATCGCAATGGCATCGAAAGTCAGCGCACTTCCTGCATTGAACCCGAACCAGCCGAACCAGACCAGTATGGCACCGACCATCGTGATGACGAGATTGTGCGGCGGCTTCTTATTGTCCGGCTTCCTCGATCCGAGCATCAAGGCAAGCACCAGCCCAGAAACACCCGATGATATGTGTACCACCGTCCCTCCCGCGAAGTCGATGGCCCCGATCGAGTGGATCCACCCGCCACCCCAGACCCAGTGTGCAACCGGACTGTATACAAGGATGACCCATAGGGCCATGAATAAAAGAAATGGTCCAAATTTCATGCGTTCTGCAACCGACCCTGTCAGAATTGAAACAGCTATTGTGCAAAATGTCAGTTGGAACAGCATGTATAGAGCGAAAGGAATCGTTTCGGAAAATGCGGCGTTCGCTTCATAGCCGACTCCCGTCAATCCGATATATGAAAGGTCGCCTATGAACAGGTTGCTCCCTCCGAAACTTAAGGAGAATCCAAGGCCCACCCACACAAAGGTTACGACGACGATGGCAGCCAGGCTGTGCATCGATGTATTCAGCACATTCTTGGACTGCACAAGTCCCCCGTAGAATAAAGCCAATCCAGGCGTCATCAGCCATACGAGCAGTGTACAAAGAAATATAAAAATTGTGTCCATGAGCATTCCCCCAATTCAAGTATGGGAGTATTATATACTCACTTTTTGAATATTCAAAATCCATGTAAAAAAGCCTGACATCACATGTCAGACTTTCTCACATCATCTATTTCGAATGATCCGGATTGCATATACCAGAAGTCCAAGCATAAGGAGCACACTGCCTATGATCACCAGAGTTACGTTCACTCCCGATGCATCCATACCATTCTCTGCAGCCACTTCTTCTGAAGCTTCCATATCCTCCGGTTGCATCTCTTCCTTTTCAGAGACTTCGAAGATGAGACCTTTCTTGCCTTTATCTTCAATCGTCAACGTTTTATCCGCTTCTTCCGCTTCATACCCTTCAGGCACCGTTATTTCAAGCTTATACTCACCGGCGGACACTTGGGAGAATCGGAAATTCCCTTCTTCATCCGTCGTCACTTCATCTGTCTCTGCTCCCGATAGTGAAACTGTGACATCCTCTACACCTCGGCTGTCTGCCATCACTTTTCCTTCAATAGAGAACTCAGTCACTTCAGATTGGCTGACCGCCACTTCCACCGGAGCCTCAACCGGTTCCAATTCTGCAGCCGGCTCATCAGTTTGTGCCTCAACCGGCTCCTCCACCATTTCCTGAGTGAATTCCTCAACAGTCATTTCTATCGTCTGTTCCACAGTCGGTTCCACAGTCGGTCCAGGCACATAGTCTTCATATGAATCTTCGTAAGGTTCCTCGGTCCATTCTTCATATGTCTCCTCAGTTTGAGGGGGAACGTAATCATATGTCTCTTCCGTCCATTCCTCATAGTACTCATCGGTATTTTCTTCTGTAGAAGATTCGAAGGTCGGCTTCTCCACTGGCTCTTCCGTTGGCTCCTCAATGGATGTTTCCTGTTGATCCTCCTGAGTCGCTTCCTCCTCCGTATCTGCAGCCACCCGGGACACGGGTATGAGCATGATGAACAATATAACAGCCATATAATAGGCAATCTTTCGCATGTCGGCCTCCAATGATAGTCCTATATTTTTATTGATGTGTAAATTCCAATCGTCTAATTTCTGTAATACTAGGTTAAATAATACTATAAAGTGAAATTAAAAACACCTCCAATTAAAAGTTCTAGCCTTAATTGGAGGTCTATTATAGCTAAATGTATACTTCAGTTAAGAACACAAAGAGTATAATAATCGCTGTTGTCAAATGAGTTTGAAAAGTTTCAAAGATGCTCATTTTTTTACTAAGAGGTTTTTTAATATATATACAAACTAGTTTACATTCTCTGAATTCATTCATGATATAATTTAATAATCGCCGATTGTAAAATTAAGCTAGACACATAAAAAGGGTCACGCATGATACACTCAAAATGGTTTTCCGACAAAAGAAATCATAGGAGTGATCATGCATGACCTACACCCATATTACCACGGATGAACTGGTATTCATAGAAGCATATTTCCATCACGGCACCCCCGTTTCTCAGATTGCGAAACGACTTGGTCGTGCCCGGCAGACAGTCCACAATTTCATCACACATTTCAAGGCCGGGCACACCGTCATCGAATACTATCAGCGCTATAAGGAAAACAAAAAACGATGTGGTAGAAAACGGATTGTACTGCCAACCGATCAGCAGAAGTATATTGAAAAGCAGGTGGCTCAGGGCTGGACACCGGATGTGATCGTCGGTCGACAGGAAATGCCGATTGACTGTTCGGGCCGTACACTGTATCGAATGTTCAAACGAAAAACCTTTGATGCGGCCACACTGCCGATGCAGGGCAAGAGAAAACCAAATGGCCATAAGGAACGCCGGGGCAGACAGGCCTTCAGACGCAACATCTCTGAAAGAGTGGATGATTATCCCACTTTCAATAAAGAATTCGGCCATCTCGAGGGAGATACCATTGTCGGTGTCCGTCACAAGAGTGCCCTCATCACGCTGGTTGAACGCCTGTCTAAGGTCATCATCACATTGAAGCCCGAAGGCCGGACGGCACAGGCAATCGAGACTGCCATCAACACATGGTGTACCCGAATACCGAAAAATCTATTTAAGTCAATCACCTTCGACTGTGGTAAAGAATTCTCCAACTGGCAGTCGATGAGTAATCGAAATGATCTATCCATCTACTTTGCCGATCCGGGCACACCATCACAGCGAGGGTTGAATGAACATTCAAATGGATTGCTCAGAAGGGATGGCCTGCCTAAAGATATGGATTTCAAGACGGTCGACCAAGCTTTTACCTCATCGGTTGCCGCCAGAAGAAACCATATCCCAAGAAAATCATTGGACTACCGTACACCGTTGGAAGTCTTTTTGAGTTACATGGGTGACAAGGAACTGTCTAGCTTATTTTGACAAACAAAAAATTCAAATAGAAGGAAAGGACTAGAAAAAATATTTAAATGACTAGTTTAAGTCTAATAATAATTTTGTTTTTATTAATATTGTATATTGCCTTCCACGTTATTTTGTTATTTATCATCCCAAACACTGAATCTAATGATTTTTTGATTCTTGCAATGCAGATAATTTTTCTTTCTTTAATTGAACCAATCTATAACTTATTTATAACTACTGTTACAGAAAGGTCAATATTTAAACGTCCTGATAAAAAATTCGAAAATGAAAAAAATACTATTAAGATTAGTGCAGGATTATTACTAATTATTTTATTAGTACCCAGCTATGGGTTCTTCAATAATGAAATAACTTTTACTCTTTTGGTCTTTTTGTTATTTTTAATATTCATATATATAATCATCATAATTTATCTTTGGGTATATGTGTGGTCATTAAGTGAAAATAAAGAAATCAGGAAAATAAAATTCACCTTGCCTAGCGATGAGGGAAATAATAACGTTAGCGAAGAACCAAATGTAAGTACTGTCAAGAGTTTATTATTAATAATAGCACCTATACCTCTATCTTTTCTCTTAATTCTTTTATTTTATATTTAGAGCTTGATTATGATAGACACCCCTAGAATCAAACCAAATACCAGATGGTCTCCTCTTTTTTGTCTAAATCTAATTGGGTATTCAATATTTTTCACCGAACAGTCCTTTTAATCTAATTGAGACAATAAAAACATACTAAGATTAGTACCACAGCACCCGGTCAGGTCCTGTGGTACTATTTTTATATAGTAGAGGTGGAGATCAGGCCGACGGGGCTTTAGGATTTTGAATCCGGAATAAAAACGAGTCTCCTCCACTGTCCTTATCTGAATCAGCTTCAATATGTGAAATCTTCGAGATCGAGTATAAGAAAAGCGAGTCGAGGGGGATACGTGGTCACTTCTACATCACACAAAGGAGGAGAGCCAAATGAAAAGTGTCATACATTTGATGTCAGTATGGGACATAGCTCCATGGTTATCTATGATCCTCGGCAGCCCTGGGAAGCGCCAATCCCAAAACGCACAGAAGAGAAAGCCGGTCAGCTAACTTTGGCGGTTGCAGATGTCTATCCAGCCCTATCTGCGGATGATGTCCGAATTGAACAGCTCAAAAACTATACCGCACGCTTTCAGACCCTGCTCGGCTCATGCAGCAAATGGTCGCCATGTCTCAGGAGAAGGCGGAATACCAAATTCTGATGAGCTTTTCAGACATCGTAAACACTACAGCGTTCCATATCATTGCTGAAACCGGAGACATCAGACGGTCGACACGGCAATAAGCTGAATGCCTATACTGGTATCGACATCCAGCGCCATCAGTCCGCCACTCTTTTGTCTAAAGATAAGATCAATCGACGAGACAACAGGCATCTGTGGAAAATTCTGTACTACATGATCGAGAATATGATTCGGATCCAGTGGTACGTGGATAAGCATCTGGTGGACTACTATCAGAAATTAAAGAAGCAACCCCATGGTAAACACCATAAGGTTGCCTGCATCGCCTGTGTGAAAAAGTTTCTGAAGTGCCTTTTCCATCTTGTCACCACTGGACAGCGATATGATTACGCTGTGGCCACCTACCACTGCGTCAATTGGTAACTCGAGTATACCATAGCCCCTGCTGAGAAAAACTGAAACCGCAGGGCCTATTTGACATGTGAAAATCTCTCTCAGCGGGCGCCCCGCTAGAGAGGGATAAAAACATTGAATATTCGGTTGAAACCTATTGACTAATCGTAAGAAATAACCCTTTAATCATACAGGGTAAAGGATTTTATCTTTTTATTAAACTATTCCCACTCGATCGTAGCCGGCGGCTTGCTTGTCACATCGTAGACCACGCGGTTGATCTGTTCGCTTTCATTGACGAGGCGCTTTGATATGCGTTCCAATACGTCCCAGTCGATCTTGGCGAATTCACTCGTCATACCGTCGATACTTGTGACGGCGCGGATGCCGATCGTGTGGCTGTAAGTACGGTAGTCTCCCATGACACCGACAGAGCGGATGTCGGGAAGGACGGTGAAGTACTGCCAGATTTCACGGTCGAGTCCTGCCTTCTTGATTTCATCCCGCAGAATCCAGTCGCTTTCACGCACAATTTCCAGCTTCTCTTCTGTGATTTCACCAAGGATGCGGATGCCAAGGCCCGGACCCGGGAACGGCTGTCTCCAAACAAGGTGCTCAGGGATGCCGAGTTCTATGCCGAGCTCACGCACTTCATCCTTAAATAATGTGTTGAGCGGCTCAAGCAGTTTGAACTGCATGTCTTCAGGCAGCCCGCCAACATTATGGTGCGACTTGATCGTCGTTGCCGTCTCTGTACCGGACTCGATGATGTCCGTGTAGAGCGTGCCCTGTGCAAGGAAGTCCACGTCTTCAAGCTTGGAAGCTTCATCGTCGAATACATAGATGAATTCGTTGCCGATGATTTTCCGCTTCTGTTCCGGGTCAGCCACGCCTTTAAGTTTATTCAGGAAGCGGTCCTTCGCATCCACTTTGATGATGTTCATGTTGAAGCCTTCGCCGAACTGTTCCATGACCATTTCCGCCTCTCCCTTACGGAGGAGACCGTGGTCGACGAAGATGCATGTGAGGTTGTCACCGATTGCCCGGTGCATCAATACAGCCGTAACAGATGAATCCACTCCGCCGCTCATTGCACAAAGCACTTTCCTGTCGCCGACTTCCTGGCGGATCTTGTCGATTTCAATGTTGATGAAGTTATCCATCGACCATTCTCCGTGGCATCCACAAATATCACGGATGAAATTCCTAAGGAATGTATCTCCATTTTTTGAGTGTTTGGATTCCGGGTGGAACTGCACACCATAGATTTCCTTCTCTTCATGCTTGATGCCTGCATACTGGCATAGCGGCGTATAGGCGATCTGCTTGAAGGAATCCGGTATGTGCGTGACTTTGTCACTGTGGCTCATCAGGACGATTTCGCTTTCAGCCAGTCCCTTGAAGAGGGGCGCGTTGATATCCAGACTGATTTCAGTCGGTCCGAATTCCTTTTCGTTGGATGGGACGACTTCCCCGCCGTTCAGCTGTGTGATGAGCTGCATGCCGTAGCAGATGCCGAGCACCGGTACGCCGAGTTCAAACACTTCAGGGTCTACAGTGAATGCATCTTCTGCATAGACGGAACGCGGTCCGCCTGAGAGGATGATGCCCTGTGGATTCAGTTCCCTTATTTCTTCCATTGTAATGCTCGGGTTATGGAGTTCACTGTACACTCCAAGGTCCCTGATGCGCCGTGTAATGAGTTGGTTATATTGACTACCATAGTCGATAACCAGTATGAGTTCCTGCTCTTTAGCCATTTCCATCTTTCAACCGTGCTCCTATCTTATCTAGAGTAGTTCGGGGATTCTTTAGTGATCTGGACATTGTGCGGGTGGCTTTCAATCAGGCCAGCGCCTGTAATCTTGACGAACTGTGACTCTTCCCTGAGAGCCTCGAGATTCTGTGATCCTGTATAGCCCATCCCGGACCTTAGTCCGCCCATCAGCTGATAGATTGTATCGCTGAGTGGACCCTTATACTCTGTACGCCCTTCAATGCCTTCAGGAACAAATTTCTTCGCTTCCGAATCTTCCTGGAAGTAGCGGTCTTTCGAGCCTTTCTCCATCGCTCCGAGGGAACCCATCCCACGGTATGTCTTATATCTTCTTCCTTGGAAGATTTCAGTCTCCCCTGGAGATTCGCTCGTACCTGCAAGCAGGCTGCCGAGCATGACTGCATGGCCTCCGGCTGCAAGTGCTTTGACGATGTCGCCGGACAGCTTGATGCCGCCGTCTGCAATGATCGTCTTGCCATGCTTCCTTGCCTCGCTCGCTGCATCATAGACTGCAGTGATCTGAGGGACACCGACTCCTGAAACGACACGTGTAGTGCAGATGGAACCCGGGCCGATGCCGACTTTGACTACATCGACACCTGCATCAATCAATGCTTTCGTACCTTCCGCAGTTGCCACGTTTCCGGCAATCAATGTGATGTCAGGGAAGTTATCACGGACATCACGGATCGCTTTGAGCACACCTTCCGAGTGGCCATGGGCCGTATCGATGACAAGTGCATCCACACCTGCTGCGATGAGCTCTTCAGCACGTTTTTTAGTCTCTTTGGCGATACCGATGGCACCCGCCACAAGGAGACGTCCTTGGCTGTCTTTCGCAGCACCCGGGAATTCGATGACCTTCTCGATGTCCTTAATCGTGATCAGGCCTTTTAATATATTGTTTTCATCGACAAGTGGGAGTTTTTCAATTCTGTATTTCTGAAGAATCTGCGCCGCTTCATCCAACGTCGTACCTACTTCAGCAGTTATGAGGTTCTCTTTAGTCATTACATCATCAATCGGTTTTGAATAATCCTCTATGAAGCGCAGGTCACGGTTTGTAATGATGCCGATCAGCTTCTTCTCCTCTGGATTATTGACGATCGGCACTCCGGAAATACGGTATTTGCCCATCAGATGCTCTGCTGCGAAGACCTGCTCCTCCTTCGTCAGGAAGAATGGATCTTTGATGACACCATTTTCGGAACGCTTTACCTTCTCCACCTCGTCACGCTGGCGTTCAATGGACATGTTCTTATGAATGACACCAAGGCCGCCCTGACGTGCAATCGCGATTGCCATCGCAGATTCGGTCACAGTATCCATACCTGCACTCAGAACCGGTATGTTCAGCCTGATGCTTTTGGACAACTGTACGGAGAGGTCCACTTCCTTCGGCAATACTTCTGAATGCGCCGGTACCAGCAGCACATCATCAAACGTCAAACCCTCTTTTTCAAACTTTCTTTCCCACATTCTTATTGCCTCCTATTTTTAAATAGTGCACCTTAAAAAAACATAGATAGGAACAATGAAGATACAGCCGATGATCGGATATCCAATTGTTATTCCATAGTAGCCTTATTTAAGGTAAAGCCTAGAAACTCATAATCCATATTATTATGATTATATGAAATAAAATATTTAATTACTTATGATAGCAAAAAAACACAGTATAAACAATGTATTTTCGATAATGGGGATAATACAGAAAATTTAAACATATGTATAATGTAGGTTTTAGAAGAGCATCAGAGGGAATATTAATTGAAATTGAAGAGGATTCAGGAAAAGGAGGGCCATCGTGAACTATTTTGAGTTGTATGACAGTCAGGAAGCCGTACTCGACCGCATTACACAGTTGAAAGCTGAAGGGTATTATGAAGAGGATATACACCTTATGGGCAGGGAAGATAAAGAATTCGAAGCCCTTGAATATACAGACGTGGTCTACCATATCCATGTAGCGGATGATATAGGACTGAAGGAGATATTGGCCAGAAACGAGCCTGCAGAACGATTTCTCCACGACTATGAGCTTAGTGAAGATGAAATAGAAAGATACTTATTCAAGATCAGCGAAGGGAACTACCTGATGTTTTATGCAGATTTGGCTCTCATGGAAAGGCGTGAGGAACAGCAGGAGAGGGAAGAAAGTGCAGAAGCGGATTTCAAAGGGGAAGTCAAAGACCCTGAATAGATTCGAAGAAATGATCTGAAGCAACCGCTTCAGATCATTTTTATTTCCATATGTTCCTTAACCCCTACTCCTTCATGCCGAGGCCGCTTTCCTTCACCACCTGCAGAGGCTGCAAGCTCCCCACCTCAACAATGTTCAGATTCTTTGGCCTGAGCATCTCCATTTCATTCCCCTTCCCAATGCAGACATTCCTGATTTCATCAAAAGACAGAAGATCCATATATTCGTATGGCTTATAGTTCAGCATCATCTGCCTGTAGTGATGCAACGACAGGTTGTAAGTATCATCTGCCGTATTCTGCATCTCAGTTTCCCGATGACGCACCAAAAAGTTCCAATAGGTGAAATGATGGTATTCTATATTGCTGCTGCTGTCAAACCCGGTAAAATGGATATGATAACCCGTAGACAATTCCTCCCGTGCCGCTTCGGTCAACTGGGCCATCGACCTTTCAATCTTACTGAAGATGGCAAGGATCATATCCACTTCCCCGGCCACCTCCATGGTCACCTCTTCCCCGCTGATCATCTCCATCACATGCGGATATTTCTTCTGTACCCCTTCTGTAAGGATGTCCATGTAGTAGCAGTAGGAAGTATGGTTTTCCGGATCAAGCAGGCTCATGATCTTGAACTGGTTCAGCAGCATCAACCGTGCCAGGGGATTCTCCAGACCCTTCACGTCATTATAGGCCACTCCCATCTAAAATATGTGATCCAGACACCAACAGTTGCTTGCCTGTTCCATTCCATCGTCATTAAGTTGAACATTATTCCCCCCAGCCAACAGCATTGCCAATATGAAATATACTGTATACTTTTTCAAATTCATATCCCCTTACCCTTTAAGTTATTGTTTCTATACAGGAACTATTTCATTATAAAATATTCAAAGGACTATAATCACCATTATTTAGGAAATATTCTTCTTTGAATATTTTTCTAATATATCAAACAATTCAAGTGCATCGTAATTTTCAAAGAAGACCTTATTCTTCTCTTTCAGAATTTCATATTCTTCATACTGCTTAAGATTTATCAGTGCGGAAAACTTCATATAGAGTATATGGACAATCAGATATGTAGAATCATTTTTGTGGAGTATCTCCAAGGCTTTATTGCAATACTTCAATGACTTTTCATGCTCTCCACCTTCACACAGGCTCACAGCCAAGTTATATAATATTTTGACTACGAGTACCGGGGACGTCTTCTTGGATTCTTCATAAAAGGCCAAGGCCTCTTTGTAGGAATCCAAACCACCTAATCCAGTCATACTGTATATATTCCCTTTAGCCAGATGCATTTCTGACACCGCTTCATACATCCACTCATTCTTCTGGTTCATCTCTATCGCTATATTGATCAAGCGCAGGGCCATCCTATACTGTCCTTTGGACTGTTTTATAAGTCCATGGTGCCAGGACCTGTAGCCTTCAAGCTCTGGCGACTGTTTCCAGAATCCGCTTCTCTCGCTTTCCAGTATTTCTTCCATCCTATCGTAATCCTGCTCTTTTCTGGCCATATCCAACTGTTCCCGCACAATGATGTCCGGTGTCTTCTCCCCACTGCAGAATACATCATGCATGCTCAGATTCAGACGTTCCATCACCCTCACAAACTCACCCAGACTTATGGTGAAGCTGCCATTCTCCAATCTGGATATGGAAGATTGGGAGCTGATTCCTTCAGCGAGTTCTCCTTGCGAGAGTGACATCATCTTTCTTCTTTTTCTGATCTTCCCTGATATATCTTCCAATCATTTCCACCTCTTTTTTAGATTATTATTCCACAGCGTCGCCATGGCGTCCATTAAATCTTTTATGGGAGTTTATTAAAAATGCACATGGGTATAAATCTAATACGTATTAGGATGATGGATATGCGCTATGATCAGTCATTTTCGAAAATGTAACAAGGCCTAATCATCAAACAAAATGGAGGTATGAATTATGCGTAAGATTGAATCATACATGAGCGAACAGGAATTGCTTGGAAGAATTGAACAGCTGAAATCCGAAGGTGTAGCCGAAAAACAGATTACTGTAGTTTCCAGAGAGGAGCTTGAAGGATCTTCCTTGAACTACACAGATGTGAACTACAAGACTTCTGAAGGAAGCGCTTGGGATAAGATTGTATCCTGGTTCAGTGCAGAAGACCCTGAGGAACGGGTAATGACAGGACTCAACCTGAATCCACAGGAAGAGGAAGAATATAAAGAAGCTCTGGATAGCGGGAAAATCCTTCTTTATGTCAACGATGAAATTGAAGGGGATACTACCGACTATCCTAAAGATCCATTGCTCGAAGACGATGAGGACAGGGTCGATAGAGGGGACTCTGCAGAACGTCCAAGATCCACTCCTGGCAGTGCGCATAGTCCTGGCGTGACTGGAGCGGCTGGTGCTACAGCAGCAGCTGGTGGCATCGGTTCTGACGAAAAAGACGAAAACCGCTATGTTGATGGCGCCGAGCGGCCGGAAATCGACAGGGAAACAGATTCCGTGCCGGGCAGTGCCCATAATGAAGGAACAACAGAAGTGGAAGGCGGCGTAGGCGGACGAGATGAAAATCGCTATGTCGATGGAGCTGAACGGCCGGAAATCGAAGAAGATTATCAATATGGCGACAAGGACAACCGTGCCATCAACGATGACATGATCGAAGGACGCCGTGACCAGAATGTAGTCAATACAGACCGGGATGCACCATTGGATGAGAAGGAAGGACGCTACAGTGTTGATGATCGTGCATTGAACACCACTGGCGCTGGTGCTGCCAATGACGAGTTTGCAGACCGGGATGACCTGACCGAAGAAGAAAAGATCCAGCTTCGTGAAGAGCGTCTGAATGTTGATAAGGAGCGCGTCCAGACAGGCGAAGTGAATGTTGACAAACATGTCGAGACGGACCACCAGGAATTTGATGTACCGGTCGAACGTGAAGAAGTTACAGTGGAAAGACGCCCTGTAGATGGCGATCGTCCTGCAAGTGACATCGATGGGGACGACCGCGATTCCATCAATGTATCGGTAAACGAAGAGCGTGTAAATGTAGATAAAGAAGACGTGGTAAGTGAAGAAGTGGTCGTCAAGAAAGACAAAGTCAGAGACACGGAACATGTTTCCGAGGATGTCCGCCGTGAAGATGTGGACATTGATGAAACGACAAATGACAGAGGGCGTCTTGATGACGACCGGTTGGATAGAGACAAAGATAGACCATAGTCTACAAATTTACTCCCATGGCCTTGCGCCGTGGGATTTTTTTTCATGAAAAAAGCCCCATCCTATAGATGGGGCTTTCACTCACATTATTATTGTTCTTCCTTCACGTATGGAAGCAATGCCATATGACGTGAACGCTTGATTGCTTTTGTAAGCTGGCGCTGATACTTCGCAGAAGTACCTGTTACACGTCTTGGAAGAATTTTACCACGTTCTGAAATGAACTTTTTAAGGAGATCTACTTCTTTGTAGTCAATGTGCGTAATGCCATTGGCTGTGAAGTAGCAAACCTTTTTACGGCGACGACCGCCTCTTCTTGGACCTGCCATGAGTTATCCTCCTCTACAGATTGAATGTCGCCATGCAGTAGTGTGTGGTACTGCAATTGCGTATTCATATCTATAATTTTAGTTATTTCGTGATGAACGTGTGTAAGTGTTTTTGTATGTGCAAGGTATATTTTACACATTGGGTGTCTCATTGTCAATCGATGATGCACAAGTTGTTGCCTATATCCACACAATTATATGTTGCTGCTTCTTGTCCTTACGATGAAGAGCATGATGAATGAAATGATGACGATGGTGATGACCCACATCCAGGCCAGGGTCATTTTACCGGAATCGAGTGCAATATAGATGGCGGTCGGCACAGTCTGTGTCTTTCCCGGTATATTACCGGCAAACATCAATGTTGCACCGAACTCCCCAAGCGCCCGCGCGAAACTCAATATGCCCCCTGCCATCAAGGCTTTTGAGGCAAGAGGGATCGAAATGGTGAAGAATGTCTGGAAACGGCCCGCTCCATCCACTTTGGCAGCTTCTTCAATATCCTTGTCTACATTCTGGAACCCCGCCTTGGCTGACTGATACATAAGAGGAAAGGCTACGACAGCACTTGCAACAACAGCAGCATACCAGGTGAATATGATGGGCTGGTTGAAGATGAAGGCAATCCATCCTCCAATCAGGCTGTTGTTGCCCAAGAGGACGATCAGCAGGAACCCGATGACTGTCGGTGGCAGTACAAGCGGCAGCATGATCAGTGTTTCAACGATGGATTTCCCGGGAAATTTTATATCCACCATCCATTTCCCGATGATCGTCCCCAAAATGAGCACAATGATGAATGCCAGTATGGAAACCCGGACCGACAAACGGATGGGATCCAGAAATTCTTCAAATGTGATGTTACTGAATAATGAATCCATATTCTTCAAACACCTTTTGGGCCGTCTCGGAGTGCAGGAATTCTTGGAATTCCACGGCGGTTTCATGGTTTGGGGAATCTGCTATTACACCTGCGGGATATGTTACCGGTGTATGGAGGGATTGGGGAAATTCATGGACGATTTCCACCTTATCACTCAACAGTGCATCGGTGCGGTAGACGATGCCGGCTTCGACATTCCCTGTCTCTACATAGGATAACACTTGCCGCACATCCTTTGCATAGACGATATCCTCTTCTATTTCCGTGAATATATCCAATGCGCCCAGAGCTTCCTTGGCGTACATGCCTGCAGGTACTGCACTCGGCGTCCCAATCGCCACTTTTCCTGCCTCTTTGAGGTCAGCTGGGGAAGAGACCTTTCCGTCCTCCGGGATAATCAGTACCAGGGAGTTGCCGAGAAGTACCGTATTTGATGAAGAATCGATTGTCCCTTCATCAACCAGCGTCTGGAACTTTTCGTCTGAAGCCGAGACGAACAGATCGACTGGCGCACCTTGGGAGACCTGCTGCTGCAGGGAGCCGGATCCCCCGAAATTGAATGACAGTCCGACATCCGGATGTGCCTCTTCATAGAGCGTGCCGACTTCCTCCATCGCCTCGCTCAAACTGGCAGCAGCGGAGATTGTGATCGTTTCCCCGCTGTTTCCTGTAGCACTGCTGCCGCATCCGGCCATCATTAGAAATATGCCTATCATGCCTACCCATATCAAAGCGCCCTTTTTCATAGAGACTCTCCAATCTGAATTTATCCTTAACTGCCATTATAAACACTTCTGTCCTCGGAGAGAATATGTCTGGGGATGATTATTGTGAAATAAAAAAGGCATTCCGGGTTACCGGAATGCCCTGGTGAAGGATACACACACTATATCCTGCACATGCACACACACACTTTTCACACTTCATCTTTCATATCCGATCTTGGATATGGTTTAGAATGGTAGATCGTCATCACTGATATCAACCGGTCCATCAGCGTTTGCAAATGGATTCTCCTCTTTTGTATCCTGTCTGGATTTTTGAGGTGCCGGTCTTGAACCAGTGGACTGGTTACCATACGCATTCTGATAGCTGTCTGCGGAATTATTGTACTGTTGATTACTGCCTTGCCCTTGTCCTTTAGGTTCCAGGAACTGCACACTATCACACACTACTTCAGTCACATATACTCTTTGACCTTCTTTGTTCTCATAGGAACGACTCTGCAATCTGCCGTCTACTCCCGCCAGACTGCCCTTCTTCAAGTACTGGTTGACGTTCTCCGCCTGTTTGCGGAAAACGACACAGTTGATGAAGTCAGCTCCACGTTCGCCGTTCGCACTTGTGAACGGACGGTTGACTGCCAGAGTGAAGGTCGCTACAGATATATTACTTTGACTGACTTTCAGTTCGGGGTCTTTTGTAAGACGCCCTACCAATACAACACGGTTCAGCATGTAATCAACTCCATTGTATTATTACTGTTTCTCTGCTTGTTCGTCGCGGACAATGATATGACGAATGATATCATTGTTGATTTTGGCCAAACGTTCGAATTCATCTGTGGCTTCCACATCAGCATTCACTTTGATGATGTGATAAAAGCCTTCGCTGAAATCTTCGATTTCATAAGCAAGACGACGTTTACCCCACTCTTTTGATTCGACGATTTCCGCACCTTTTGAAGTCAAAACGTTGTCAAAACGCTCAACAAGCGCCTGTTTCGCATCTTCTTCAATGTTCGGGCGGACTACATATAGTATTTCATATGCTCTCATCTTCTACACCTCCTTATGGTCTTTAGCGGCCCATTTCCGTAGAAATAAGCAAGGAATAATTTTCATTACTCACAATCCGATATTATACCAGTGATCGGCTCTTTTTACAACCATTTTTAAACGTTGAATCTGAAATGGACGACGTCGCCATCCTTCATGAGATAGTCTTTACCTTCCAGACGGACCTTGCCCGCCTCTTTGGCCTTCACCATGTTGCCGTTCTCGACCAGATCATCATAGCTTACCGTCTCTGCACGGATGAAGCCTTTTTGGAAATCGGTATGGATGATGCCTGCACATTCCGGTGCGGACATGCCTTCCCTGAAGGTCCATGCCCGGACTTCCTCGACGCCTGCTGTAAAGTAGGTCGCCAGCCCAAGGAGGTTATATGCAGCCTTGATGAGTTTATCCAGCCCGGATTCCTCTATGCCGAGGTCTTCCAGGAACATCTCCTTCTCATCCTCATCCAGCACCGCAATCTCCTCTTCCACTTTTGCGGAAATCACGATGACTTCAGATCCTTCTTTTTCTGCATATGCTTCGATGGATTTCAGGTATTCATTCTGTTCGAGGTTGCCGAGTTCATCTTCGGCCACATTGGCGACGTACAGCATCGGCTTCTGCGTCAGCAGATGGAGGTTCTTGACCTGCTTCGCCTCTTCAGCTGTAAATTCAAGCGCCCGGACCGGTCGGTCGTTCTCGAGTCCCTCCTTGATCTTGGAGAGCAGTTCCAGCTCGGCCATTGAATCCTTGTCCTTCTGCTTGGCCATCTTCTCTAGGCGCGGTATCCGCTTCTCCACACTTTCCAGGTCCGCAAAGATCAGTTCCATATTGATGATTTCAATATCATCGATCGGATCGACCTTGCCGGATACGTGTGTGACATTCTCATCATCGAATGCGCGCACGACCTGGCATATCGCATCGACTTCACGGATATGGGCGAGGAATTTGTTGCCGAGCCCCTCACCTTTGGAGGCACCTTTTACGATACCTGCGATATCTGTAAATTCAAATGCCGTAGGAACGGTCTTTTTCGGTTCCACCATTTTCGTCAGTACATTCAATCTTTCATCCGGCACTTCAACGATGCCGACATTCGGATCGATTGTGGCGAACGGATAGTTTGCCGCGAGTGCACCTGCTTTGGTTATTGCATTGAATAGTGTCGATTTGCCGACGTTCGGCAACCCGACGATCCCTGCTGTCAGAGCCATTTATAATCACCTTTATGCTTCATATTTTTTTCTTACCATTTTCATTCTCTTTTCGAAATCACGACGCGGCATCATGATGACCCGGTCACATTGGTTGCACTTGATCTTGATGTCTGCCCCCATGCGGGTGATGGAGAACAGTCTGCTGCCGCACGGATGCGGCTTCTTCATTTCGACGATATCATTCAGACCATATTCTTTTGTCATGATTACTCACCTTCATCTTTAGCCATTTTATCATCAAAGTCCTGTATGTCCATCTTAGGTACGGAAATATAGATGCCTTTGCCTTCAAGATGATTCTTGATCGCTTTTCTCATGCGGCGTGTCACACCGAAGTGCTCCATCGGCTGCGTCTCGAGCATTATCCGGATGATGGCTTCACCGTTCTCTATGCCCTGCAGGCCAAGGATTTCAGGTTTGGAGACGAGCATCTCCTCTTCCTGCCAACGGGCTTCAAAGAACTGCTCCAATATATCCTCGACTGCGTCGAGATCCTCCTCGACCGACACATTCATGTCCAGCATGGATATCGCATTATAGCGGGAGAAATTGACGACTTCGTTGATGGTGCCGTTCGGGATGATGAAGAGCTCACCCTCCCATCCCTGGATCTTGGAGGCGCGGAGGCCGAGGGACAGCACTTCACCTTCGGCAACCGTCGTACCGGAAGTATTTACCCTGACGAAATCCCCCTTATCGAACTGGTTCTCCAGAATGATGAAAAATCCTGTTATCATATCCTTCACAAGGCTCTGTGCCCCGAAACCAATTGCCAGACCGACGACCCCGGCACCGGCAAGGAGCGTCCTTACGGGCAGGCTGAACGTTTCAAGCACCATCATGATGACGACGAACCATATGAACACCGTCGCAGCATTCTGCAGCACGTTGATCAGCGTCTGGTTGCGCTTGCTGCTTCCTTTCAACCGGGATTTCGATTTGACCTTGAAGAAATTATCGATCATCCTGTTGGCGATCCTGACGAGAATCATCGCTGCAATGATCAGTATGAGGGCCTGTATCAGCTTTGAAGCGATACCCATCCATAGCTCGGGATCCCTCAGATTATCCATGATTTCACCGATGAACATTATCAGCTCCTCAGTTGTTGTCATCAGTATATTCGCTAACACTGCTTCCACCTTCACTTTCCAGTTTACTTGTCTTCCAGCATGGAGATGAGCCTTTTGAACTCTTCTTCATTCCTGAACTCGAATGATATTGTGCCCTTTTTGCGCTTCTTCCTTATTTCCACTGCCGTTCCGAAATGTTCCTTGAGCATCGTCTCATGCTTCTCTATGAACTTCGGCTTGTCCTGCTTCTTCTTTCTTTTGGCAGGTGCTTCCTGCAGGCTTTTGACATAGGTCTCAAGTGTACGGACACTCATTCCTTCATCGATGGCACGTTTTGCTGCACCTTCCATCTGGATGGGGTCCTTGAGCGCCAGAAGTGTCCTGCCGTGTGCACCGGAGAGCAGATCGTCATTGATCATCTGTCTGATGGCATTCGGCAGATTGAGCAGCCTCAGCATATTAGCGATGTAGGGCCGTGATTTCCCCAGCCGCGCTGCCACTTCATT
This sequence comes from Salinicoccus sp. RF5, assembly GCF_020786625.1. Lineage (NCBI taxonomy): Bacteria > Bacillati > Bacillota > Bacilli > Caryophanales > Staphylococcaceae > Salinicoccus > Salinicoccus sp. RF5. The sequence continues at coordinate 25,809 of NZ_JAJGRC010000004.1, forward strand.
CTGGGTGATGTTCAAAGTCGTCATCAGTTGGCGATAGCTCATCGCCTCTTCCAACGGATTGAGGTTCTCACGCTGCAGGTTTTCAATGATGGCAAGCTCCATCATTTCGGTATCCGTCATCTCCTTGACGATTGCCGGTATGGTTTCCCTGCCGAGCATTCTGCACGCCCTGAATCTTCTCTCCCCTGCCACGATATCGTAGCCCTTGACGGCTTTCCTCACCACGATGGGCTGGATTACGCCATGTGTCTCAATGGAATCGGCCAGTTCCCTGAGCTTATCCTCATTGAACTCCATACGGGGCTGATAGGGGTTCCTTCTGATTTCGGAAATTTTGAGTTCGATGATCGCCTCACCTTCCTTGCCGCTGGAAAATAGAGCATCCAGTCCCTTTCCGAGACTCTTTCCCAGTCCTTTTTGCCTTGCCATGCGCCACTACCTCCAGTGCAGGGTTTTCGTAAGTATAAAATCACATGCTGTCATTATATCAATCAACCTGCCCATTGTAACATAAGAAAAACACCCACACAGTGAGTGTCTACCTATAGATCTTTATCGTCACTTCATGGAAAGCATCCTCATCAGCCGACTCATAGGATACGTTGAATCCTTTGTCCTTCAGCCTGTCCACTTCACGGTTGAGATCATTCAGTATGAAGGACATGTCCTCATCAAAATCCAGTTCATCATTGACGTGCTTCAGCTTCTTCCTGACTGCATGCTCCGTCTCCTTCACCGTCATCTTCTGCTTCCTGATGTCTTCAAGCATCTCTTCCTGCCCTGAATCCTCCAGGCTGAGGAGCGACCTTGCATGACGCTCGGTGATTTCCTGCTTCTGGAGCGCTTCAATGACTTCATCGGACAATTTAAGAAGACGCAGCTTGTTGGCGATGAATGACTGGCTCTTGCCAAGATTCTGTGCAAGGTTCTTCTGGGTGATGCCATCCATCTTGAGGAGCTTCTTATAGGCTTTCGCTTCTTCTATGCTGGAGAGGTTCTCGCGCTGGATATTTTCTATCAGTGCAATGGCCGCAGATTCCGTATCCGTCAGATATTTTACGATGACCTCCGCTTCTTCGCGGTTGAGCATCTTCAGCGCCCTGAACCTGCGCTCCCCTGCAATGATTTCAAACATGCCCTCCTCTATCGGCCGGACGGTGATCGGCTGCAGGAGACCATGCTCCGCGATGGAATCGGCCAGTTCCCTGATCCGTTCCCGGTCGAATGCCGTCCTTGGCTGATAGCGGTTTGGGACGATGTTTTCCATCGGCAAGTGCTGCAGGGAGACATTCTCCTGCTGATCTTCACTTTTGTCTATCAAGCCGAAAAGTCTTGAAAATGGTTTTTTCACATGCAACACCTGCCTATTGTTTTAATGGGGATTTGTTTGGGGTACCCGGCTTGCGCGGATACTTCTTGGGTGTTTTTCTTCTCTTCGCGATTTCGAGGATATGGCGTTCACTGTCTTCCTCCGGGAGGGTGAAGCTGTGGGTTTCCACAAGCTCGCCTCCCAAGAGATCCAGGGCGAATTGGCTTTCTTCCAATTCTTCCATGCCTTTTCTGCCCTTCAATACAATGAAGCGACCTCCTGTACGGACAAGCGGCAGACAGAGCTCGGCCAGCACGTTCAGCTGGGCGACTGCACGGGCCGTCACGATATCGAACATATGACGCTGCGGCCCTTGTGCAAATGTCTCGGCGCGGTCATGGACCAGATGAATCTTATCCAGATCGAGTTCTGCCGTCAGTTCGTTCAGGAAGAGGATGCGTTTATTCAGCGAATCCACTATGGTCACTTTGAGGTCGGGCCTCAAGATCTTGAGCGGGATGCTTGGGAAACCCGCCCCCGCTCCTACATCGCAGATGCTTGCATTCTCCGGGAGCTCCACATGGAAGAGCGGCGTCAGCGAATCGTAGAAATGCTTCAGATAAACCCCTTCCTCGTCGGTCACGGCCGTCAGATTGACCCGGCCGTTCCATTCTACAAGCATCTCGAAATATCTTCTGAATTTGGCGCGCTGCTCGTCATCCAGGATGATTCCCTGGCGACGCAGGGCCTCTATGAACTGTGCTTCCTTCATGCTTCCACCCGTTGGATGCTACCCTGTTCAATATAGACGAGAAGGATGGAAATATCTGCAGGGTTCACCCCTGAAATTCTGGAAGCCTGGGCGATATCGAGCGGTTTGACGGTCTTCAGCTTATCCCTTGCCTCTGTTGCGAGGGAATGGATCGCATCATAGTCGATATCCGCTGGTATCTTCTTCTTCTCCATGCGCTTCACCTTGTCGACCTGCATGAGCGACTTCTTGATGTAGCCGTCATACTTGACCTGGATTTCCACCTGTTCATATTCTTCCTGTGTGAGCGTCGTTTCCTCTTCCAGTATTTCCATGATGGAGGCATAGTCCATCTCCGGACGTCTGAGCAGATCGATGGCCAGAATGCCATCTTTGAGCGGTGTTCCGCCCCTTTCCTCCACGATGGCCTGCGTATGGGCGTTCGGCTTGATGCGGATCTTCTTCAGGCGCTCGAATTCCTCTTCGATATGCCGTTTCTTGGTCTCGAATGCTTCGAGCCTTTCGTTTGAAATGAGCCCGATGCGATGTCCGATTTCCGTCAGGCGCATATCTGCATTGTCGTGACGCAGCAGCAGACGGTGTTCCGCCCTTGAAGTCAGCAGCCTGTATGGTTCATTCGTCCCTTTCGTCACAAGGTCATCGATGAGGACGCCGATATATGCATCGGAACGGCTGAGTACAAGTTCCTCTTCACCGAGCAGTTTGCTCGCTGCATTGATGCCTGCGATGAGCCCCTGTCCGGCCGCTTCCTCATACCCGCTGGTACCGTTGATCTGGCCTGCAGTGTAGAGGTTCGTGATCTTCTTCGTTTCAAGTGTCGGCCACAGCTGCGTCGGAACGAGTGCATCATATTCGATGGCGTAGCCTGCACGCATCATCCTGGCATTTTCAAGTCCCGGGATGGAAGTGAGCATCTCGCGCTGTACATTCTCGGGCATACTTGTGGAGAGTCCCTGTACATAGACCTCTTTTGTACTCCTGCCTTCCGGTTCCAGGAAGATCTGGTGCCTTGGCTTGTCGTTGAAGCGCACGATCTTGTCTTCGATGGATGGGCAGTAGCGTGGGCCTGTACCTTTGACCATGCCGGAATACATCGCGGATAGATGCAGGTTGTCATTGATGATCATATGCGTATTTTCCGAAGTGTAGGTCAGCCAGCACGGCAGCTGATCCATGATGAATTCAGTCGTTTCGAAGCTGAAGGCGCGCGGTACATCGTCCCCGGGCTGTATCTCCGTCTTGGAGTAGTCGATGGAGTCCGAGTTGACCCGCGGCGGTGTTCCAGTCTTGAAGCGGACGATGTCGAAGCCGAGTTCCTTCATCTGGTCTGCAAGCGGCACTGAAGGCATCTGATGGTTCGGCCCACTGGAATATTTGAGGTCGCCGAGGATGATTTCCCCGCGCAGGAAGGTGCCTGTCGTGACGATGACGGCCCTCGCTTCGTAAATGGTGCCGATATTCGTTTTGACACCCTTGACTTCACCGTCTTCCACGATCATTTCATCCACCATGCCCTGAAGGATGTCGAGGTTCGGCTCATCCTCCAGCACCCGCTTCATCTCCTGCTGATAGAGCACTTTATCCGCCTGCGCCCTGAGGGCACGGACTGCCGGTCCTTTGCCGGTATTCAGCATGCGCATCTGTATATGCGTCCTGTCGATCACTTTTGCCATCTGTCCACCGAGTGCATCCACTTCACGGACGACGATCCCTTTCGCTGGTCCCCCTACTGAAGGGTTGCAGGGCATGAATGCTATATTATCCAAATTGATTGTCAGCATCAGCGTCTTCAGCCCTTTTCGTGCAGAAGCGAGTCCTGCTTCTACGCCCGCATGGCCTGCACCGATGACAACAACATCATATTTAATATTATCTGTCATAGTTTTCCTCCTTTTATTTTCCAAGGCAGAACTGGCTGAAGAGCTGGTCGATCAGCTGTTCACTGACATCTTCCCCAATCACTTCTCCGAGCAGTTCCCACGTTTTTACAAGGTCGATCTGTACTATATCCACCGGCACGTCCATTCCGGCAGATTCTATCGCATCGGATATCGCATCGGCCGCCTGCTCAAGCAGGTGGATATGGCGGTTGTTCGATACATAGGTGGAATCCACGGACTGGATTTCCCCTTCAAAGAACAAGCTTGCGATCCGGTCCTCGAGGTCATCCACACCCGTACCGTTGATGATGGATGTTCTGACCACCGGCATATCCGGATATCTCTTTTGAAGATCTTCGACATCAAGCTTCGGTTCGAGGTCCAGCTTGTTGACGATATTGATGACATTCTGGTCTGCCATCGAATCGAGGATTTCGATATCCTCATCCGTCAGCGGTTCGTTATTGTTCAATACATAAAGGATGAGCTCCGCTTCCTTCAGCGCCTGGCGGCTGCGTTCCACACCGATCTTCTCGACGATGTCATCGGTGTCCCTGATGCCTGCGGTATCTATGAGTTTGAGTGGAATGCCGTTGACATTCACGTATTCTTCGAGTATATCGCGTGTCGTTCCTGCCACGTCGGTCACGATGGCCTTGTTGTCCTGAATCAGGTAGTTAAGCAATGAACTTTTCCCGACATTCGGCTTCCCGACGATGACGGTGCTCAGCCCCTCCCGAAGGATTTTTCCCTGGGCACTGCTCTTCAGCAGCTTCCTGATTTCATCCTTGACCTTCTGGGCCTCCTCTTCGAGGAAGGAAGTGGTCGCCTCTTCGACATCGTCATATTCCGGATAATCGATGTTCACTTCCACCTGGGCCAATATATTAAGGATGCTCTGGCGCAGGCCTTCAACATGTGCTTTCAGCCTACCCTGCATCTGCTGATTCGCAACTTTTGATGCTTCTGTCGTCTTGGATCTGATGAAATCCATGACACCTTCTGCCTGGGACAGGTCGATCCGGCCATTGAGGAAGGCGCGTTTCGTGAATTCTCCCGGCTCCGCCATGCGGGCACCGTGCTTCAGCGTCAGCTGGAGCACCCTGTTAATCGTGTGGACACCACCATGGCAATTGATTTCAACGATATCCTCGCGCGTGTAGGTGCGGGGCGCCCTCATGATTGCCACCATGACTTCTTCCACAGTCTCCCCGCTATCGGGATCCAAGATGTGGCCGTAGTTGATCGTATGCGAATCCACCGCTTCCAGCGGCTTCGCACCTTTATAGAGGCGGTCTGCGATCTCCACTGCATCCACGCCGGAGAGGCGCACGATTGCAATTGCACCTTCGCCCACCGGGGTGGAGATGCTGGATATTGTTTCTAATTGCATGATGCAATGCTCCTTTACTTCTTTTCTATTACAATATAACGATTCGGTTCTGCACCTTCGGAATAGGTTTCTATACCTTCGATGCCGCTCAGTACATGGTGCATGATCTTCCGTTCAAAGGAAGGCATCGGCTCAAGTTTTACCGGCCCCTCTATACGCTTCGCCTTCTTCGACATGTTGACGGCGAGGTTCTCGAGGGTTTCACGCCGCTTCTCCCGGTAGTTCTCGACATCAAGGGTGATCACACCATAGCTCCTGTATATCGAATTGAAGAACTGCTGGGCGACTTCCTGCAGCGCGTTGAGCGTTATACCGCGTTTCCCGATCAGCTTGGCGGCCATCGGGGAGAACAGCTCGATGTGCACCTCATTTTCAAGCACTTCGACTTCACTGGTTCTTTCTATATTCATATCCTGGATGATCCGTTCCACGTAGTCCCTGGTCTGCTCCGCCGCTTCTTCGATGGAAATCTGGACATGCACTTCCTCATCGATTTCTTCATCCTGGGCTGGCACATGTGCCAGTTCCTCCGCTTCGATGACATCCGCTTCTTCATTTTCACTTTCTTCCATTGAATCGGATGAATCCGAAGACCCGGGACCGGGGCCGGGTGCCCCAGCCGCTTCGGGTACTTCTTCAGCAATGATGCTGTCAGCCTGTTCTGCATCCCTTGCAATCAGGGCGTCAATCGATTCATACATCTTGAGTTCGGGATTTATGACGGTCAGTCTGACGACGGCGTCCTTCCTGCCGAAGCCGAACAGCCCCTTCTTCCCTTCCTCTTCAACATCAATTTTGACATCCGCTTCGGAAACTTTCAGCTCTTCAAGGCCTTTGGCGATTGCACGATCAACAGTTTCATCTGTGTAAACCCTGTACATGGTGTAACCCCCATATCATTTTAGACATTTTGCGATTTTCAGCACGTGCAGTAATGATTTTTCCATCTGATGATAGTCCATATCGCTGACCGGCTGCCTGGCAATGACGACATACTCCCTCGGCTTCAGCCGCTCCTGGTGCTTATGGAAGAAGACGCGTATGCGCCGCTTGATCTTATTGCGCTTTACAGCGTTGCCAAGCCGCTTGGACACACTGATGCCGAGCCTCATATGATCGGTCTTCGGATGGTCGGCCAGATACACGACGAACTGCCTGTTTGCGTACGATCTGCCCTTTTTGAAAACGAGCTGGAAATCACGTTCTTTTTTTATTCTGAATCTCTTTTTCATCATTGGTACGCTCTCTCACATATGATATTTCATTATATAAAATCCATCGTCATTATAGCATGCCACATACACTGGAAGAACCCGCCATGCTCAAGCCGGGCATGCGCGCTCCTCCGGCGGGGCTGCCTGAAAGTGGTAAAATGTAAAGCTGCCTTGCTACACAAAAAAAGATCACCTATTCAGATGATCTTGAGGATTAGGCTGAAAGAACTTTTCTACCTTTTCTTCTGCGACGGGCCAATACTTTACGGCCGTTCTTTGTGCTCATTCTTTTACGGAAACCGTGCACTTTGCTGTGCTTACGTTTATTTGGCTGATAAGTACGTTTTACCATATTAAATTACACCTCCATGATACTTTTGCCTGTGTATAGCTTCTAGAATTGTAACTATTAAAGAATAACAGATGGCCCTATAGATTTCAATACATTTTTCACTTGGATTCTGCAAATCCAGCGTGTGGATAACTTCAGCTGTTGACAACCTTTGTGGGTAACTATATTGTGGATATTTCTTTTTCACATACTTCTGCATGAGTTATCCCCAGTTTCACACATGTTTATAGATACCTTGTGGATAAGTTGGGATATTGTGCATATCTTCTTGTAATTGTTGATATTACTCATGTTTTTCGTTATAATTTTGAATATAAATTTGTGGAAAAGGCACCCTGGCAATGAAGTTTGTCCACAGAATGTGTGTAACCTGTGGATAGTTATCCAAAGCTGTGGAAATGATTATCCACACACTGTGATTATGTGAATAGGAAAAGAGGACAATCGTATGAGTAGTATTAAGGAAATCTGGGAGAATACGCTGAAAGGCATCAAAGGGACCATCGCCAATGCAAGCTACCAGACATGGTTCCAGGATACTTCAATGATCCATCTGGACAATGAGACGGCTGTAATCAAAGCGGATACCCAGTTTCAGAGGGATTGGCTTGAAAAGAACTATAGTGGACTCATCCAGGAGCAGCTGTTCGAAGTCATGGGGGAAAAGCCTGAGATCAGAATTGTCACCGAAGAGGAGGAAACCCCGGCGAAGCTCCCTGAAAGGAGCGCTCCAGAGCCCGAGGTTCCAGTGAACAACCAGCTCAATGTAAACAATACATTTGAAACATTCGTCATCGGCAATGGAAACCGCTTCAGCCATGCTGCATCACTTGCCGTGGCGGAAGCCCCGGCCAAAGCCTACAATCCGCTCTTCATCTATGGAGGCGTCGGGCTCGGCAAAACCCACCTCATGCATGCCATCGGGCACTATGTGCTGGAGCATCGTCCAAATGCGAAGGTGGCATACTTGTCGAGTGAAAAGTTCACCAACGAATTCATCAATTCAATCCGGGACAACAAGACCGAGGAATTCCGCAACCGCTACCGGAACGTTGATGTACTCCTGATTGATGATATCCAGTTTCTCGCCGGAAAGGAATCGACGCAGGAGGAGTTCTTCCATACATTCAATGCTCTCCATGAGGATAACAAGCAGATCGTCATCTCAAGCGACCGGACGCCTAAGGAAATTCCAACGCTTGAAGACAGGCTCAGATCCCGGTTCGAATGGGGATTGATCACCGACATCACACCACCCGACCTCGAGACCCGGATAGCAATCCTCCGGAAGAAATGTGAAGAGGAGAAAGTGGAGATTCCCAATGAGGCGATGATCTACATCGCCAACCATATCCACACGAACATACGGGAGCTGGAAGGGGCCCTGACACGGGTTGCCGCGTATTCGAAGCTCGTCAACCAGCCCCTGACTCCTGAAATGGTCTCAGAAGCGCTCAAAGATCTCGTCACCCAGTCCAAATCGAAGAAGATCACGATTACGGACATCCAGGAAGCGGTCGCCTCATTCTATGATATCCAGATCGAATCGTTCGCTTCCAAGAAACGGACGAAATCCATTGCTTTTCCGCGGCAGATTGCGATGTATCTCGCCCGGGAACTCACAGACTATTCCCTGCCGAAGATCGGGGAAGTATTTGGCGGCCGGGACCACTCCACCGTCATCCATGCCCATGAGAAGATCTCAAAGATGATTACAGAAGATGAACGTTTCAAACAGGAACTGGAAGAGGTAGAAAACCGTATCAATTAAAGATGTGCACACTGTGGATAAATGTTACACTGTAACAAACAGTTTACCAACATGTGGATAACTTGCCTGCTGTGGGCTGAATGGACTTATCCACAAATCCACAGGCCTTACTACTGTTATTACTTAAAATACTAATCAATATATATAAGGAGTCATTAACTTATGAAAATCAGTATTAACCGCCAGTATTTCATCGAACAGCTGAATCATTGCCTCAAGGCAATTTCTCCCCGGACGACATTGCCGATTCTCAATGGCATAAAAATTGAAGTGAAAGAGGATCATCTGCTTCTTACTGGTAGTGATTCTGAAATTTCTATTGAAATCACCATCCCTACTGAAATCGATAATGAAGAAATTCTTGAAATCCATGAAACAGGCACGGTTGTGCTTTCAGGAAGATTCTTTGTGGATATCATCAAAAAGCTCTCCGGCAATTTCGTAGAGCTTGAAACGAATGATGCCTTCCAGACGAAGATTTCAGCTTCCCAATCGGAGTTCAACTTGAGCGGCAATGACCCGGATCAATATCCGCTGCTGCCTGAAGTCAATGACGAGGAAAGCATCATCCTTCCTTCCACTGTACTGAAGAACATCATCAACCAGACGAACTTTGCCGTTTCACTCTCTGAAACGCGTCCGGTACTGACAGGCGTAAACTGGCAGTTCCAGGACAGCGGCATCCAGTTCACTGCCACCGACTCCCATAGGCTTGCCCTCAGGAAACTCGAGGGTGACCAGTTTGGAATGGACAGCATGCATGCGATCATTCCCGGAAAATCCCTGACGGAACTGAACAAGATCATCAATGATTCCGATAATGAAGTGGAAATCCACTTCTCCCAGAACCAGGTGCTGTTCAGCTACGGCAACATGCGCTTCATTTCCAGGCTCCTTGAAGGGAATTATCCGGATACTTCCCGTCTCTTCCCGGAGAATTATGAAACGAAGGTGACTGTGAATAACGGTGAGTTCTACCATGCAATCGACCGGGTATCGCTGCTCGCCCGTGAAGGCGGCAACAACGTCATCCGCATGAGTGTGGAAAACGGCGGTGTGGCCCTGTCATCCAACTCGCCGGAAGTCGGTACTGTGCATGAAGACATCAATACTGGAAAAGTCGAAGGTGAAGATCTGAAGATCTCCTTCAACTCCAAATATATGATGGATGCGCTTAAAGCGATCAACGATGATGAAGTCGTCATCGAATTCTTTGGTACAATGCGCCCGTTCACGCTGAAGGCGGCTGAATCCGATGAAGTCGTACAGCTGATCCTGCCGATCCGGACATATTAATAGCCAACGAAATCTGCGATTGAGGCCCAGAACCTGAAAAAAGGGGGGTCTCAGTCGCTTTTTGTAATTTCAGGGGGGAAACCTCATTTATATCTTTCGACGCTCCTAAGGCTTTATTTGGGCTTCTGGAGTGAAATTTATCCGAAAATGTAGTATAATGTAGTAGTGAGATTAAGGAGGATGAGTGCATGGAAAGTATCCAATTTGACGAACTCATTACATTAGGACAATTTCTGAAGCACGAAGGCATCATCGGGACCGGCGGAGAGGCCAAATGGTTCCTGCAGGAGAATGAGGTGTTTCTGAACGGAGAGCCGGAAAACCGCAGAGGAAAGAAGCTGCACGAAGGTGACGAAGTGGACCTGGGGGAATTCGGCCAGTTTAGGATAGAATATTCCAAATGATCCTAAACCGCATACACCTTGGGAATTTCAGGAATTATGAAACACTGGACCTCGAATTTCATCCGAAACTGAATATATTCATCGGCCGGAATGCCCAAGGCAAGACGAACCTGCTCGAATCGATCTATTTCCTTGCGCTGGCGAAAAGCCACCGCACTTCAAAGGACAAGGAATTGATACGCTTCAACCAGGACGAGGCATTCGTAAATGGCAATATAACGACTTCCTACAGTAATCTGCCCCTCTCCTTGAGTGTCAGCGGCAAAGGGAAGCGGGCAAAGGTCAATCATATGGAAGTATCGAAGCTGAGCCAGTATATCGGGCACTTGAATGTTGTGCTGTTCGCTCCGGAAGACCTCAACATCGTCAAAGGATCCCCGCAGATCAGACGTAAATTCATCAATATGGAGTGCGGCCAGATTTCGAAAGTGTACATCAATATGCTGAGCGGCTACCAGAAGGTATTGGCCCAGAAGAACAACTATCTAAAACAGAAGAATGTCGATCGCGTGATGATCGATGTGTTGAATGAACAACTTGCATACTATGCAAGTTTAATTATTTTAAAGAGACAGCAATTCGTGGATACGATTGAAAAATATGCACGGAAGATACATGCAGATATATCGAACGGACAGGAAATCCTGGCTGTCAGATACAAGCCGAATATAAAGTACGAGGCGACCGAAGTGGGTGCACTCGAACAGGAGCTGAAAGCCTTGTTCCAGGAGACGCTTGAGCGGGAGATCGAGCGGGGCCAGGCGCTGATCGGCCCGCACAGGGATGACATTGCATTCTACATCAACGATTTCGATGTCCAGACATACGGTTCGCAAGGGCAGCAGCGGACGACGGCCTTGTCGGTGAAACTGGCCGAACTCGAACTGATCAATGAGGAAATCGGGGAATATCCCATACTGCTCCTGGATGACGTACTGAGTGAACTGGATGAGACGCGGCAGTCCCATCTTTTGACTTCGATACGCAACAGGGTCCAGACGTTCGTCACGACAACGTCGATCAGTGACATCAACCATGCAATCATGGATGAGATGCAGGCACTTGGCATAGAAGATGGCAAGGTGAAAGTATAATGGAAGGTGATAATATGGCTGAAAAGAATATGGAACAGTATGGCGCCGAGCAGATACAGGTCCTGGAGGGGCTGGAAGCGGTCCGTAAACGCCCGGGGATGTACATCGGTTCGACAGCTTCAAAAGGACTCCACCATCTCGTGTGGGAAATTGTAGACAACAGCATCGATGAGGCGATGGCAGGACATGCCGACCGCATCAACATCACGATCGAGGAGGACAACTGGGTGAAGGTGACCGACAACGGCCGCGGCATCCCGGTCGATATCCAGGAGAAGATGGGCCGCCCTGCGGTCGAGGTCATCCTGACGGTCCTCCACGCCGGCGGTAAGTTCGGCGGCGGCGGCTATAAGGTCTCCGGCGGCTTGCACGGTGTCGGTTCCTCCGTCGTCAATGCACTGAGCAAGACGCTTGAAGTCTATGTGCACCTTGATGGCAAGATCCATCATCAGAGCTACACAAGGGGCGTCCCCGATTTTGACCTGAAGGTCATCGGCGAGACGGACAAGACCGGTACGGAAATCCGTTTCAAGGCGGACGCCGAGATTTTTACAGAGACGACGGAATACGATATCGAAGTGCTGCAGAAACGCATCAAGGAGCTCGCCTTCCTGAACAAGGGGCTCGAGATCAACCTGTTCGATGAACGGGGTGAGGAAGACGTTTCCTTCCAGTACTATTATGAGGGCGGCATCAAGTCATACGTCGAGCAGATGAACGAGACGCGCGATGTGCTGCATGATGAAGTCATCTACATGCACAGTGAAAAGGACGAAGTGGAAGTTGAGATCGCCCTGCAGTACAACAATGGCTACAACTCCACCCTCATGTCCTATGCCAACAACATCCATACGTATGAAGGCGGGACACATGAAGACGGCTTCAAGCGTGCATTGACGAAGGTCATCAACAACTACGGCTTCAAGAACCGGATCATCCGGGAGGGCGAAGACCGGCTGAGCGGCGAAGATGTGCGCGAAGGCATGACGGCAGTCGTCTCGATCAAGCATACGGATCCGCAGTTCGAAGGCCAGACGAAGACGAAATTCGGCAACTCGGAAGCACGGCTAATCACAGACCAGCTCTTCAGTGAAGGATTCGAGCGCTTCCTGCTCGAAAATCCAGCACCTGCAAAGGTCATCGTTGAAAAAGGCCTCACCGCCCAGCGCGCGAGGGTCGCAGCGAAGAAGGCGCGTGAAATGACGCGCAGAAAATCTGCACTTGAAGTCTCCAGCCTGCCAGGCAAGCTTGCCGACTGTTCAAGCAAGGATCCTTCAAAAAGTGAGCTGTTCATCGTCGAGGGGGATTCCGCCGGCGGTTCCGCGAAAGCCGGAAGGAATTCCACCACTCAGGCCATCCTGCCGCTCCGAGGCAAGATCCTTAACGTCGAAAAGGCGCGCCTCGACAAGATCTTGAACAACAACGAGATCCGTTCCATGATCACGGCACTCGGTACAGGCATCGGTGAAGAATTCGACCTGTCCAAGGCCCGCTACCATAAGATCGTCATCATGACCGATGCCGATGTCGACGGTGCACACATCCGCACACTGCTTCTGACCTTCTTCTACCGGTTCATGAAACCACTGATCGAAGCAGGCTATGTATATATCGCCCAGCCGCCACTCTATAAAGTCACCCAGGGCAAGAACAAATATTATGTCTTCGATGACAGGGAGCTGGACTCCCTGCGCAATGAACTCAGCGATACACCGAAGATTTCCCTGGCACGATATAAGGGTCTTGGTGAAATGAATGCAGATCAGCTGTGGGAAACGACGATGGATCCAAGCTTCAGGACGCTGCTCCAGGTGACACTTGAAGATGCGGTCGACGCAGACCAGACATTCGAAATGCTCATGGGGGACATCGTCGAGAACAGAAGGAACTTTATTGAAGAAAATGCATTATACGTCCAAAATCTAGACGTTTAATCAGTGGAGGTTATTTTGAATGAGTGACAGAACGGATAGATTGAAATCAACCAATATAAGCAAAGAGATGCGCACCTCCTTCCTGGACTATGCGATGAGCGTCATCGTATCCCGGGCGCTGCCGGATGTACGGGATGGCATGAAGCCGGTCCACCGCAGGATACTGTACGGTATGCATGACAACGGGATGACATCGGAAAAGCCATATAAGAAGTCCGCAAGGATCGTCGGGGACGTCATGGGTAAATACCACCCCCATGGCGACTCCTCGATCTATGACGCGATGGTGCGTATGGCACAGGACTTCAGCTACCGCTATCCGCTCGTCGATGGTCAGGGGAACTTCGGTTCCATGGACGGCGACAGCGCTGCAGCAATGCGTTACACCGAGGCGAAGATGAGCAGGATCTCCATGGAGCTGATGCGCGATATCAACAAGGATACCATCGACTTCCAGGACAACTATGACGGCAATGAACGGGAACCTGTGGTACTCCCGTCAAGATTCCCGAACCTGCTCGTCAACGGCACCAGCGGCATCGCAGTCGGCATGGCGACGAACATCCCTCCGCACAACATGAGGGAAGTCATCGATGCGGTGCTTGCATACGCTGAAGACGGTGAAGTCACCCTGCCCGAACTGATGGAGCATGTGAAGGGTCCGGACTTCCCTACTGCCGGCCTGATCGTCGGAAAAAGCGGCATCAGGCAGGCATACGAGACGGGACGCGGTTCCGTCATCATGCGCTCACGCTGTGAAATAGAAACGATGAGCAACGGCAAGGAGCGCATTGTGGTCTCTGAAATCCCCTACCAGGTAAACAAGGCAAGGCTTGTCGAAAAGATTGCCGAACTTGCACGGGAGAAGAAGATTGAAGGTATCACCGATCTGCGGGATGAGACGAGCCTGTCGGCAGGCGTCAAGATCATCATAGAAATCCGCAAGGACAAGAATGCCAACGTCATCCTGAACAACCTCTATAAGCAGACACCGCTGCAGACAAGCTTCGGCATCAACATGCTGGCACTCGTCAAAGGACAGCCGAAGATCATGGGTCTGAAGGAGATCCTCGCCCACTATCTTGAACACCAGAAGGTCATCATCACGAGACGGACGAAGTTCGACCTGAAGCGTGCAGAAGACCGCGCCCATATTTTGGAGGGCCTCAAGATTGCACTCGATAACATCGATGAGATTATCGCACTCATCCGCGGATCACAGAACGATGAAGCGGCAAAGACGGGTCTGATGGAAGAGTTCAACCTGTCGGAACGCCAGTCCCAGGCCATCCTTGATATGCGCCTTAGGCGCCTTACGGGACTTGAACGGGGCAAGATCGAGGACGAGTACAATGAAATACTGAAGACGATCCAGTATTTGAAGGAGATTCTCGCAGATGACGAAAAGCTGCTTGAAATCATCCGGGAGGAACTGACTGAAATCAGGGATAAATACGGTGACGAACGGAAGACCGAGATTACGCTCGGCAATCTGTCCGACATCGAGGATGAAGACCTCATCCCTGAAGAGCAGATCGTCGTCACCCTGAGCCACAACAACTACATTAAGCGCCTGCCTTCCTCCACCTACCGTGCGCAGCACCGGGGCGGCCGAGGTGTGCAGGGGATGAATACGGTCGAGGATGACTTCGTCAGCCAGATTGTGACGATGAGCACCCACGACTACATCATGTTCTTTACGAACAAGGGTCGGGTCTACCGTCTGAAAGGCTACGAAATCCCAGAACTCTCCCGCCAGTCGAAAGGCATCCCGATCGTCAATATGCTGGAGATCGACAAAGGTGAAGTGATCAGCACCATGATCGGGGTGAAGGATGAGGATACGGAAGACAAATTCCTGGTTTTCGCTACGAAGAATGGTCTTGTGAAGCGCTCCACCTTGGATAACTTCGAACGCATCAACAAGAACGGCAAGATTGCGATCTCCTTCAGAGGCGACGATGAGCTGCTTGCGGTCCGCCTTACGGATGGTTCCAAGGAAGTGATACTTGGAACACGGAATGCCAACCTCATCCGGTTCCCTGAAGATCAGATCCGTACGATGGGCCGGACGGCTGCAGGGGTCAAAGGGATCAAACTGCGTGAGGACGACTATGTAATCGGCCTCGATGTCCTCTCCGAAGACCAGTCCATCCTCGTCGTAACCGAGAACGGCTACGGAAAGTGCACACCTGAAGCGGAATACCGGATTACAAGGCGCGGAGGCATGGGCGTGAAGACGGCCAACCTCACCGAACGCATCGGCAAACTCGTCTATATCGCCGCCATCGATGGCGATGAAGACCTGATGATCGTTACGAATCACGGAGTCATCATCCGTCTGGTCATGGAGGAAGTCTCGACGACCGGCAGGAATACCCAAGGAGTCAGACTCATCAAGATGACTGAAGACCAGCAGGTGGCGACCGTCGCCAAAGTCAAGGAAGAGCTTGAAGAAGAAGCACTCGACCAGGACACGGCGGAAGCGGCAGATGCTGAACCGACGGAAGATGCAGAAGAATAGCGACAGTCTCTGCGCAATAAACCCCCGACCAAAAGGCCGGGGGTTTATTGCGCTTTTTAAATGAAAGCGCTATAATATGAGTAGTCATTAGTGAATCAGATAAATAACC
Organism: Salinicoccus sp. RF5; assembly: GCF_020786625.1. NCBI lineage: Bacteria > Bacillati > Bacillota > Bacilli > Caryophanales > Staphylococcaceae > Salinicoccus > Salinicoccus sp. RF5. The sequence continues at coordinate 41,861 of NZ_JAJGRC010000004.1, forward strand.
ATAGATGGATTTTTAAAGAGGTAGATCAATGAATCCGAATCAACAGCGTGAATTTGGAAAGTATGCGACACTCGTCGCTTTATTGGGCGCCGGTACAGCAGGTGAACTGATGCCGGAGTACGCGTCCTTCAAAGTGACTACAGGGAAAGTCGGATCGATGGATCTGAAGAAGGTCATCTCCTCTGTGGAGACGGCGGCAAAACGCAACCAGCTGATCGATGGGGAGATGTACCGCGAAACACATGCGCTCTACCACGCCATCATCGAAGCGGCTGAAGGTGTGACGCGCGGCAAACTGAGTGTGGGTGAAGTCATGCGCACTGTAGGCCTCTCCTTCTCGGTCGTCAGGGGACGTCCGTACCCCGAGCATGAGGAGGGCGAATGGATCGCCGTATGCTTCTATGGCACCATCGGTGCACCCATAAAAGGCAAGGAGCACGAGACGCTCGGCCTTGGCATCAACCATATCTAGAAATAATCGAATAATCATGTCACAGACATCAGCTATTAGAGACACTGAACATCCCGAAGGGATGGCTGTGTCTTTTTTTAATGCTCAAAGGAGGCGTAAATTATGACAGTTCTAACACTGACCGGTGAGAACCTGACAATCGACAGGATGAAGGCATTCCTTGGCGATGACAGGAGTAAGGTCGAAATTTCAGAGGCAGCTTATCAGAAAGTGCGTGAATCAAGAAGGACCGTTGAAAATATAATAGATCAGGAAAAGACGATCTATGGCATCACAACAGGATTCGGCCTGTTCAGTGATGTAAGGATTTCAGGGGATAGGACGACCGAGCTGCAGGTCAACCTCATCCGTTCCCACTCATGCGGCGTAGGCAGGCCTTTTGCGGAAAAGACGGTGCTGACGATGATGGTGCTGAGGCTCAATACCCTGCTTAAAGGACACTCCGGCGTCACGGTCGCACTGGTCGACCAGTTGAAGACCTTCATCAACCGCCGCATCATTCCGAAAGTGCCGGAACAGGGATCACTCGGCGCTTCAGGTGATCTTGCCCCACTCGCCCATCTGGCGATCGCGCTCATCGGTGAAGGGGAAGTATTTTACGAAGGGCGTCTGCGGCCCTCATCCGAAGTGCTGGAGGCGCTCAATATCCAACCGCTGACGCTGGCGGCGAAGGAGGGGCTGGCACTGATCAATGGTACCCAGCCGATGACGGCCCAGGGCCTGATCAATTATATCGAGGCCGAAAAGATCATGGACGACAGCATGTGGATCGCCGCCCTCACCCATCAGGCACTGAATGGCATTACGGATGCGTTCAATGAAAAGGTGCATCTGTCCCGGGGCTACAAGGAACAGGTGGAAGTGGCCGAGAGGATGCGGGAGCTGCTCGAAGGATCCCAGCTGACGACACGCCAGGGGGAGGTCCGGGTCCAGGATGCCTATTCACTCAGATGCATCCCGCAAGTTCATGGGGCCTCACTGCAGACACTCGCCTATGTGAAGGACAAGCTTGAAATCGAAATGAATGCCGCCAATGACAATCCACTGATCTTCGGGGAGGAAGAAGTGATTTCAGGCGGGAATTTCCACGGCCAGCCGATTGCGATTGCGATGGATCTGCTCAAGATCGGCGTCAGCGAAATGGCGAACATATCCGAACGGCGTATCGAACGGCTCGTGAATCCTGCGCTCAATGGAGACCTCCCGGCCTTCCTCAGCCCGCAGGAGGGGCTTCAGTCCGGGGCGATGATCCTGCAGTATGCAGCAGCGAGCCTAGTATCCGAAAACAAGACACTCGCCCACCCGGCGAGCGTCGACTCCATACCGTCGTCTGCCAACCAGGAAGACCACGTCTCCATGGGGACCATCGGTGCCCGGCATGCACGGGACATCATCGAGAATGTCAGGAATGTGCTGGCGATTGAACTGTTCATCGCATTGACGGCCGTCGAGATCAAGGGAGAGGACAAGCTGTCCCCGGAGACACGGGAGAAATTCGACACATACAGGGGGCATGTCGCCTTCATCAGCCAGGACCGCAATTTCAGCAAAGATATAGAAATACTATCGGATGAACTCAAACAAATCAAAGGGGTGGCAGAATATGTCTAAAAAGATCACTGCTAGAAAAATCACTGCAAAAAAAGGATTGGAACTGGAATGCAAAGGGTGGGAGCAGGAGGCTGCCCTCCGGATGCTCTACAACAACCTGGATCCTGAGGTGGCCGAGCGGCCCGAGGATCTGGTCGTCTATGGCGGCATCGGTAAGGCGGCAAGGAACTGGGAGGCGTTTGAAGCCATTGAGGAGACACTGCGTACTCTCGAGAAGGATGAGACGATGCTGATCCAGTCCGGTAAGCCGGTGGCGGTCTTCCGGACGCATGAGGAGGCGCCGCGCGTCCTTCTGTCGAACTCGGTGCTTGTGCCGAAATGGGCCAACTGGGACCATTTCAACGAACTGGATAAGAAAGGTCTGATGATGTACGGTCAGATGACCGCCGGCAGCTGGATCTATATCGGTTCACAGGGTATCGTCCAGGGGACATATGAGACATTCGCCGAGCTTGCGAACCAGAACTATGATGGCACGCTGCGCGGGACGATTACCCTCACTGCCGGACTCGGCGGCATGGGGGGCGCCCAGCCGCTTGCCGTGACGATGAACGAAGGGGTCGCGATATGCGTGGAAGTCGACCCGACGCGTATACAGAAACGCATCGATACACGTTACCTTGATACACAGACGGATTCGCTGGATGAGGCTCTGAAGATGGCCGAGGAAGCACGGGATAAGGGGGAGGCGCTCTCCATCGGACTCCTTGGCAATGCTGCTGAGGTCCATCATGAAATTTTGAGGCGCAAGTTCAAAATAGATGTGGTGACCGACCAGACGTCCGCCCACGATCCATTGAACGGCTACGTCCCTGAGGGATACAGTCTGGAAGAAGCGGCGGCCCTCAGGGAATCCGACCCGATCGAGTATGTCAAACGCTCATCCCGTTCTATGGCGAATCATGTGGAGGCGATGCTCGAGTTCCAGAAGAACGGCTCCATAGTCTTCGACTACGGCAACAACATCCGGCAGGTCGCATTTGATGAAGGGGTGGCGGACGCCTTCGACTTCCCTGGATTCGTCCCGGCATATATCCGTCCCCTCTTCTGTGAAGGCAAAGGGCCTTTCCGGTTTGTTGCATTGAGCGGAGATCCGAAGGATATCGAAGCGGCGGACCGGAAGATGCGGGAACTGTTCCCGGAAAATGAAAAGCTGCTCCGTTGGCTCGATATGGCCCAGGAGAGGATCGCCTTCCAGGGATTGCCGGCGCGGATCGCATGGCTCGGCTATGGTGAGCGCGCGAAAATGGGGCTCGCCCTGAATGAAATGGTTGCGAACGGCGAAATATCGGCACCGGTCGTCATCGGGCGTGATCATCTCGACAGCGGTTCGGTAGCCAGCCCGAATCGGGAGACGGAAAGCATGAAGGACGGCAGTGACGCGGTCGGTGACTGGGCGATACTGAATGCGCTCGTCAATACGGCAGCAGGCGGGTCCTGGATCAGCGTCCACCACGGCGGCGGTGTCGGGATGGGCTATTCCCTGCATGCAGGCATGGTGGTCGTTGCGGATGGTACAGAAAATGCACAGCGCCGCCTTGAACGGGTGCTGACGAGCGATCCAGGCATGGGCGTCGCAAGGCATGCCGATGCGGGATACGACATTGCGATCGATACAGCCAAAGAGAAAGGCGTCAACATTCCAATGCTAAAGGAGAATCAGTCATGAACGATATCATCATCAGAAACATCAAGTCACTCATCCTGCCGAAGAAAAGCGATGGGCCACTCAAAGGCAGGGAGATGGATGAACTGGAAATCGTCGATCAGGCGATGATCGTCATCAAGGATGGCGCGATCGTCTACAGAGGAAAAGAAAATGATGAGCATGAGGCATCGGAGATCATCGATGCCGGTGGCATGATCGCCTCCCCTGCCCTCGTCGACCCGCATACACATGTGGTGCACGGCGGGTCACGGGAACATGAAATGGCGCTCAAGCGCCAGGGTGTCGACTATCTGAAGATCCTTGAACAGGGCGGTGGCATACTGAATACCGTAGAGCAGACGCGGAAAGCGACACATCAGGAGCTGCTGGACAAGGCATCCAAGAACATCACACGCATGATCCAGCATGGTGTACTCACTGTCGAAAGCAAGAGCGGCTACGGACTGGACCGTGAAAACGAATTGAAGCAGCTTGAAGTTTCCCGGGAAATATCCAAGAAATTCCCCATTACAATGCGCCACACCTTCCTGGGACCGCATGCGATTCCGAAAGGTGCTGATGGGGAAGCATTCCTGGATGAGATGATCGATCTGCTGGACGAGGCGAAGGATTATGCCGATTTTGCGGACATCTTCTGCGAGACGGGCGTCTTTACGATCGAGCAGTCGAGGAGGTATATGGAAGCCGCGAATGAGAAAGGGATGCGGGTCAAGATCCATGCGGACGAGATCGATCCGCTCGGCGGCCTCGAGCTGGCCATAGAGCAGGGTGCCATCAGTGCAGACCACCTTGTCGCCGCAAGCGATGCTGGAAAAAGCATGCTTCAGGACAGTGGCACGGTAGCGGTATTGCTGCCGGGCACGACCTTCTACCTTGGAAAGGACCAGTATGCCGATGCCCGAGGCATGATTGAACAGGGCGGCGCTGTAAGCCTGGCGACCGACTACAACCCGGGCAGCTGTGTGACGGACAACCTCCAGATGATCATGGCGATCGCGAGCCTGAAGTTGAAGATGACACCGAACGAAATCTGGAACGCCGTGACGGTGAATGCGGCCCACGCCATCGATGCAGAGTCTGGCACACTGGAGGCGGGTGACCGCGCGGACATAGTACTTTGGGATGCGCCGAACCATGAATACATCCCCTACCACTATGGCGTCAACCACGCACATACGGTAATCGCTGAAGGCAGGGTCGTATATGAACGTCCGGGCCTCACCCTATAGGCGAAACCTTGCATTTTCAGGATATTCATAATAGAATGGTAGCAAGCTGAATATCAGCCGCTTGAAGGAAACAGTAGTGTTCCACCTGTCTCCAGAGAGGCCATGGATGGTGAAAATGGCCACAGGGGAATATGAATTTCCATCCTTCGACAAGAGTGGCCGGTACCCTGTACCGTTAAATTGATGAGATGATGCTTCATGCATCAAATTAGGGTGGCAACGCGTATACCACGTCCCTTTCCGGGGCGTGGTATCTTTTATTTCTATAAACATGGAGGTTAGGCTTATGCTGGATATCAAACTGATTCGCAATGAGGTTGAGAAGGTAAAGGAAAAGACGCAGAAGCGTGGGGTGGATCCTGCAATAATAGATGAGATACTGGAGCTCGATGAGTCCAGGAGAAAGCTGATCCAGGATACTGAGGAGCTCAAGAAGGAGCGCAACAGGGTTTCCGAGGAGATCGCCCAGAAGAAGCGCAACAAGGAAAATGCAGATGAGGCCATCCAGGCCATGCGCCAGGTCGGGGAGGACATCAAGGACATCGATGCACGTCTCAATGCCGTCAAAACGGATTTCGAAGACAGGATGAGCCGTGTGCCGAACCTGATACATGATGATGTGCCTGAAGGTGCGGACGATACGGAGAATGTTGAAATACGCAGGACGGGGGACCCGCGCCAGTTCGATTTTGAACCGAAGGCCCACTGGGACATCCTTGAGGATCTGGAGCTTGCCGATTTCGAACGGGCAGCGAAAGTATCCGGTGCCCGCTTCGTCTACCATACCGGTGACGGCGCCCGCCTGGAACGCGCCCTGATGAACTTCATGCTCGATGTGCACAATAAAAATGGCTACAGGGAGATGATGACGCCGCAGATCGTCCGTGCCGAAGCGATGTATTCCACAGGCCAGCTGCCGAAGTTCGAAGAGGACCTCTTCAAGATCGATGGCATGGAGATGTACACGATCCCGACTTCAGAAGTCACCCTGACGAACTTCTATAAGGACGAGACGCTGGAAGATGCACAGCTGCCGGTGAAATTCACTGCCCAGACTGCCTGCTTCAGAAGCGAAGCCGGTTCCGCTGGAAGGGATACACGCGGCCTGATCCGCCTCCACCAGTTCAATAAAGTGGAGATGGTGCGTGTGGAGCGCCCGGAAGATTCCTGGGAGGCGCTCGAAGAGATGACCACCCATGCTGAAAACATATTGAATCTGCTCGAGATACCGCACCGTACAGTGCTGCTGTGTACAGGGGATATCGGTTTTGGCTCTTCCAAGACGTATGATGTGGAAGTATGGCTGCCGAGCTATGACGACTATAAGGAAATCAGCTCAGTCTCCAACATGACGGATTTCCAGGCCCGTCGCGGCAACATCAAATTCAAACGTGAAAAAGGGGCAAAGCCCGAGTTCCTGCACACGCTGAACGGCAGTGGACTTGCTGTCGGCCGGACGATGGCCGCCCTGCTTGAAAACTATCAGAACGCAGACGGCTCAGTGACAATCCCTGAAGTGCTCAGACCGTATATGAGTGGTCAGGAAAAGCTTGAAGCGTTATAATAAACAGTACTGGATGCTCCTATTCGTTTAGGAGCTTTATTTTATGGTTGGAGGAGTGGAAAATTGGATAAAAAAGTATCAATGCTTCAACTGATGCTCGTATTGCTTGTGGTGTTCCTCTTCATCACACTTACCGACATCAGCCTGATTTTCGGTGCGGTATTGCTGCCGTTCGCCGTGTATTTCCTTGTCGACCTGAAACACCGGTCGAATTATCATTTCTGGCTGACGTTCATCAGTTTCCTCATACCTGCAGTCCTGCTCCTGGCACCGGATGCATGGCTATGGTTTGTGGTATTATATATAGTGACTGCAGTAGTGCATGGCACGCTGAAAAAAGAGGTGTCGCAGGAGCTCACGATCTTCTATGTGACATCTGCACTGATGCTCGGCATCATTGGCGGATTGAACCTGCTGCAGGGGCTCGGATTCATCCAGCCCCTCTCGAACATCTACCTGGACTTCCGCAACTGGTACATGGAACAGATTGAAATGTACGGCACGCTTGCTTCATCCACATTCGATGCTGATCTCATGCGGGCGTCCATGGACCAGATATTCATCAATCTGCCGGCCTATGTCACGGTGATTTCGTTCATGCTTGCGCTCTACACTGTGCTGATGCAGCGTGTGCTGCTCAAATCATCATCAATCAAGCTGTGGAACTATCGTTCATTCAAGGATTGGGCCTTTCCACGCTTCATCCTATATTTATTTTTGATTCTGTTTATAGTATCATTTCTTACAACTGAGGGGACCGCTACCCAATCCACGATAGGCAACGTTCTGTTGGTGCTTGAGTGGGCGCTCTACCTCCACGGTCTCAGCTTCAGCTACTTCTTCTTCAGGGAGAAGAACCTGAATATGGTGCTTTCCATACTCCTGCTGATTCCATTGGCGATACTGAGGCCGCTCACCCTGCTGATCGGCATATTTGAAATGATCTTCAGGCTAAGGACCCTACTACTCATGAAAAGGAAGTGACGGGAATGTATAATGTGCTGGACAAGAAAATGGTCTTCATACCGTTTGCCATCGCAGCATTTCATATTCTGGTGATGAATATATTTGTGCTGACGAACCATTTCAGGATCGGCCTGCTCTTCCTGATCGTAAGTACCATTCTCATGACACTTCTATTCATGTACCTCTACCGCTCTTTTGGCATCAATGAAAACAGATTCCGCCAGATGGTGGTGGATATTGCGGGAAGCAAGCAGTATGCCATTGATGAATTGCCGATGGGCCTCATCATATTGAATGATGATGATGAAATCGAGTGGATGAACGACTATATGTGCAATGAAATCTCGAGAGATAATATGAATGCACCAATCAACCGTCTTTTCCCGAACATCATGACGACACTGAAGGCGAATAACATCAGTACGACAGAATCGACATATAATGACAAATATTATAAAATCTATTGGGATGAAAAGCACCAGGCGCTTCATCTCATAGATATCACGAACCAGCGGAACCGCGAGACGGAGCTTGAAGACAAGCAGCCCGTCCTCGGCATCCTTTTCCTCGACAACTACGATGAAGTGACGCAGAACATGAGTGAAGCGCTTAAGAGCGAACTCAACAACAGCATCACGAACACGCTCAATGAATGGGCCACCCGTCATCATATATATATCCGCCGATTTTCACAGGACCGCTTCATCATCCTGCTGAATTCGAGGAGCTTGAAGGACATCGAGTCGACACGCTTCAACCTGCTCGATGAAGTGCGGGACCGTTCGCAGGAACTTGGGGCTCAGATCACCCTGAGCATCGGCATCGGGGAAGGCTCCGACGACTATATAGAAGTCGGTGAACTGGCCCAGTCGAGCCTCGACCTCGCGCTTGGCCGCGGCGGCGACCAGGTGGCCATCAAGGCGATGAACGGCAATGCCAGGTTCTACGGCGGAAAGACGGATCCGATGGAGAAGCGTACACGTGTGAAGGCGCGTGTCATCTCGCACGCCCTCCGCGACATCCTGCTGGAAGGGGACAATGTGCTCATCATGGGGCACAAGCATCCGGATATGGATTCTTTGGGCTCGGCCATCGGTGTCGCGAAGATCGCTTCGATGAACGGCATCGAGGCGCACATCGTATTGAATGAGGAAGATATAGATGAAACACTGCAGCGCATGATGAAGGAACTGCATGAACGTGAAGACCTGATGGAGATGTTCGTGACTTCAGAGGACGCTTGGGAGAAGATGAATCCGAAGACTACCGTCGTCGTAGTGGATACCCACCGGCCGAGCATGGTGCTCGACGAAGTCATACTGAACAAGGCGACGCGGAAAGTCATCATCGACCACCACAGGCGTTCCGACGATTTCATATCCAATCCCCTGCTCGTCTACATGGAGCCTTATGCCTCCAGTGCAAGCGAGCTTGTGGCAGAACTGCTTGAGTATCAGAATAAGGAGAAGAAGCTCTCCCGTCTGGAAGCGACGATCATGCTTACAGGCATCATCGTGGATACACGGAACTACACGCTCCGTACGGGATCACGGACATTCGATGCTGCAAGCTTCCTGAGAAGCAATGGGGCCGATCCGGTCCTTGCACAGACCTTCCTGAAGGATGACATCGATACGTACATTGCGAGGAGCGACCTGATCAAGTCGGCTGAAATCAGGGATAACGGCATCGCCATCGTCAAGGCCGACCAGTCCATGACCTACCACCCCGTCACCGTCGCCCAGGCGGCCGACCAGCTGCTGCAGATCGAGGGCGTCCAGGCCTCCTTCGTGATGGCCATACGGGAAGACGAATCCATCGGCATTTCTGCGCGCTCATTCGGTGAGATGAATGTACAGCTTGTGATGGAAGCCCTCGGCGGGGGCGGCCACCTCTCCAATGCAGCGACGCGTGTAACTGACAAGACAATGGATGAGCTCTACGATGAGCTCGTCGATGCGATAGAAGAAATACTTTATAACAGGAGTGAAGCGGAATGAAGGTAATTTTTCTGAGTGACGTCAAGAATAAAGGCAAAAAAGGCGAAGTGAAGGAAGTCGCTACAGGCTATGCACAGAATTTCCTGCTCAAGAAGGGGCTCGCAGAAGAAGCGACACCGGGAAACCTGAAGAAGCTCAAGGAACAGCAGGACCAAGAAGCGGAAAAGGCCCAGCAGGAGCTGGAAGAAGCGAAGGCGCTCAAGGAAGATCTGGAGCAGAAGGAAGTCGAAGTCAAGACGAAGTCTGGTGAAGACGGCCGCCTGTTCGGTTCAATCAGTTCAAAACAAGTGGTGGAAGCATATGAGAAGCAGCATGGCATCAAGCTGGATAAGAGGAAGATCGACATGTCCCAGCCATTGAAGAGCCTTGGATATCATAAGATGAACGTGAAGCTTCATCCCGAAGTCCATGCAGAAATCAAGGTGCATGTTATTGAGCAATAGAAGTCCGGGGAGGGATTGATTTTGGATATACATCAGCAGATGCCGCATAACATGGAAGCGGAGCAGTCTGTCCTTGGTGCCATTCTGATCAATCCCGAAATTTTCATTTCTACAGCAGAAACGCTGGAGCCGGAAGATTTCTACCGTTCAGAGCACCAGCACATCTATCGGGCAATGGGCATACTGAGTGAAAATCACCAGAACATCGATGTAGTCACGCTGATCAACCAGCTGAAAAGCATGGAAGTGCTCAATTCAGTCGGCGGCCCCAGATACCTTGCTGAACTCTCCAATGTTGTGCCGACCAGCCGGAACGTCAGTTTCTATGTGGACATCGTAGCCAGATATGCCCTCAAACGGAAGCTCATCCAGACGGCTGAAGAGATTGCGAATGAAGGGTTTTCCGAAGAGGCGGATATCGAAGACCTTCTGACGGAAGCCGAATCAAGGATCATGTCCATCTCGGAAGGACGGCGCAATGAAGGCTTCAAATCGATGAAATCCGTCGTACATGAAGTGTATGAACAGGTCGAGGCACGGGCCGGGCAGACGGATACGACGACCGGTATACCGACAGGCTACCGTGATCTCGACTTCATGACCTCGGGCTTCAACAGGAATGACCTCATCATACTGGCCGCCCGCCCTTCCATGGGTAAGACGGCCTTTGCCCTGAATATTGCAGGGCATGTCGGCACCTCTGCTGAAAAGCATACTGTAGCGATCTTCTCGCTGGAGATGGGGGCCGATCAGCTGGTATCGCGTATGATTTCAAGCCAGGGCATGATCGACGCGACGAAACTGCGTCAGGGGAATCTCAATCATGACGACTGGGACAACTTTACGACGGCGATCGGGAGCCTTGCGGAATCGAAGATATTCATCGATGATGCTCCGGGCATCCGGGTCAACGATATCCGCTCCAAATGCATGCGCCTGAAGCAGGAGCATGGGCTTGATATGGTGATCATCGACTATCTCCAGCTGATCCAGGGGTCGAGCAACAAGCGGAGCGACAACCGCCAGCAGGAAGTTTCCGAAATTTCCCGTATGCTCAAGGCATTGGCACGTGAGATGGAATGCCCGGTCATCGCCCTGAGCCAGCTTTCAAGGAGTGTGGAGACACGCCAGGACAAGCGGCCGATGATGAGTGACCTGCGGGAATCCGGATCGATCGAGCAGGATGCGGACATCGTCGCCTTCCTCTACCGCGAGGACTACTATGTCCGGGGAGATGGCGAAGAGGATGCAGAAGGCGCCCAGAGGGAACAGGACGAGATAGAAATCATCCTGGCCAAGCACAGGAATGGTCCGACGGGGACTGTCAAACTGATATTCAACAAATCCTACAGCAGCTTCTTCGACCAGGACAACAGGGGTTATGACGATGGTTATATCCCACCCAACTAAATTTACGAATGTTTTTATATGACCATTATAAAAACGTTCGTATTTTTATTGCATTCCTCCATTCTTATTGGTAAAATGATTACGGTATTTCAATGAAAAAATTGGGGGCAAACATATGTCTGGAACAGTAGTAGTCGGAACGCAATGGGGCGACGAAGGAAAAGGTAAGATTACGGACTTCCTGTCAGAAGACGCGGATATCATTGCACGCTTCTCCGGGGGAAATAATGCAGGACACACCATCCAGTTCGGTGGCGAAACATATAAGCTGCATCTCGTACCTTCAGGTATATTCTATGATGACAAGATTTCATTGATCGGCAATGGCGTGGTCATCGATCCGATTTCCATCATCAAGGAGCTTGATGGACTGATCGAGCGTGGCATATCGGTGGACAATCTGAGGATTTCGAACCGAGCACAGGTCATCCTCCCCTACCACCTCCTGCAAGATGAATTGGAAGAGGAAGCCCGTGGGGACAACAAGATCGGTACGACGAAACGCGGCATCGGGCCATGCTATGTGGACAAGGTGCAGCGGATCGGCATCCGGATGGCGGATCTTATAGATGAATCCGTGTTCAGAAAGAGGCTCGAAGAGAACCTTGAGATCAAAAACCATATGTTCAAGGCGCTGTATGGCCGTGAAGGATTCACTTTCGATGAAATCTTCGACAGCTACCGTAAGGCCGCGGAGCGCCTGGCACCTTATGTGACGGATACGGCGAAAGTGCTCGATGACGCCTTCCAGAACAAACAGAAAGTCCTTTTTGAAGGTGCACAGGGCGTCATGCTCGATATCGACCATGGAACGTACCCGTTCGTCACATCCAGCAACCCGGTCGCCGGCAACGTCACAGTCGGCTGCGGCGTCGGCCCGACATCCGTCAACAGCATCGTCGGTGTATGCAAAGCATATACTTCAAGAGTCGGGGACGGTCCATTCCCGACGGAACTGTTCGACGAAAGCGGCGACCACATCAGGGAAGTCGGCCGGGAGTACGGTACGACGACCGGCCGTGCACGTCGTGTGGGCTGGTTCGACAGCGTCGTCGTCCGCCACTCAAGACGTGTGAGCGGCATCACCGACCTGTCCCTCAACTCCATCGACGTATTGAGCGGACTCGATACGGTCAAGATCTGTACAGCCTATGAAATAGACGGCAAGGAAATCACCGAATATCCGGCAACATTGGATGCGCTGGAGCGCGCCAAGCCGATCTTCAAGGAACTGCCCGGCTGGAAGGAAGACATCACAGGCGTGAAACGCATGGAAGACCTTCCGGAAAATGCGCGGAACTACCTTGAAGAGATTGAACGCCTGACAGGCGTCAGCGTCTCCATCTTTTCTGTGGGACCGGACCGTAACCAGACGAATCTGCTGAAAGATTTCTGGAGCTAGCAAATATCCTGCGGCGATCTGCCGCAGGATATTTATTTTGTATAAAATCAAAATTTCAGTTGAAAATGAAATTTATATCATGCTATAATAACCTTTGTGTTCAGAGTCACCACCCAACACGGCCCGTTGGTCAAGTGGTTAAGACACCGCCCTTTCACGGCGGTAACACGGGTTCGAATCCCGTACGGGTCACTTTCAATATTATTATGGTCCCGTGGTGTAGCGGTTAACATGCCTGCCTGTCACGCAGGAGATCGCGGGTTCGATTCCCGTCGGGACCGTACATCGAGAAGCTGTCAGCATACTATGCTGGTGGCTTTTTTGTTATGGTTGAATGGAAATGGAATTGGAAAAGTGATACATTTATAATGGATATGAGTATGGAAACTGGCACCTAATGAAAGTGAGGGAATGCAATGCCTAAGAAGATTGTCGTAGTGGATGATGAAAGACCCATAGCGGATATACTGGAATTCAACCTCGAGAAGGAAGGATATGAGGTGCATTGTGCCTATGACGGGAATGATGCACTGGAAATGATACTTGAAGTCGAACCGGATATTGTATTGCTCGACATCATGCTGCCGGGCATGGACGGCATGGAAGTGTGCCGCGAAGTCCGTAAGACGCATGATATGCCCATCATAATGCTTACGGCGAAGGATTCTGAGATAGACAAGGTGCTCGGTCTGGAACTCGGTGCCGATGATTACGTGACGAAACCCTTTTCCACACGTGAACTGATCGCCCGGGTTAAGGCCAACCTGAGAAGGAAGAGCGATGCCGGGACAAAAGAGAAGGAGCCGGAGAACAATAATATCCAGATAAAGGATATCACTATAATCCCCGATTCCTTCGCCATTAAGAAGCATGGAAAGGATATTGAACTCACGCACAGAGAATTCGAGCTGTTCAACTATCTGGCACAGCACCTCTCCCAGGTCATGACCCGGGAGCACCTGCTCGAGACTGTGTGGGGCTATGACTATTTCGGGGATGTCCGGACAGTCGACGTGACTGTAAGACGCCTCAGGGAGAAAATCGAGGCAGATCCCTCCCATCCTGAATACCTCATGACAAGAAGAGGTGTCGGCTATTATATTCAAGGTGACGAATAAAGGAGTTAACTTTTGATGAAGCAGTTTTTAAAAAACCTGCAGTCTCTTCATATAAAGCTTGTGATCATATATGTACTCCTCATCGTCATCGGAATGCAGATCATCGGTCTATATTTTACGAATACGCTTGAGAAGGAACTCACCGGAAACTTCCAGGACAACATCGAGACCCAGGTGAGCCTCATAGATACCAGAATCAATGAGCTCTACACAGAGTATGGAGATGATGGCGAACAGTTCCGTGAAGAGATACAGAATCTGCTTTCCGACTATGGAAACAGACCTGAGATCGAGGAAGTCAGATATGTGAATTCCGATAATGTACTTGTGGCCACAAGCCGTATCTCCAACGAATCGAACATCGGTTCAAGAATCAATGCACCGCTCACCGAAGAAGCTATCACCACCGGCACACGCAACGAGGAAATCTATGTCGATGTCGAGCAGAACCACCAGCGTGTCTGGCTGCTCAACCAGCCGGTCATACAGGACAATCAGATCCTCGGTGCCATATATACGGCTTCCAACATCGAAACCGTCTACCAGCAGCTGGAGGCGATCAACAATACCTTCATCATTGCCACGCTGATCTCACTGATCATCACGAGCATCCTCGGCATATTCATTGCACGGACCATCACGAAGCCCATCACGGACATGCGCAACCAGGCGCTCCTCATGTCTGAGGGGGACTATACATCGCGCGTAAAAATATACAGCAGCGATGAAATCGGCGAACTTGCAGGCTCCTTCAACATTCTCTCGAAGCGCGTCCAGGAAGCGCAGGCGAATACTGAAAGTGAGAAGAAGCGCCTGGATTCAGTCATCACCCATATGTCTGACGGCATCATCGCCACAGACCGCAGAGGACGGATCCGCGTCGTCAATGAGATGGCGCTCGATATGATCGGCATGTCCGGGAAGGATCTCCACGGAGAGGATATGCTGGCGCTTCTGAAGCTGGATGAGGAGATGACCCTTGAAGATATCCAGGAGACGAATGAAAGCCAGCTGCTGTTCCTTGATCATGATGACGAGGAGACGACAATCCGTGTGAGCTTCTCGACCATCGTAAAAGACACCGGATTCATCAATGGCTATATAGCAGTACTTCATGATGTGACCGAACAGGAACGTGTAGATAATGAGCGCAGGGAATTCGTCGCCAACGTTTCCCATGAACTCAGGACTCCGCTCACTTCGATGAGGAGCTATATCGAAGCCCTCCAGGAAGGGGCCTGGAAAAATGAAAAGCTTGCACCGAAGTTCCTGGGTGTGACACGTGAGGAGACGGACCGGATGATCCGTCTCGTCGAGGACCTGCTGCAGCTCTCCAGAATGGATAATGAAGCGGAGGAATTGGAACGTGAAATCGTCGACTTCAACCAGTTCCTGAACCGGATCATCGACCGTTTCGAGATGACGCATAAGGATGACGTGGAATTTGTACGGAACATCCCGGATACGCCGATATTTACTGAGATTGCCATGGATAAGATGGGCCAGGTGCTCGATAATGTCATCTCAAACGCCATCAAGTACTCGAGCAGGGACCATAAGAAAGTGGAGTTCCATGTGAAACAGAACCGCCTCTACAACAGGATGACGGTCCAGATCAAAGACAATGGACTCGGCATACCGGCGAGCAAGGTCGAGCGCATTTTCGAGCGTTTCTACCGCGTGGACAAGGGGCGTGCCCGCAAAATGGGCGGCACCGGCCTCGGCCTCGCCATCTCTAAGGAAATAGTGGAAGCGCATGATGGCAGGATATGGGCAAACAGCGTTGAGAACCACGGCACGACGATATTCATCAACCTGCCGTGTGAAACGCTTGAGGAGGATGATTGGGATGTATAGGGAAACAGCCAAATCCATCATCCTCTTCCTTCTTGTCATCAGCAGTGCAGTACTGACCTACATGGTGTGGAGCTACCAGCCGGAATTTTCACAGGTCGATACAAGCATCGACTCCACTTCCAATATCGGTCAGGGCGAGCCTGTGCCATTCAACAGCGTCATGCGCGCCTATCAGCTCATCTGGGTGGATGGGGACAATGTCAGGGGGACGATAGAGGAAAACGCTGTAGTAGGCGTCAGGGAGTTCCTCGACGGCACCGAAATTGAAGGCATAGATGTCTACAATAATATGGACCGTCTGGATCCAGCTGTGAAGGAGAACGGCGATGAGGAATTCCTGATCGTCGACTATCCATCGGAAATGCCCTCCAAATCCCTTTTCCAGGTGCTTGGCTTCACATATGAAGGTACCCTGCCCGACTACAGTTTCGACCGGATTGTAGTGGACATCGCCTCCCCGCAGGTGACCTTCTATCTGTTGAATGAGGCACTCGACCGGGTGGCAGTCGCCCAGACTGATATAGACAGCGCCTACCTGCTCTCCATCGTCGATGAGTACGAGACATCCTTCGAAGCCTACACACCCATCATCACCAACCAGCAGACATCGAATAACAAGACAGCGATATATGGTCCGGATGATCCGGGGGAAGTGAGCATAGAGACCTTCCTTTCCACCCAGATCAGTATAGACAACGTCAACTCACTGCTCTTCATGGAAGATGAAGCCAGCGTATCCCAAAATGAAGATGTCTATGTATATGAGGGTGAAAATAACCTCGCAACCTACAATACGGAAACCTATAATTACGTATATACGAACCTGGATGAATCACAGACATCCGATCGCAATCCCCATCAGACCATACAGCGCAGCTTCGATTTCCTCAATTCGCATATAGGACTCTCCCAGGACCATATGCTATTCGACTATGATGAAGAAGGAAGCGAGTCAACCTACCGGTACACGCTGAACGGCTATGCCGTGTTCAGTGATGAGATTTCACATACCATCACCACCAAATATGGCAGCAATGCCCTGTTCGAATACGAGCGTCCCCTGCTCTACATCAACGCGCAGGTCCCGAGTGAGGAATCGAAGGCACTCACCCGCCTTGAGGATGTACGGTATCAGATTGCCTTGAATGAGGAGATCGATCTGCAGAAGGTGTCGAAAATCACCATCGGCTACGATATGCGCTTCTCGGACTCCCAGACGGAGCTCAACGTGGTGGAATTCGTACCCGAGTGGTATGTGAAATATGATGGCGAATGGCTGCGGTTCAATGAAGGGGGGCTGGAGTAGTGGATTGGAAACTGACCAAGTCGTTATACATCCTTGTCTTCCTGCTCATCAATGTCGCCCTTCTGATGATGTACTACAATAAGCAGCAGGAGGACATCGAAGAGATTGAGAATACTCCTGGGGTGCTTGAAGAGACGGATATTGATATGAGCCAGCTTCCCGAACATCAGCCCGAAAAGCTGAATATACTCACTGGAGAAAAATTGGACTTCAATGAAGTCGACGAAATTTCTGATGATGAGGTTGAAATCACCAACAGCGGCCATATCATCCATGAGGAATTCGACGCCGGGGACGATCCACCCGAGATGAGGGTCGATGCCCTCCAAAGGCATAAGAACGAACAGGTTTACAGAGGCGGAAATTATAAGTATGATGATGTAATGAGTAACGGCACTTCTGCGCTCTTCAACCAATACTACGGTGAATACCCCATCTTCAACTACGAAGGGGCCCGTGTGATATACAGGGGGGACGGCACTGAAGCCATGGAGTATGAGCAGGGATACATCACCAATCTGCGTGAGAACAGCTATACTTCCCCGATCGCCGTCAGGAATCCAAGACAGGTGGTCTCTGATCTCTATGGACGCCAAAGGATATCCGGAGAAGCGGTGATAGAGAATGCAAGACTCGGATACTACATCATCCTGAGCGATGATGAGCAGGTGCTCTTAAGACCGAAATGGGAGCTCAAGATTACAGACCAGGGTGTCGAAAAGATGATTTATGTCGATGCCATCAGTGAAACAGAAGATATTATCGAAAGTGAGTGACAGTAATGAAGATGAGCGTGTTAGCCAGCGGTTCCACCGGGAACAGCACGTATATAGAAACTGAAAAAGGCAGCCTGCTCATAGATGTGGGCCTCTCCTGCAAACGTATAGAGGAGTCGCTGAACACATTGGATACTTCCCTGAAGAACATCGATGCCATCCTCATCACCCATGAGCACAGCGATCATATAAAAGGCCTCAAGGTGATCTCGAAGCGCTATGGCATCCCCATCTATGCCAATGAGAAGACATGGCAGCGTATAGAGGCCAAAGACATAGAAGTCCACAGCGACAAGAAGTTCCACTTCAATCCATTGGAGGAGAAGGAACTGCTCGGTATGGATGTACAATCCTTCAACGTCTCCCATGATGCCATCGATCCGCAATTCTATACATTCATGAAAGACAACAGGAAGCTGTCGATCATCACGGATACAGGTTATGTATCCGACCAGATGAAGGGCATCATCAAGGAAAGCGACTGTCTCGTGTTCGAAAGCAACCATGATGTCGATATGCTCAGGATGGGCAGATATCCATGGGTGACCAAGCAGAGGATACTGTCAGACGTCGGCCACGTTTCAAACGAGGATGCTGCCCATGCCATGCGTGACGTTATAACCGACCGTACAAAACGTATATATCTCAGCCATCTGAGTACAGACAACAATATAAAGGAACTGGCAAAGATGAGTGTGGAACAGGTGTTGAACCAGTATGACATCGATACGGATAACCATGTAACGATCAGTGATACTGATAGGGCCATACCAACGAAGATATATCAGATATAAAAAGTTATCCACATAAATGTGTGAAAACTCTGTGGATAAATAGTCATAAATGTTAGTAAAGTATAAAAATTGTGGATAAGCAAGCAGTCAGTCGTGTAAAACTGGCTGTTTTATTTATATTTATGTGATTATAATGAGTAAAGAAAAGTAATATGCACGATTTATGCGTAATTATCCGTGGATATGTTGAAATCTTGTGGATAACTATAAATGCATGCATAAAAATAGATGAACCACTGTGAATAACTTCACTGCAGTTCACCTTTGATATTGTGGATAAGCCGGATCAGCCAGCCGTCCTTTCAGCAAAAATGTCTTTGACCCACTTCTCATCAATTTCGCTGTTCCTGATTCCTTCTTCATCGCAGCACATCTCACCATAAACAGTGAACGTGTCATCGGTATATTGGTAGACGAAAGGCACGCCGGTCTTCTCGTAGAGATTCTTCATCAAGTCTGCAACCACACTTGATGAGGTCGAAAATGAAATTTCCAGTTTTTCCTCGTCAACGACAGTATCTATCGCATTCCCCTTTGTATTCCAGTGCGCATTCGCCCACTCGAAGAAATCAGGGTAGCCATGTTCCATGATATTCTCATAATATTTCTGGCCCAGGTCGATGCGTTCCTCCGCCACCAGAATCTGTTCCTTCTCCTGGGCAGCAGCCTGTTCAATGATATCCTCGACGTTCGTGTAGTGCTTATCCTCAAGATTCTCAATAAGCGCCGCCTGATCGTCCCTATCGAGGGTATTATAGTAAGAACCGATTGCCGCATCCTGATAGGGGATATGCTCCACCTTCAAGGCGTCCGGTATAGGTTCAATCGAATTGAAGTCAAAGTCCCTTCCATCTTTAATCGCGTAGTCGACGATTTTACGGAGATCGTCCTGGCTTCGGAATTTCAGTATACTGTAGGTTGTGTTTGCCATATGATCACTCCCTTCTCACTTTATGGATATAAAGTTACTTTAATTATTTAACAATTCAGAATTATAGTCAAGTTATTATGGCTCGTACAAAAGGATGATTTGAAATGAAAGTCACATTGATTAGTGTTGGAAAATTGAAGGAAAAGTACTGGAAACAGGCAGTCGAGGAATATAGAAAGCGCATCAGCGGCTATGCAAAGCTCGAACTCATCGAGATACCGGATGAAAAGGAACCAAACAATGCAAGTGCAAAGGATATCGAAATCATCAAGGAGAAGGAAGCTGAAAAGATCCTTTCCAAAATCAAGGACGGCCAGCATGTCATCACGCTCGAAATAAAAGGCAAAGCGTTTACCAGTGAAGGACTCGCAGAAGAGTATCAGAAATGGATGAACACCGGAAGGAGCGATCTCGTATTCATAATCGGCGGGAGCAATGGCCTCGGGGAAACCGTGCGCAGGCGTTCCGACCAGGCAATCAGTTTCGGCGCCCTCACCTACCCACATCAGATGATGAAAGTCATGCTGCTTGAACAGATATTCAGGGTGAATAAGATCATCAGGAATGAGAGTTATCATAAATAAAGACTCATCATATGATATTAGAATTGAAGAATAATATTGAATGAACACCAGACATGTTTCAAATCTGAGCCAAAGGGGGAGAATCTATGGCTTTGGACAAAAATCGCACCGTCATCTTACGTTTACGTTCGATTGTGTCGTTGATTATCCTGATCGTATTGGGTGCATTTTTGTTATGGGCGGTTTTCAACCTGGACCTGCCTGAACCAGAGGAGATGCGGGAGATCATCCTTGGCTATGGCTGGGCCGGCTTTTTGGTATTCCTGGGTATTACAGCAGCAATTGCCATCACCCCCATCCCCATAACGGTGCCTGCCCTGGTGGCCGGCTCACTTTATGGTCTGATCATAGGAACACTGCTCTCAGTTTCTGGAGTGATGCTCGGTTCCTGGATCGGCTACTGGCTGGCACGTGCCCTGGGTCAACGCCTCACCTTCCAGCTCCTGGGGAGCCATGGTTCCCTTGTAGAGAGTTATCTCCGCAATGCGGGATTCTGGGCAATGTGTACTGTGAGGCTTATGCCTGGCCTGCCATACTGGCCGGTGAATTATGGTGCTGGAGCTTTGGGTATAAAACAGTATGCATTCATATCCGCTACTCTTCTGGCTTCCATCCCCGGGCAGGTTTCCCTTGTGGCTTTAGGTGCCTTTGCGACCAATCCGTCGATATTCCGCGGCGCGATAGTGATTGTAGCGTGGATTGCGGTAGTGGCTCTAACCTGGGTCTCCTACCGTTATTGGAGCCGTACAAAGCGTCATAGCAATAGATGAATGACATTTTAGTCATTAATCGTAGTTGTAATAGGATGCAGAGAAGTGATCACCTTCTAAACTAAGGTAGTGGGGTCTCAAGTCATATGCAAAATAATGAATAAAAACAGCTATAAGTCATAGGTAAACGTGATTTAAGTTCTCTTTTTGTAAGTTTAAACAGGATTTAATCATACTTATTAAATATATGAGAATATCGAACCTAATTTTCGCAAGAGATAAATATCATTACCGTAGGACACACCACAGTTTTAATAAAAGATAATGTTAAATTATCGGAACGATTAAGGGGGGATAGTATGGATATTGAAAAATTAAAGAAGCAATATAAATTTATGATACATCATTTATATAAAGAGCTAAATATGTACAGAAGAGTGAATAATAAATATCGAATTCATGCTGAAATTAAAAGGAAAAAATTTAAATATAAATTATATGAGGAGTTCAGAGTCCAATCTTTATACAGAGCTTCTAAATTGTATAACATAATTGGTGATATGCAAGGTAAAAGTGTTTCATATAAACTTCTAAGAAATAAAATTAATAAAAATACTGATTATATTCTTACAAAAACAACTGAAACTGAGAACTCTTATATTAATAGTTTTAAAAACCAAAGAAACTGGGCACTCCATTTTTCAAATGCAGAGTTTGAAGCAGAATTAGAAATAGATCCTGAATACTTTAATCATCACAAAATAATTATATCAGAACCTAAATTTGTAGATTATAATGTATACTTTAGCTTAATTCAACACAACTGGAGTGAAATCAATAAAGCTAAAATGGTTCTGGAGTTAGCTATTAAAGATTATGAAATCTTGTTCGGTCAAAAGCCGGTATTTGAAAAAAGTAAGGTTAATACTATGGATTTAACATGGTTAGAGAAAAGTGTGAAATCTTTTAAATACTCAAAAAAGTGAACTGAGTATAAAAACTTTCTTATCGAATAATGTTATAGAGAAGCTTTTACGATTAATAATTAACTAAAGTTTCTAGTATTACTAATATACGTAGAAGCTTGAATTTATCTTATAAATTCAAGTATAGAAGATATCATGAAAGGTTTTTCATATTATTAGTAACAGAAACATATTACCCTTAGATGGTTTCAAAGATAAATTTCATTTTGTCATAGGTTTTCTAACCTATAAATGCTAAAACTCATAAGTAAATAAATAATAGATGGATTTTCAACTTCCATAACCATATGAACCGAGTGTTCTCTATACTTGACCACGCTCGTTCTCAATGGTGCCATGATTTGGCCTAGATCTTCAGGAGAAATTGTGTATACATAAAATGGAATTTTTCAATTGAGGGCACATTCGTATTGTTACATGGCGGACCTATTAAGATAATGGAAATTAGGTATTGAGCTTATCATATTAGTAATGATGACCGAAAATTCATAGCTGAAGGTCCTCCCTCTACCCCATATTGACGAACGGCCGGTGGTAGTCGAGCATCCCTTTGATCTGCCTGACGTTGACGTTCTCCCCTTCTAGCCATTTGTTGAAGTCAAAGATGACCGGTTCCTTATCGGGACCTATCACATACCATGCTTTCAGCTCCTTTGGAAAATAGACGGAAGTGTGTATCGTTCCTGCTGAAGCATCATATTTGTTGGAGAATACCCCATGTGCCGGATCGTTCATAACTTTGAAGGCTTCATAGGGATTGGCGGCACGCTGCTGCTCATTTTGGATGGTCTGCTCCCGCTGGCGTGTTTCTTCCTGGCGGTATCGGTTCTCCTCATCGAGCAGATGGAAATGGTTCGTACATACATTGGATTGCCTGACGGCGACTTTCCTTGGAGAGGCTTCAACAACGTAGGACGCCCCTTCAGCATCGAGAAGGATATAGCTGAAGGAATGCCTATGCGGGAGCTTTTCCAATAGGGAAATGGCCTCCTCAGCGTCTGCGCATGTTTCCAGTATGAGCCGGCCGATCATATTGCATATGAAACCATCGCCGGAATTCTTACTATGGGTGAAGTTGTATCCCATCACGAGACCCTTTTCATTCATACCGTCTATCCGTCCGGTTATCTGCATGGACGGTCCAATTACGGCATAGCCTTCATCGGTCGGATCATAAAATGTATACCGCCCTTCGTATCCACGTGGATGGCTGTCGTAGTTTCGGACCATGAAGTCGGAATCGGTGAAGATTGAACAGCCGCTGCGGATGTATTCCCGATAATAGCCGCCGAACAGACGGAAGGCCTCATCCATATCCATTTCCAGTGCATCGGCAAGGCCATCTATTTCTTCCAGTATGGCTGGCGCAACTTCTGAGATGACTGATATGAATGCCTCTGGGTTGATCAGGAAATGACGGTTTCTCCGGGATGCCCACTGCTTTTCACGATTGGGCAGAATCGACGACTCTCTAAGCTGTTCGCCTTGGAAGAAGCCGAAGTCATAATGGCTCCCTCTATATTGAATGACATCACTGTAGAATTTCTTCATTGTCTCTCCGCCTTTATAAATATCCGATTTATTCACTTCACGCGTCAATGCATGATGAAATGATGGATAGTGTTGAAGTACATAATTATATCTACCCAATACGATGCATTACTAAAAAGAAGCCTCCACGGAGGCTTCTTTAACTATTCTATAGGCAGTGTAAACCAGAAAGTATTGATGCCCTTTTCTGAATGGACTCCGACCCGGCCATTGTATTTGTCGATGATCTCTTTGACGATTGCGAGGCCAAGGCCGCTGCCGCCCGTCTGGCGGCTCCTGGAAGTATCAAGACGGTACAGGCGTTCAAATATGCGTTCTTTTTCTTCCTCGGGGATGTGGGGTCCAGGACTGCTGACTGATACGTGATAGACGGTTTCCTGTATTCGGCCCCTCACTTTTATTGGTGAGCTGCCTTGATGATGGTTCAATGCGTTGTCGATCAAGTTGGTCATCACCTGCTGCACACCATCAGCGTTGAGCCTGAATGTGCAGTCCTCAGCTTCTGTTATCAATGAGATGTTTCTCCGCTCCACCTGCAGTCGGAACATGTTGGTACATTGCTCCATCAGTTCGGCAATGTTTCTGACTTCATGATCGGCGTAATGGTTTGAAGTGATTTCGCCCCATTCCTTCAATAATTCCATCTGCTCAGTCATCTCGGTTATCCTTCTTGATTCATTGAGCAGGGCATCGTACAATTCGGCATCGCCGTCCATCACGCCGTCCCTGAGCGCCTTCAGATAGCCGTTCAGGTTTGTCAGCGGCGTCCGGAGTTCATGGGATAGATCAGAGACCAGTTTATTGCGGTCTGCATCATTTGATTTAAGCTGCTCGACTAGGCCGTTGAAATGTTCCGCAAGCTCTCCTATCTCCCCTCTGGCAGTGAGGGATACGGGTTCCGGATATTCTCCCCTCTTCATCTGCTTGGTGGATTCAATGAGCCTTTGGACAGGATTGACCAGTTTCTTCGTGACATAGTACTGGAGAAGGCTGCCGGCAAAGATTGTTGTTGAAATAAAGATGAGCAGGTAGTTGAAGAGGACGGAGTTGAACCGTGCCTGCTGCATGTCATTCAGGTCTCCCATCGAGCCGACCAGGGCACAGGCTGTATTATAGATGGCCAGCCCGCTCAGCAGTATCGCCGAAGTGATTACAATGATGTTCAGCGTGGACAGTCTCCACAGAAAATCCTGCGGTATGATTTTCTTGAGGATGCTACTGAGTGACAAATTTATACCCCATTCCCCGCACGGTCTGTATGCGCTGCGGATTGGAAGTGTCCTCTTCGATCTTTTCGCGCAGCTTCTTGATGTGGGCGTCGACTGTGCGGTCCATCACGGAAGTTTCCGCATTTGGGTACAAGTGTGAAATCAACGTCTCCCTGTCATGGATGACATTCGGGTGCTGCATGAAGAAATACAGCAGATTGAATTCATGTTTCGTCAAGGGGATGTCAGCATCATAGAGCTGCACTTCCCCCTTGCGCGGTTTAATGCACAATCCACCGTGCACAATCTTTTGACAGAACTGGCCGGTGCGTCTCAAAACCGCTTCGACATGGGCGACGAGTTCCTCCGGTTCGAAAGGCTTGGTGATATAGTCGTCTGCCCCCATTTTGAGACCTTCGATCTTATCGCTGGTCCGGGATTTTGCAGAAAGCATGATGACGGACACTTCATTGCGCTCCTGGGCGCGCACCCATTGGAAGAATGCTTCCCCGCTCACTTTCGGGAGCATCAGGTCGAGGATCACAAGGCAGGGATGTGTATTCAGGAAAACCTGTTTTGCCTCTTCCCCGTCAGCTGCCTCCACTACATCATAGTGATGCTTTTCAAGGTTGATCTTGATGAGTCTTCTGATCATATCGTCATCTTCGACAACGAGAATCCTCTGTTTCATATTGGACACCTCATAATCATTCCACAGCAGAGGAATGGTCAATTTATATTGGATAGCTCTCTCTGCATAATATCATAATTGATGGCGCCTCTTGCTGTGAACTGTATTTTCCCATCGGAATCGACGATATAAGAAGTCGGGTATGCCTGTACTTCGTACATTTCGGAGACGATTGAGTTCTGATCCATCGGTACCGGGAACGTCAGTCCCAGTTCATCAATGAAGTCCTGTACACCTTCCTCGCTCTGCTCGGATTCAGTCAGATTCACAGCCAGAATCTCTACATCCTCAGCTTCATAGAGCTTTTGAAAGTCGGGCATTTCCGCCCGGCACGGTGGACACCAGGTGGCCCAGAAATTGATGATCACCGGCTGCCCCCTGAATTCAGACAATCTGGCTTCCTCCCCTTCGAGCGTCGTCAGCAGAAAGTCGGGTGCAGTCTGTCCTTCTTCAAGTCCGACATCCTCAGATTCGTTCTGCTCGCTTATTTCCGTTTCCTCGGAAGCGCCTCCGATATATTCATAGACTGCCCATCCGACCATTCCTACAACCAAAATGATAAGTATAATCTTCTTCATTAAAAAATCCTCCTGTTAACCCAATTTTGACAACCATGTTCCATCGACAAGGTCGAGTAGATATTCTGTAATCCTAGGCATCAGGCCAAGGAAGAGTACAATCCCCATCACGATCATCACAGCGCCTCCGATTTTCATGATGGTCCCTGAATAGCGGACGATCCAACGCGTCGATCCAAGAAAGAAACTCAACACGATAAACGGCAGGGCAAATCCGATGACATACATGACGGTGTAGACCATCCCCTGCCCCGGGCTGCTCGCAGCGAGCAGCAGTATCGAACCGAAGATGGGTCCGATGCAGGGCGTCCATCCGGCTGCAAATCCAAGGCCGACGAAAAATGTGCCTATATAGCCTGCTGATTTTTTGGAGTACTGCAACCTTCTTTCCTGCATTAAAGAGGGGATGTTGATCCACCCGGCCACAAACAATCCCATGACGATGATGAAGACCCCTGCAATCCTCTGGAGCAGCAGGCCGGAGTCTCCGAGGAGAAGATCCTGTATCCATTTCCCCAAGAATGAGGCGCCGGCACCCAGACTGATGAATACAAAGGAGACGCCGAACAGGAAAATCAATGAGTGGCTGAGTATATGGCTCCGTAATTTTGTGGTCTTGCCCCCCTGGAGTTCCTTCACGCTGACGCCGGTGATATATGATACAAACGCAGGGAAAAGTGGTAGTACGCATGGGGACAGGAACGACAGCGCCCCTGCAGCTACTGCCCAGACGGCCCCCACTAATATCATCGTATCGGCTTCTATACCTGTCATATCCTACCTTCCTTTCCAACTGTAATGAATATGATGAGACTGCTGATTGCGAAAAACAGCGCTATAAACCCGGGCTGCATGATGTAGCCGAATACCGTAACTACCGGATAGAGGAGAATAAGCAGCATCATGCCACCCGACCATAAGGTGATCAGTAAGAGGGTCAGCATCCTGAGGCCTGTCCGCTTCTCCAAAACCAGAAATATGATCAGAAGCCCTGAAAGCAATAATAGGTATCCAAAAGAACCATCATCATTGTTCCACAGGAACTGGATCAGCTCATATACCATGGAGGAGAGCAGGAAGACCATTGTAAATGCCTTTATAAAGCCACCGCGGTCTGCCTTCCTTCTTTTATGCTGATACATGAACAGCACTGAACTGAAGATGAATGCCAGGTAGAAAGTTTCGGCAGAACCGGGATACGCCAATATGGTCAAAGGCTCACTGATGAATGCAGGAAAATTCAAGATCACTTTTGAAAGCCAGATGAACAGCACGAAATTGATCAGCACAGATGAAATATCTTCGAGGGTCTTCATTTTTTCCCTATGGTCCTCTTCAGTGAATATGTAATAAATCGCAAAGCCTGCAATAAAGCTTATAAGGATGATGATCATCGACAGCATGACATTGGTGACTACCATCTCTTCCCTCCTCCATTTGGTTTTCCAATACAATGTTGAAGTATGAATGTGAAGATATGATGAAAATGCCTTAATTTTTAAGTCGGATTTCTTTCAAATGGAATTTGTGATGTAATTTCATAGAATCTTCACAATTCTATTCTATGCTTGGATATGTATTCTTTAGTAAAAATAAAACGTATGAATGGAGGGGCGGTCATTGGACCATAATAAACAGTTGACGATTCTGCAGATGAACGATACCCACGGCTATTATGATCTTCATCCCGAAATGTTTATAGAAAAAGGGGAGGAGCGCTATCGGAATGCAGGGGGATACGCCCGCATTGCCACGATCTTTAAGGAGGCGAGGAAAGATAACCCACAAGGTGTCCTGGCCTTCGATAATGGAGATACATTTCATGGTACCTACCCTGTCGTGTCAACGAAGGGGGAAATGCTTGTGCCGATTCTGAAGGCACTGCAGTTTGATGCAATGACTTCCCATTGGGATTTCGCCTATGGCCCTGACCAGCTTGAAAGCCTGATGTCCAAACTGGATTATCCGATGCTTGCATGCAACATCTACGATAAGGAAACAGATGAACCTGCCTTCACTCCCTACATCATCAGTGAACGTGCCGGTCTGAAGATCGGGGTCATCGGTGTTGCCGAGCATATTGTCGATAAGATGATGCCGGAGCATTTTTCCGAAGGGATCTACTTTACGCTAGGGAACGAAGAGGTCCAGAAAACAGCCGATCAGCTCAGACGGGAGGAACAGGTCGACCTGGTCATCGTGCTTTCTCATTTCGGGTTTCCACAGGATGTGAAGCTTGCTTCTGAAACCGAAGGCATAGATATCATACTGAGCGGCCACACCCATAATACGCTAAGACAGCCTGCAGAGGTGGATGGCACCCTGATCATCCAGTCCGGCTGTCATGGTGCACATATCGGAAGACTTGATCTCGAAGTCGGGAAAGGTGGAGTCATCGACTACTCCCACCGCCTGATCGAGGTCGCGGAAGGGGTGGAGCCTGATGGTGATATCCAGCGCATCATTGATGATGCTGTTGCGCCCTACAGGGAAACAATGGAGGAAGTGGTCGGCCATACAGACACAGCACTCCACCGCTATAATCAGCTGGAATCTACTGCCGACAACCTGCTCCTCAGTTCACTCCTCGATGTTTCAGGTGCAGAAGTTGCATTCTCGAATGGGTGGCGGTATGGTGCACCAGTCCCCGTCGGACCGGTGACGATGAACGATTTATGGAATATCATTCCGACCAATCCACCGGTTTCGACGACACGGCTGAGCGGCCGTGAGATACTCGATATGCTGGAAGAGAATCTGGAAAACACATTCGCTAAAGACCCTTATGATCAGAAAGGTGGATATTTGAAGCGCTGTCTTGGCCTGAAGATGTATATAAAGATCGAAAACCCTGCAGGGTTGCGTATCCAGGATATCTACATCAATGGTGAACCATTGGATCAGGAGCGGGAGTATCTCGCCTCCTTCGTCACTGTTCAGGGTGTGCCCAAAAAATATGGAAAGGACCGCCGAAATCTGGATGTCAGTGCATTGGATGCCCTGAGAGGATATATAGGAAAATCGGGTACGGTATCTTCAGGTCTGGTGGGCACAGTGCAGGTCATCTGATCCAATCATCGGTTGAATGAAAACCACGCCGACAAAAATATTCATTTGAGTTGAAGTACCTTTGGAGAGCCATGGGCACTTCTTTCATATGTTTCCTTATAGAATCGGATTTCAGAATCTCTGGACCATCCCGCCCTCTTCACGACCATGTGTAGCCCCCAGCGATATTTAAGCCTGTCCAGAAATGCTATAATGTTCATTAAGGAAGAACAAAATGAAGTGAAGTAGAAGGAGTATAATATAATGACAAGCAAGAAATCGAATGGCCCGGATGCCGAATGGATCGTTGAAGAATCGACAGAGCTGCTGAAGTTCCTATTTGAAAAGATGCCTTCGCGCAGCCGTAAGTCAGTGAAGGGGATCTTAGGCCGTGGCCAGATCCATGTGAACGGCGAAGCGACCACCCAATTCAATGCGGTGCTGCAGCCCGGAGACCGTGTTGAAATCAATTCCCGTTTCGGGGCAAGGAATGTGAAGGTGAAGGGAATCAAGATACTGCATGAAGACGATGATGTGATTGTGGTTGAAAAGGAAGCGGGGATGCTGTCGATTGCGTCGGATAAGGAGAATCAGATGACTGCCTACCGTCAGCTCTCAGACCATGTACAGCGCAGCCATCCCAGAAACCGGATCTTTGTCGTGCACCGTCTGGACCGTGATACTTCCGGAGTGATGATGTTTGCGAAAAGTAAAGATGTGCAGCAGAAATTGCAGAATGCCTGGAAGGATACCGTCTCCGAGCGCACCTATATCGCACTCGTCGAAGGAAGGGTGCAGGAGGATGGGACCATCAGTTCCTGGTTGACTGAAGATAAGACGCTTACTGTGCGATCGAGTAAAAATCCAAATCACGGAAAGAAAGCTGTAACCCATTATAAAGTGTTGAAATCCAATAAAAATTCATCATTATTGAAAGTCAATCTGGAGACGGGACGTAAAAATCAGATTCGCGTTCACATGCAGGAACTCGGTCATCCCATCGTGGGGGATAAAAAATATGGTTCCCGCAGCAATCCCATCCGGAGGATGGGTCTGCATGCCCATGTGCTTGCATTCAGACATCCGAAGAGCGGAGAATCCCTGAGGTTCGAGTCGGAAGTTCCAAGTGCATTCATGCGCAGCTTCAATTGAACGGAAGCCGGTCGGAGAAACAGTCTCCCGACCATCAAAGAGAGCCTGACCATCACTTATGATGGTCAGGCTCTCTTTTAATCCTTGATATGGAGGATGCACGTGCTATTAGCTCGAATAATCGTCACTATCCTGTTCAGTCTTGTCATCAGGATCCTGATTCTTTTCCTCCTCATTGGATAGGTTCCCGAGGAAATTTTCGAGATCGAAGCCGGTCATCTGGCCCATGCTTTCCTGAAGCTTGGCCATGGTTCCTGTCACTGTGTTCGGCAATGAGTTCAACTGGTCTCCACTGCCTCCATCGAGGATACGTATGGATTCTACATTGCCGAGTGATTCACTGACGGCTCTGGCGAATTCAGGCATGATTTCAATAAGCTGTTCGAGAATGATGACGTCCTTATGCTCGGCCATTGCTTTGGCGCGGCGTTCGATGGCCTCGGCCTCAGCCATGCTCTTCTCCCTGATGACTTCCGCTTCAGCCTTACCTTCGGCCATGCGTGCCTCGGCTCTTGCTTCAGCTTCCTTGGTGCGTGCATAGTAGTCGGCTTCAGCCTGCTGTCTGCGGACCTCCACCTGCTGCTTCTCCAGGGCCACATCATTTTCACGTTCCATCTGGCGGAGCTTCAACTCGTTCTGCTTCTCCTGCTCGCGGATCTCCAGACGTTGACGCTCCACTTCCAAGCGTCTCTCTTCCTCTTCAAGCTGGCCGGCGGCTCTTGCAGCTGCATTTTCCTTCTCGGTTTCAGCAAGTATTTTGGCGTCCTTTAAGTCCTTTTCCTTGCGGCTGTCGGCGATATTCATTTCCCTCTTGTACTGTTCGTTGGAAATGTCTTCGTTATCTTTAGCCTGTTGGATTTCTGTTTCGCGCCTATTCTCGGATTCTGCAATTTCTGCTTCCTTCTTCACCCTGGCAATCTGCGGTCGGCCAAGGTTTTCAAGATAATTTTCATCATCCTTCAAATCCGATAGGCCCAGGGAAGTGATTTTGAATCCCATCCTGTTCAGCTGGTCCTGGGCGATTTCACGCACTTGTTCGTTGAAGCTCTCACGATCCTTATTGATCTGCTCCACTGTCATCTTGGACAGGATCGCTCGCAGATTCGAATTCAGGACTTCAGATATTTCATGCTCGATATCCTCCTGGTCCTTCCCGAGGAACTGTTCTGCATACTTCACGATGCCATCCAGGTCATCGGCCACTTTTACAGTTGCAACAGCCTGACCGTAGATCCCCACACCTTCAAGTGTGTAGACCTTTGGTGTTGAAATCTGCAGCTGGAATGATTTCAGGGATACTCTCGTACCAGTCTGGAAGAGTTTGAGCCTGTGGCCGCCACCGCGGATGACCTTCATATAACGGCCCTGATCATCTTTATATATATTCGTCTCTTTAGTTTCATCCCCAAGATTCGGTCCTGTGACGATGAGCGCTTCGTTGGAAGGGACGGTACGGTATCTGGCCTTCATGAACAGATACCATCCAACAGCACCGGCGATGAGCAGTGCGGCAATTACGAGTATAACGATCAATGTTCCTGTAAGTTCCATATGTATTCTCCCATCTTTATGATTTTACGTCATGTGCAGGGGGCAAGTTCCAAAAGGCAGGTGTAGATTGCAATTATCCTCCTCCTGTAAAATTATGTGATTCGAATCACCCGACATATATACATAATCAGGCTCTCAATTTCCTTAGAAAAGAAGAAGCTGAAAATGGTTATATATCCATGGTACCATTTTTAATAATATTTGTTATATTCAATAAAAAATTATTGGATAATTTAATAAAAAAGCTCCCTTATGAATTGGATTACCAATTCATAAGGGAGTTGATATGGGTGAAGCTCTTACCACCAGTTGTTCGCTTGACGGAATTCAATCGCTGCTTCTACAGAACCGTAGCGTTCAACAGCATAGTCGAGCATGCCTTCAGTCTGTGTTTCTACAGAACCAGTGCCCCAATATTCCTTCGTCTGACCAAGGCCTCTGTAGCCAAGCTCATTGACGGCCTGCGGGTTACCGCTGGATTCAGGCATTACGATGTGCTGCCACATTGCTTCTGAACCGCCTGCTGCAAGGAACTGCTCCTTAGTGGAACCGTTCGCTGCTGGTGCTGCTGCCTGTACATCTTCAACCTGTTGTGTCTGTTGTACCGGCTCTTCTTCAACGACCTGTGGTGCCTCTTCTTGAGTTTCCGTTTCAGCTGGCTGTTGTGGCGCAGCTTCCTGCGTTTCTTCTTCAGTCACCTGCGGTGCCGCTTGTTGAGGCGCCTCTTGTGGTGCTGCCTCTGCCACTTCCGGTGTTTCTACGCTGTAGCCGCCATAGGACCATGTGTAGTACGTACCATCGGATTCGAAGTTGTAGTTGACACCATCAACAGTGAAGTTGTAGCTGTATTCACCTTCGTGGATCGGTGCATTGTTCAGTGTGCTTGAGTTGTTCTGCGCCATCTGTGCAAGTTCATCTTTATTGATTTCTGAAGCTTCTGCATTCTGGTCGGCTGCGATGCCGGATACGCCAAGTCCAAGTGCGAGTGTCGTCGTCAGTATTGTTTTCTTCATAAAAAAGTCTCATCCTCCATGAATGGGTATATTATTTATCAATCGGTTGTTTTTAATCTTTAAGGTGCATCACGTTTTGATGTCTTTCTTTTTTCAAGACAAGACACACTATAACACGTGTATTCCCGCCTGTGGTTACAGTAGAATAATAATGAGGTTACAAATGACACCGATGTCTGTAACATGGAGATATGACTGTAATATTTCGCAATACTTCTGGTAATAGACATGAATAAAAACAAAAAAACTGCAATCCACCTGATTGGGATGGATTGCAGTCTTTAATTTGAAATCAGATAAATTTCCTGCCGGGTGCTTTTACAAGCTGTTCTTCGTCCTCCAAGTAGCGTTCGATGCCTTCTGCTGCCCGATAGGCCAAAGCCCCGATGGTCGGAGTTGGGTGATGGCCCCCAAATTGTGGGAAGGCTGAACCTCCTACGACGAAAAGGTTGTCCACATCCCACATCTGCAAGTAGCTGTTTACGGCGGAAGTTTCCGGGTCATCTCCCATGACGACGCCTCCAGTATAATGGCCACCGGAATAGACATGATTGAATTCTTCAGGCACATTACCATCTTCAATGATATCAGCGCCCATCTCTTCCATGATTTCGTGGCATCGCTCTATACCAAATTGGGCGATATTCCTTTCCTGGTCGCCAAACTTGTAGGTGGCCCGCAGTAGGGGATCTCCATACTCATCCGTATAGGTCGGGTCAAGGTCGAGATAGTTGTGCCAGTAGGACATAGCTATGGATGTATACCATATGGTCAAGGTCCGGTAGGCATAGTGGAGGGATTTATCTTTGAACTCCTGTCCCCAGTTTGGTGTGTCTCCAGGAACATTGCCGCTGCTTGAAATGGCCCCGAACCCATATTGCCTCAACTCTATCGCTCCTCCCCCGATGAAATCGAGGTCCGAGTGGTCAAAGTTGTCTGCAGCATAATCATTTACTGCAGCACCGAGGGCACCAGCCCCCATATAGAGGTTGAATTGTTCATTTTCGAAAAAGCCGGTAGCCCCATGAAAGGCTGAATTGTACTGTCCGTTGAAGTTCCGGCCAATGACACCCTCCCGTGTTTCCGGATCATATTGTTCTCCTATGTCCGAGAGCATCAGCAGGCGGTTATTCGCGAATGCGAATGCTGCCAAGACAACTACATCAGCCGGCTGTTCATATTCTTCACCAGTATTTTCATCAACATACATGACGCCGGTTGCTTTGCCACTATCTTCGTCATAAAGTACCCGTCTGACATTGGCGCGGGTCCTGAGCTCAAAGTTATCATGTTTCATTGCAGTCGGGATAACAGTGGCAAGCGGATCTGATTTTGCACTGAAATCACATCCATGTCTCGTACAGAAGGAACAGTACATGCAGGCGTTGAGCTGTTCACCATCTGGATTCTCGTAATTTTGGGAAAGGTTGCCTGCCGCAATCTGGAAGGGATGAAGCCCGAGCCTTTCTGTCGCATCCTTGAATAGCCTCAGTGAGGGTGTCTCCTTCAACGGTGGATTCGGCCACTCCCTGTTCCTTTCAGGGGCTAATGGATCCTGTTCCCCAGAGATACCTGCCGTGTATTCCCATTTCTCGTAGTATTCTTCCATTTCATCATATGTGATTCCCCAGTCCTGAAGATTCATATCTTCAGGTATCTTATCCTCACCATAGCGGTCTATGGTTTGGCTGCGTATTTCAAACTCATAGGGCCAATAACGATAAGTGGCCCCGGCCCAGTGTACGCTGGCGCCCCCCACATCCGTGCCAAGCTGCATGTTCTGCATTGTTCTGACAGGCAGCGCCGTTTCGTCGATTTCGTTTCTTGAGGTCACGGTGTGTCCGGTAAGGTTCTGCATGATCTGATAACGGTTGTCAAAACGCAGTTCATCCTTCACCCCTACATAGTCACTCCTGTTCTTATCAATCCCCTTTTCGAGACCGACGACGCTTTTTCCGGCTTTGGCCATCTCGGCACTGATGATGCCACCGGCCCACCCCATGCCTACAACAACAACGTCCACCTTATCCAATTCTTCAGCCATCTATATTCCGCCTCCCTGATAAGATCTCAACCCTTCCGGGTCCAGCGACATGAACTCTTCAGATTCAATGTCTTCCGCCCACCCCATACGTGGGCCGGGATACTCTATCATCTTCCATCCCTGCATATCTTTATTGCCGCCATACGCAGGGTCTGAGTAGACACCTTCAATTGTTGCGTTTCTGAGCAATGAAAAGAAGGTTTCGGGTCTTACTCCTCTAATCTCCACATCTCCGGATTCAAAACTTCGGAGAAGCTCATCCTGGGCTCCGCCATCCAGGTCGGCGAATGCTGTATCATGCTCCTCCATGCTGAGTTCCTGTAGACGACGCAGGCCGGCAAGAAAGACTTCTCCCCTATTCAGTTTTGCCTGAAATCCGTGTGTGTCTGAAGTGGGCTCGAAAGGCCCGTAGGAATAGTCCTGGCTGTTCTGTCCCCAGAACCCGTACATCTGTCGATCGATGAAATAGGGCACACCCAGTGCGATGGCGCCCGGGCCGTTATCATCTTCAGGATAGATACGTTCTGTAGCAGCCGCCAATGTTTCAAAATCCTCACTCCGGCTAAAGAAGGTCCGTGCTTCCATACTTTCGTTTTGAGCCTCGTCTTCTGAAGTAGACTCCTCTGAAACTTCCGGATCATCGTCAGTAAGCATCTGTGACTGGTTCATGAATACGCCGCCCAATAAAGAGCCTCCGAGAATACCGCCAGTGAAAACACCGGTGGTTTTCAGAAAATCACGCCTTGAGAACTGTTTCTCTTCTCCAATATCAGCCATTATCTCCCCTCCAATAATATAAGGTATAAATACAATTTTAACTTTTTAGAAAATTTAGTCAAATATTTATGGAAGATAACATTATATTGTTTGCAAGGAAGGAAATTATTTGTATATGCTCTTGTGAATGGCAATGGAAGCAGAACTTTTTGAGTAAGGAAAGTAAAGTGTTCTTAATCAAGTTGAATTCAAAAAAACGGCAGTAGAATACATTCTACTGCCGGGACTGTCATTAGGTTCTGCTGGTTTTATGGTACATGCTGCTGTTCTTTACTATAGATCCCTTTCGTCCATGCCTGCTTTCTTCTGCTCCTGATACTCCCGCTCTTTCCTGTTGATATATTCCCTCATGTGATGTTTATTGGGTGTGATTGTGAGGCCAAGATATTTTCTCTCTTCATTGACCTCCTTATAGAATGAAATCATCATGATGATGACGAAGCTGAAAGGCAAGGCTGCTATGATGGCTGCAGACTGAAGGGCCTCTAGCCCTGTGTCTCCGGGCCGAGCTCCACTATTGAAGGGGCCTTATCGGCAATTTCGATGCCAGTGACACCAAATACGGTAAACCAGATGAGGCCGATGGTAGTCGGAACGATAAGAAGTGCCATGATGAATTCACGTACTGTTCTTCCTTTTGACATCTGGGCCATGAAGATTCCCAAGAAGGGACTCCAGCTCAACCAGCAAACCCAATAGTAGATTGTCCAGTCTTGCAGCCAGTTATTCTTATGCTCGCTCAAAGGTGCGGCATCAAGGATCCGTGAGACAAATGTATTGATGTACTCGCCGGCAGCATGTTCAATATCAGTATTGTTGGTTCCAATATGAGGGCTGCCAAAAGAAATACAGCCGCAAGTACCATATTAAGGTTGCTCAAATACCTGATTCCTTTAGTTAGATCGCGCATATACTGGCGAGGAACAAGACCGTGCCCACAGCTATGGGGACGCCCTGCATCGTCAGGTTGAAGGGGGAAGCACAATTTGGATTTCCACTCATTGAAGATATGTGCTATCTCATGACGCGTTATTTAAGCGTTACACTTTATTTATAGATACTCATATGAAGGGGTTTATAGAGTAACGCATGGAGTTATAAATTAAAATGGGAAAGGGCCTTTCAAAGATATTATGCCCACGGGAAAGTCCCCCATGGGCATAATGCTGACCATTATTTCTTCGGTTGATCAAATAGACGATATAGGTTTTCACAGGCTTTGGCTCCAGCAATATCCTTTTCGGTCAGTTCCTTTTTGGAGAAAGTCGTCCAGGATACTGTGACTGTAGTGTGGTTGATTGTTATTCCTGGATGATGCTGAACCCCTTCAGCATAGATGCTTATTTTTTCTGTGAAATCGATGCCATCCAAATACTTGGCAAATTTATATTTCTTGCTTATCTTTTCTTCTTCGAGTGTCCAGCCATCCAGTTTCTCCACTTCGGATTTTACATCTGACATACCTCCACCCCCTTCAATATTGCATAGTGGTATTCCTTTACCCGGAAATGGCTGTTGCCAATCCAGAGTAGAAGTTCTTCCCATTAGCGGGAGCTTCCGGTCATTCCTTCAATTTATATCCTCTTCATGTACGACTCCATGTGCACTGCTGGAACGCGGGTGGTCCTTCGTCAACGCAAGGAAAAGCGACCATATCATGAATATGATGATGAGCGAGAAAGGCAGGGCGGCGATGATCAGCAGGTTCTGTATCGCTTGTGTACCTCCGGTATAGATCATAATCAGGGCGAATGCTGAAAGGATGATTCCCCAGATGATTTTCACAACGCCGCTTGGCAGGTTGCTGCCGTTTGTGGTGAGCATTCCAATGACATATGTTGCCGAGTCGGCAGAAGTAATGAAGAATACCGCAATGACAACGAGTGTCAGCAAGCTTAATATGAAGCCCAATGGATACTGTTCAAGCATGGCAAATGTGGCAGTTTCTGTGGCATATGAAGCGATGTCCGCAACACCTTCGACCTGCAGGTTTATCGCAGAGGCACCAAATACCGCGAAGAATATGAAGCATACGAGTGTGGGCGCAAAAAGCACGCCCAGAATGAACTCCTTGATCGTCCTCCCTTTGGATACCCGGGCGATGAAGATGCCGACGAATGGAGCCCAGGAGACCCACCATGCCCAGTAGAAGATTGTCCATCCCTGAATCCAGGAAAAAGCCTCCGTATCATTCATGGGCAGACGCAGACTCATATCAAAGAAGTTTGCAATATAGCTTCCGAGAGAACTGGTAAACATATTAAGGATATAGAGCGTCGGACCGACCAGGAAAAGGCCGACCAGGACGATGACGGCGATGACCATGTTGAAGTTGCTGAGCATCTTGATGCCTCTGTTGATGCCAGACCATGTGGACCATGTGAAAAGCAGAGTGGCCACTGCAATGATGAGGAACTGGATCAGAAAGTTTGCAGGCACACCGAACAGGAAGTTGAAGCCCTGATTGATCTGGAGCGCCCCGAAACCGAGTGTCGCAGCGACGCCCGTGACGGTCGCGATGACTGCCAGGACATCGATGAGGATGCCAAGAGGGCCCCTCATCCGTTTTTCGCCAAACAACGGCGTCAAAGTTGAACTTACCAGCCCTTTATATCCTTTATGGAAGTTGAAGTAGGCGAACACCAGGGCTACAATGCCGTAGACTGCCCACGCGTGGATACCCCAGTGGAAGAAAGAGAATTGCATTGCCTGGTCGATTGCATCCTGGGTGCCAGGTTCCGCTATTGGGGAAGCACTGAATGCATGACTGATCGGCTCGGCTGTCGTCCAGAAGACAAGGCCGATCCCCATACCTGCACTGAAGAGCATCGCAAACCAGGAATGCAATGAAAATTCCGGGTCTTCCCCTTCCTTGCCCAATGTGATGCTGCTGAACCTGGAGAAGAGCAGATAGATGCAGACGAATAGTATTGCCAGTATCAGCAACAGATAATACCAGCTGAAATTCTTGGAAATGAGGGTAGTTATGTACTGCGTGGATGCTTCCATACTTTCGGGGATTATCGCTCCGACCCCTACAAACAGGATGCAGAAAGCGAGAGCCAACCAGAACACCAGTGTGATGGATTTTTTTGCTTGCATAGTGACCACTCCTATATAAAACGTGATATGAATTACCTATACCCAATTCAGGGCATAAGATTACACAGCTTCAAATGCAGCTGTGATTATAATGATGCCGGCTGTAAATGATACTATAGATGGGAGATTTCCCCCACCCCTTATACAGTAATAATAGAAATTCATCACTTGCTTTAATGTTGTGGATTACGCAGTGAATTTCCCGGGAAATGAAGAAGACCTACAGCATATAAGTGCTGTAGGTCTTTCGATTATTCTATCAGTCCGGCTTCCTCCAAGTAATCTTCTGCCACGACATAAGGGTCTTCCCCTTCAACGCCTACCCTGTAGTTCATCTCCTGCATTTCCTCATTGCTGATCATACCGCCGAGCTTATTCAATGGTTCGACGATTTCAGGGTGTTCATCAAGGAATGACTCTTTGAAGAGTGGTGCACCCTGATAAGGAGGGAAGACATTCCGATCGTCTTCCAGGATGACCATGTCGAACTGCCTCAGTTCCGCATCAGTGGAATAGGCATCTACCAGATTGATGTCCCCGCCTTCTACTGCCTGGTAACGAAGGCTCGGTTCCATAGTCCTGATATTGTCAAAATCCAGGTTATAGGCTTCCTGGATCGCTGGCCAGCCGTCTTCACGGTCGTTGAATTCCAAAGTGAATCCAGGATCGATCTCATCTTCGATGCTCCGAAGATCTCCAATGGTTTCAAGATTATTCTCTTCTGCGAATTCACGCTTCACTGCAAGTGTATAGGTGTTGTTGTATTCCATCGGTTCGAGCAGCGTCATGTCGAACTGTTCTTCAAGACTGCTGTTGGCCTGTTCGTACACAGTTTCTTCCTCTTTGGAATCCAGCTCCTCTTTTGTCAGTTCGCCGATGACCGTTCCTGTAAATTCTAGGTATCCGTCTATGTCGTCAGACCTCAGTGCATTGAACAGGAAGGATGTTTTGCCAAGGCCATCTTCGACTTCCACCGAATAATCAGTCTCCTCTTCGATGAGGATTTTATACATGTTCGTAATGATGGAAGGTTCGGTTCCAAGCTTTCCTGCGATTGTTATCGTATCATCCCTCTGTGTGAGGAGTGGAGCGGCCGAAATCACCAGCATCGCCACGAGTATGGTGCCGAGGGTGAATATGATTTTCTTATATGAAAGGTTCTGTATCACCCGGAGCGCTATATCGAAGAAGATGGCGAGCAATGCTGCCGGTATGGCACCCAGGATGATGAGTGATGTATTATTCCGGTCGATTCCAAGAAGAATCAGGTCGCCGAGGCCCCCGGCTCCGATGAGTGCAGCAAGTGTCGCGGTACCGATGATCAGTACCATCGCTGTGCGTATGCCGGCCATGATGACGGGCATCGCAATCGGCAGCTCGACTTTGGTCAATCGACGCATCGGTTTCATGCCGATTCCTCTGGCAGCTTCAACGAGTGAATCATCAACTTCGTCTATGCCGGTAAAGGTGTTCCTCAAAATCGGCAGCAGTGCATAGATGATCAATGCGATGATGGCAGGTACCTTGCCGATGCCGAACAACGGAATCATCAGACCGAGCAGCGCAAGTGAAGGGATGGTCTGGAGCACTGCTGCTATATTTATGACAATCTCGGATAACTTTTTAGTTTTGGTCAGCATGATGCCGAGGGGCACACCGATGATGACCGCGATAAGCAATGCGATGAAGGAGATCTGAATATGTTCAATCAGTGTGGTGAGCAGTTCGCCCTTTCTTGCATTCAAAGTTTCGAAGAATGTATTCATCACGCATCACCCCGCTGACTGGTATCCAGGTATTTGAAGACATCCGCATGCTTCAATACCTTTCGCTCGCCGTTCTCATTGATGATGATGCCTTCGTGTTCCGATAAGTATTTATAGATGTCCTGTATGGAAGCCTCATGGGAGACTTGAGGGTAGTCGACCTGTTCACCAGGCTGAAGGGCAGGATGGTCTTTGACGATGTCTCCAACCGTCACCTGCTGCATTCTGTATGATTCAAGATCACCGATGAATTCCCTGACAAAATCGTTCTTCGGATTGGTCATGAATCCTTCAGGCGTATCAATCTGTTCGACATGGCCTTCCTTGAGGAGGCAGATGCGGTCTCCAAGCTTCAGTGCCTCCTGTATGTCATGTGTCACGAATACAATCGTCTTCTGTATCTTTTTCTGAAGGTCTGCGAGATCGTCCTGGAGCCTCTCGCGGCTGATTGGATCGAGTGCACTGAATGGTTCATCCATGAGTATGACGGGCGGGTCGGCAGCAAGTGCCCGTATAACGCCGATACGCTGCTGTTGTCCTCCGGAAAGTTCGGCGGGCACGCGGTTCTTATACTGGTCCGGTTCCAGTCCCACCATAGTAAGGAGTTCATCGACCCGTTCGTCGATATCCCCATCCGCCCATTTCTTCATCTGCGGCACTTGTGCAATATTCTCTTTGATGCTCATATGCGGAAAGAGTGCAATCTGCTGGAGGACATAGCCGATATCCCAGCGCATTTCATATACAGGGTAGTCGCTGATCGGTCTGTCCTTGAAGTAGATATAGCCTTCACTCAGTGGAATGAGGCGGTTGATCATCTTCAACGTCGTCGTCTTGCCGCACCCTGAAGGGCCGATGAGGACGAAGATCTCCCCTTCTTTGATTTCAAAGCTCACATCATCCACGGCAACCTTATCACCATAGCGTTTTGTCACATTCTTGAATTTGATCATATTTAATCTCCTAGTTGGATGTATTAACTGTAATTATAGAGAAAGAATCAGGCAATGAAAACACTTTCAATTTTAAAGGTGCGCTTGTTTGACGACACCCGGCCTTCGGCTTAAGATTGAAGTGATCAGACGAAACATTATTTGAAAGGGTGGGTTCATGATTACAGAAAAGGATCGTAAATATTTGAAAAGGTGCATCGAATTGGCTCGGGAAGCATTGGAAAAAGGAAATGCACCGTTCGGCTCCATACTTGTATCACAAAATGGTGAAGTGCTCTTTGAAGATCACAACCGTACTTCTGGAGGGGACAATACACAGCACCCGGAATTCGCGATTGCCCGGTGGACTGCCAATAACATGCAGGAAACGGATCGTCTTCATGCGACCGTGTACACTTCAGGCGAGCATTGCTCCATGTGCGCTTCCGCCCACGCTTTGGCAGGTCTGGGCCGCATCGTCTATGCCAGTTCAACCAGACAGTTGAAGGAATGGCAGGAAGAAATGGATGCTGCCCCGGGCCGGTTGAAAGGACTTTCGATTCAGGAAGTGGTGAATGATATTGAAGTGGATGGACCGGACGAATTCCTGTCTGAAGAAGTGAAGGAATTGCAGTTCGCCTATCTTGAGTCTCAGAAAGAATCCAGGTAGATCATATGTCTTTGGGATAGACTACAGTGCCGTCGGCTTCGATGATCGGCACTGCCCCCCATTTCCCCAGTTCATGGCCGATCACATCATGGTCATCTCTGGAGTTGGTGATGATGTGCTGCACATCCCAATCATTTGCAGCGAGCCAGTTGCTTATGATCAGGCGGTGGCAGCGTGCAGGGTGCCTTTCTGAACACATGTAGACAGTGGTTTTTTCCTTGGCTTGGGCTTTCAGCACTTCAATCCCTTCTTTGAATTCTTCTGTAAGCGTGTAGTCTGCATAGTTGTGGAAGGAACGGTTATTCCAGCCGCTGTTCAAATCACTGCCCACAACTCCAGATGTGCCCCTCCGTCCGCCAAGCATGGGAAAATGTATATACTCAATCTTTTCCTTGCCGAGCCATTCCTTCATCTGGTCACCATTGAAATGTGGATATTTCCTGCTGTAGGGAAAGGCGCGTACATCTGATACATACTGGATTTCAGCCATTTTCAGCATATCAAGGAATTGTTCTTTCGTATTGCTTGAATGACCTATGGTGTATATCTTCATCTGTACCATTCCAATCTTTAGTGTTGTCCATTGCTTACAGGCTGCAAAAACGATTCCCCTGTCATTCGACAGGGGAATTATTTTTGATTCTTTGACCTTTCATGAGCAGTGGAATTGCAAGTGCACCAGCGCCTGCCGCAAGGGCATACCATTTTGTCGCGGATCTGGACGAAGCACTTCTATTCTTTCTGGAAGTCGAGGACCGTCTTTCCCCGACCTCGCTTGATTCATCATCCATTTCCTTTCCCGGATTTTCAATACGGTCCTTCTGGGGTTCGACCCTTTCTTCATCTTCTTTTTCTTCACCCATGCCTTTGACGATTTTGAGAAGCACGTTCAGCCCTTCTATGATGTGGGGATCTTTCAGTGCACCGAGAAGCCCGCTATAGCCGGCAGGCTTCTTTTCATGTTCATACTCGGCCGCTCTGGCAATCCCGCTGTTGAATTTAAGTACGATGGGCTCGATCTGTTCCATATTGATCGTACCAAGCAGCTGGAACATCAGCAGCATATTCTTCATGGACTGGGGCGTGTCTGACTCATCTATCGCTGTGACGATCCGATTGATGACCTTATCACTCTGACCGAGGGCGCTGTTCACCATATTGAGTACTTCACGATCTTTCATCTTATCTGCAATATCGAGTACATCCTGCAGTGTGTCCTTGTGTTCAAGGAGCAGGTTCTCAAGTTCCCTGAGTTCCTGCTGATGCTTCACTTCCGGGTCGATTTTCATCTTATGGATGACTTTTGTCGCTTTAGCCATTATTTATTCGCCCTTCTTTCTTTGACAAGGTCACCTGGGAATATATAGTCATCCCTTGCCCATTTTTCTTCGACACGAACGCCGATCTGCGGCTGACGATTGCCGTTTCGATGGTTGATCCTCGGCAGTGGGTTATCACCCTTCGGTTCGAGCACTTCCATCTTCACAGAAACTTCCTTGTAGGCAGGTGTATCGGTATCCTTGTCGGAATGGGAGCTCGTCAAGTAGTTGATGGCACCCTCACCGTTCGAGTTCATCGGCAGGTACAGCTGGTTGCCGAAGACCCTGTCAGTGACGACACAACGTACTTTGACGCTTCCGTATGGCGATGTGAGGCGTACTTTTGTACCGTCTTCGAGACCGCGTTCCTTGGCAAGATCTGTCGATACTTCGAGGAATACTTCAGGTGTCCTCTCGGTGATGCCTTCGGATTTGTATGTCATGTTGCCTTCATGGAAGTGTTCAAGCAGTCGTCCATTGTTGACATGAAGATCATACTCTTCCTTGAATTCCAGCGGTTTCGTCCATTCCACCGGCCACAGTCGGGCTTTGCCTCCAGGAAGTGGGAATTCCTTTTCGAAAAGCAGAGGTGTATCTGTACCATCTGCTGCCACCGGCCATTGGAGACTGTCATATCCTTCAAGGCGGTCGTAGCTGACTCCTGCAAACATTGGTGTGAGGGCAGCTGCCTCATCCATGATTTCACTTGGATGCGTGTAGTTCCATCCAGCTCCCATGCGGTTGGCGATTTCCATGATGATCTGCCAATCCGGCTTGGAGTCGCCGAGCGGATCCATGACCTTATAGAGGCGTTGGAAGCGGCGTTCCGTATTTACGAATGTGCCGTCCTTCTCCAGGCTTGGGCTGGCCGGGAGCACTACATCTGCATACTCACATGTTTTGGAGAAGAATATATCCTGAACTACGAAGAACTTCAGTTTTTCATATGCAGAATGGACATGGTTGAGGTTTGAATCGACGATGCCCATGTCCTCCCCTTTAAGATAGAGGACTTCCAGATCACCTTCATGTATGGCTTCAACCATTTCATGGTTATTGAGACCTTTGCTTGTCGGTATTTCCGTTCCCCAACCTTCTTCGAAACGTGCACGGACTTCATCATCCGATACGAACTGGTAACCTGGGAAGCGGTCGGGCATGCTGCCAAAATCGCTTGCTCCCTGTACGTTGTTGTGGCCCCGGAGCGGATAGGCGCCTGCGCCCGGTTTCATGTAGTTGCCGGTTACGAGCAGGAGGTTGGAAATTGCTGTACTTGTATCACTGCCTCCTCCATGCTGTGTAACACCCATGGCCCAAAGGATTGAAGTCGTTTTTGCTTCATGTATGGAAGTGGCAATTTCAATCAGATGCTCCTTGGACATGCCCGTCACTTCGGAAGCATAGTCCAGTGTATATTTATCGAGGCTTGCAAAGTATTCTTCAACATCGTTTACATGGTCGCGGAGGAATGACTCATCATGCCAGCCCTGGTCTATGATGTATTTGGTCACTGCAGAAAGCCATATAAGGTCACTGCCTGGTGCTGGTCTGACGAATAGGTCGGCACGGTTGGCAAGTTCATGTTCACGCAAGTCGGCAACGATCACTTTCTGTCCATGCAGC
This sequence comes from Salinicoccus sp. RF5, assembly GCF_020786625.1. Classification (NCBI taxonomy): domain Bacteria; kingdom Bacillati; phylum Bacillota; class Bacilli; order Caryophanales; family Staphylococcaceae; genus Salinicoccus; species Salinicoccus sp. RF5. The sequence goes on from NZ_JAJGRC010000004.1 coordinate 86,714, forward strand.
TTCTGCGCACGTTTGACGCGCGTTGCGAGTACCGGATGGGATTCTGCGGTATTGGAACCGATCGAAATGACGAGTTCCGCCTGTGCAATATCGGTAATGCTTCCAGAGTCGCCGCCGTATCCGACTGTACGCCACAGTCCCATCGTAGCAGGGGACTGGCAGTATCTGGAGCAGTTGTCGATATTGTTCGTACCTATGACACCGCGTCCAAGCTTCTGCATCAAGTACGATTCCTCATTGGTACATTTCGAGGATGAGATGAAGGCCAGGGCATCTGACCCCTTCTCTTTTATGGTTTCCTTGAATTTTCCTTCAATGAGATCCAGCGCTTCCTCCCATTCTGCTTCCCTGAAGGCATCGCCTTCACGGATGAGGGGCTTGGTGAGACGTTCTTCACTGTTTACAAAGTCCCAGCCGAATTTCCCCTTGATGCATGTGGAAACTCCGTTTGCAGGTGCTTCCACCTGAGGCTCGACTTTCAGAATCTCGCGTCCTTTCGTCCAGACATCGAATGAGCAGCCGACACCACAGTACGTACACACAGTCTTCGTCTTCTCGATGCGGTCCTCCCTCATCTGCGCTTCAACATCTGATATTGCCATTAGGGATTCGTATCCGGTCTCCACGTTCTTTGTAATATTGACCATCGGCCTGAAGTTCTCTTCTGCCATACTTGTGAGGAATCCGGCTTCGCCTTCCATGCCCACTTCCATCATGGCGTTACATGGGCAGACTGTTGAACAATGTCCGCAGTTGACGCATGAAGATTCGTCGATCGTCGTATCATTATCCCAAATGACACGCGGCTTCTCGAGTTCCCAGTCGATCAGCAGCGTTTCATTCACCTGAAGATCCTGGCAGGCCTCTACACAGCGTCCGCACAGGATGCACTGATCGGGGTCGTACCTGTAGAATGCATTGCGCATCACTTCGGCGCCTTTAGTCTCATGGGGCGTCTCCTGGTGGCTGATCCTCATTTCCTTGACCGTGTTATGTATCTCACAGTTGCCGTTGTTGAAATCACACACTGTACAGTAGAGTTCATGATTTCCCAGAATACGGTCCATTGCTATAAGCTGAGCTTCGTGGACTTCCTCGCCAAATGTTTCCACTACATCTCCCGGGTTCAGTTCCGTAGAACAGGAACGTACAAATTCACCATTCACTTTGACGATGCATGTATCACATGTTTCGATGGCGCCGAGGCTGGGGTGGTAGCAGAGATTCGGCGGTTCAACGTTGTTCTCCTTCAGGTGATTGAGCACAGTCTTGTCTGCCGCAGCCTGCTGTTTCCGACCATTCAATGTTATTTCAAAAGAATCTGGCATTCCAATACCCCTTTCGAATTCAGTTTTATATGCTGTTTCCCTGATATTGTAAAATTCAAACATTTATAATTATATAAACATAGAATAAAAGAATTCTGCATTGTAAAAAGAGACCACCTCTTCAGATGGTCCCTCCTTCCAGTTTATTGAACTTCTCTTACCGGCAGCCATATTTCACTGTATGCGTGGTCCTTTTTTTCTGTACTCATTTGGGTGAACGAGAATGTCGGTGCCTCGATCAGTTCATAGTTGGAAGAAGGCAGCCATTCGGAATGGGTCCGCGCCATAGTCTCCTGCATTGTCCCGGGGAATTTTCCTTCGTTGGGGAACACAGCCCATGTGCAGGCCTCTACATGCTTCCTATCCAGATTGTCGCTGATATCTGTTTCAGTCGTCAGTACGCCAATCATATGGGTCAGTTCCCCTTCTTCCTTCATGAATTTCTCGTCGGCATCATATGATGCATTGACGATTTCCTGAGGATCAATGTTCTGTAATCGTCGCATTTCATTCCTTTGTGCCTCTGTAATGCTTTTCGCAAGTTCCATGATGGAGTCGTTGACCCCTTCAAACTGCATTGGTACCCTCTTTTCCACCCCAGCTATTGTAAAAGCAGGCATTTCTACTAGTTTCACTTCCATATTTTCTCCTCCTCTGACATCGATATAGAATGAAAGCTTGGGAAATGATGTGATGGCACCTTTCCTGCAGGCTTCGGAGGGCAGCATGCCACTCCAGGATTTGAATGCTCTTGAAAAGCCCTCGACAGAGTTATAGCCGTATTTGAAGGCGACTTCAGTTACACTATGCCCCTGAACCAGGTCCTGATTCGCCATGGACAGCTTTCTTTTCTTGATGTATTCGCTGAGTGGCATGCCCGTGATGTACAAGAAAAGCTTTCTGAAGTGATAATCCGACTCCCCGACATAGCGTGCAACATCGCTGAGTTGCAGGTCATTGGAAAGGTTCTTCTCTATATAGTCGATTACATCATTCAATTTTCCAATCATCATTTCCACGTTCCTTTCACTGCTGATGTTACATTTTCATTGGAAGTTCGACCCGATATTTTTAATATGGGAATTGTCGTATGACATTTGGGTTATGAGGTATGGAATGGGGAAAGTATCCTATGTATCCAAGTATAGTTAAGTATGAATACATGACACAAATGAAATAATAAGAATGGAAAGCCGGGGATTAATATGAAGGTATCAGAATCATTGGAACTGCGTAATGGCATCACACTGAAAAACCGCTTCTTCAAGTCGGCCATGAGTGAAACGATGGCCAACGGTCGCAATCAGCCGGGGGAGAAACATGTCAGACTCTATCATGAATGGGCCAAAGGTGGTGCTGGCGTAGTCGTCACAGGAAATGTGATGGTCGACCGCAATGCACTTGGAGAGCCTGGAAATGTCGTCATCGAGGATGAGAAAGATATGGATATGCTGAAGAGATGGGCAGAAAAAGGTACAGAATACGACACCCATCTCTGGATGCAGATCAACCACCCCGGCAAGCAGTCGCCCAAGACCATGTCCAAAGAGCCCGTGGCGCCAAGCGCCATTCCGATGGGCGAGGCGTTAAAGGGTGCTTTCAATCCGCCGCGCACACTGGAGAATGGCGAAATAAAAAAAATTGTTGAAAGATATGTGAAGACTGCAGAGGTTGCCAAAAAAGCAGGATTCACCGGCGTCCAGATCCACGGTGCCCATGGCTATCTGGTCAACCAGTTCCTCTCTCCCCATGATAACCGTCGGGGTGATGAGTATGGCGGCGATCTTGAAAACCGCATGCGTTTCCTGATGGAAATCTATAAAGGGATGCGCAGGGTTTTGGGAGAAACATTCCCCATCTCTTTGAAGCTCAATTCTTCCGACTTCAACAAGGAGGGTTTCACCGAAGCGGAATCATTCGCGGTTGTCGAGAAGATGGCCGAAATGGGTCTGGACCTGATTGAAATATCCGGAGGAAATTATGAACAACCGAAAATGTCGACGGGTACGGATTCGGAAGTGTTCTTCCTGGACTATGCCCAAAAATTGAAGGAGAAGGTCGATATTCCCGTAGTCGTTACAGGAGGCTTCAGGTCCAAAGAAAGTATGGAGGCCGCTCTTGAAAAGGGACATACAGATATGATCGGCATCGCCAGGCCCATGGTTCTGGATCCCCACCTTCCAAACCGGATCATGTCAGGCGACTATAAGAGGATAACGACAAGACGCCTCACTACAGGCATAAAGGGGCTGGATGAAAAGGTGGGGCCGGCTGTAGGAAACGTCTATTATGCCATGCAGCTCAAGCGGATTGCTGAAGGGAAGGAAGCACAGCAGCACACCAATGCATGGCGCCCGCTCCTGCACCTTATCGCAACCCATGGACCGCAGGCATTGAAACCGAAACGGCGGAAATGAAAAAAGATGTAGCTAATGCCTGTATAATGGGAGTAACGATATCAAGAAGGGACTTTCCAGTTCCATCAAAATATAGGTTTACGGTAGTAACATAAGATTTATCTCCAAATTATGAGGACCAGAGGTCTCCATTAAGACAACAATAAAGCCTGAGCATCGCTCAGGCTTTCCAATTAGAGAATATATCATGGAATTATTTCTTTCCACCAGGGAACTTCTGTCTGTTGAGCATTTCATCAATGCCCTGGTAATATGGTCTACTGAAGAACATGGCGACGAACTCCGTCCACGTACCAATCCTGTTGTTGTCTGATCTTGATTGGAGATATTGTGTATACATGCTGTTGTATTTCTCAAGCAGTGGCTTCAGCTCATGATTATAACGTTCTTCATGATACACAGCCGCTCTCGGAAGGCGTGGTTTCTGGTCAGGGTCTTCAGCAGGATGTCCGATGCACAGGCCCGATATTGGAATGACATACTCCGGAAGTTCAAGCATTTCAATCACTTCGGCGGATTTCCTGCGTATTCCTCCGATAGCCACAGTACCGAGTCCGAGTGATTCAGCAGCCGTGACGGCGGTTCCGAGAGCGATGCCGACATCCGTTGTTCCTACAATGAGGGAGTCGATATCGTCAGATATGTTCAAAGGCTGCCCCTCCATCTCGCTGGCAATGGATGTGCGGTAGAAATCCGCACAGAATATCAGGAATACAGGCGCTTCCTCAATGTGTTTCTGATTCCCGCACATTTCTGCCAGCTTCCTCTTTCGAGCAGGATCTTTTACAGCAATGATGGAATACTGCTGGCCATTGATCCAATTTGGGGAAGCCTGTACGGCGTCAATTATTTCATCCAAGTGGCGTTCGTCGACCGTCTCATTTTTATATGAACGGAAGGAACGGTGATTCTGTAGTGTCTCTATGACTTCATTCACCTATAAAAACCTCCTGTTTAATTCCAAGTACAATGGAAGTATAGCAACCTTTAAAGAGGAAGGGAATAATTTGAGCAGGCTATCTCAATATATAATGGCGATGTTATGAGTCGATAGAAATATCGATAGGATAACACAGTGCAATGGCTTCATTTCAATGGTTTAACATTTATTTGTAACGCCATGTGTTATGAAAAGTTATAACACATGGCGTTATATAAAGAGTGTTCTTGGATTTACGCCTGCTCCTCCAGGTCCTTCGGTCGCGGATTTTCCTTTGGATGGATATAGGAATAGCGGTCTATATTATCCGCTGCGATTGTACGCTCAGTCACTTCATAAGGCTCGGTGTAATTCATTTCGGAAATGTTGATCGAACCATCTTCATTGATGGATTCAATATAGGCGACATGTCCAAGTTCCCCTCTTTCAGTTTGAAGGATGGCACCTGTTTTCGGTTCACCATTGACTGAGTAACCATCACCCTCTGCATTTTCTGCCCATTGATCGGCATCCCGCCAACTGGTTTCTATCATGTTCCCCTGTGCTTTCACCTTTTCGAATACATGGTAGGTACATTCTCCATCATCATAAGTGTTGTTTGCCATCGGATCGGGGAGCAGGTGGTATTCCAGCGTTTCCCATAGACCATCTTCACTCTGGCCGTCCGCCCAATAAAGCCCGGCCGCAGCAAGGCCGATGAAAATAAGGGCAGTTAATCCTTTTTTCACGTGAAACATCCCCTCCCCATACTTTTCATTTTAAAGCATGATATATTATACAGGCCGGCGCCAACGTATAAAATAATAATGCTCACCAAAAAAGCCGGCTGAGGGCCGGCTTTTCGTTCAAATATGATGAAGCTATTTCTTTTTGAAAGTTTCGATGAAGCTGAGAAGGCTCAAACTGAAGAACTTGAGGGCATTCTTACTTCCTTCGTAGCCATGGCCAGCTTTCAGGTGTTTGAAGATGGCGACGCCAAGTACGGAACTGATCATAAGTGAACCAATCCGTGTGAATGACTTGCCCAGGAAGGATGCAAGCAGGAACAGGGAACCAATGGCTTCAAAGTAGCCGGCCAGTTTCATCTGGGAAGGCTCTACATTGAATTCCTTTTCGAAATCCTCTCCCATCTGCCCTTCGTTCTCAACTTTTGTCAGACCGCCTTCAATCATATTTTTACCGATGTAGGCATTGAATAGATAATGGATCATATGAATCATCTCCTTTTCTTATTTTGCAAGTTTCTCAAAAATGGAGTCAGTTGTCACCTGATATGCTTACAAAATGTAATTTATTTAATTAATGTAACGATAAGACATCAGTGCCTGCAGCATTTCGATCTCTTCCTGCAGTCTGGCACCGATGTTGGTATCGCGTATCTTCTTCCTTTGGAGCTCCTCATCGACTATGCGACGTACAGAGAGTGCATCTGCACCATTCAAGAGTACATTCCTCTTTGAATTGAAGTGTTGATGGGCCACAAGCTGCATGCCATATGAATTGTAGAGGAGTGTATAGCCTGCGATGCCGGTAGTCTTCTGATAGGCCTTGGAGAACCCGCCATCGATGACGATCATTTTGCCGTCTGCCTTGATCGGATTTTCACCGTCGATCTCCTTTACGGGGGTATGTCCATTGATGATATGCCCTTGCTCAGGATCGAGATCGAACTCTTCAAGCATCTTCCGGCATACGTTCACATCTTCCCTCAGATGATAGTAAGGATTCTTTTCTTCTTTATGGGAAGTCTTGTCCTTGATGAAGTAGCGTTCAAATGTCGTCATCGCCCGTTTGCCGAACAGGGAGGAATGCTTGCCGGTCCAGAGGTACCATACAAGATCCGTCGACAGGTCATCCGTAGATTCGACATCTTCGAAGGCTTTGCGGAGGTGAAGTTCAAACTGGTCGAGCAGTTCGCGCCCTGCATATACATTACCGTCAATTTCCATCTCTTCCATATTTCCATCTTCATCTACGGGAATGCAGCCATGGATCAGCAGATTGCCGTTATATTTCAGGTAGAGGCTGCCTTTTTTCATCAGGAAGTTCATATGGCGCTTCAATTTTTCGGATTGCTGGAGGGAAAGCAGGAGTTTGTCTATGACTTCTTCTTCCTCTTCGAGCAGTTTCGCTGGATCCTCTGGATCGACAGTCGAGAAGCAGGTGTTCTCCAATGGATAGGTCTCTCCATAGACCGTAATCTCCTGTTTATCGTAATCTACCTTTTCAAGGACGAGACGCTCTTCCATCTCGAAGTATGGACGCCGTTTGATGATGGGACTCTCGAGTTTGAACTGGATGATGGCGATGGCCTGATGTATTTTTGTAATCTGGAGTTTCTCCTGCTCTGTAAGTGCCTTTTCGGAATGCTGTTTTGGGTGGAAGGCTGGGTTGTCCCCATAGTATTTTTCCGCCAGGTTCAGAAGAGGACGCAGGTTGATTCCGTAGGCATCCTCGATGATATCCAGATTGTCGTAGCGTGCACAGATTCTGAGGATGTTCGCAAGACATACCTTGGATCCCGCATAGGCCCCAATCCAGAGCACATCATGATTCCCCCACTGGATATCAAGGGAATGGTAGTCGATCAGCGTATCCATGATCTTATCCGGCTCGGGTCCACGGTCATAGATATCTCCCACTACATGGAGATGGTCGACGACCAGGCGCTGTGTAGTATAGGAGAGGCCAATGATGAGCTTTTCAGCCTGGCCGAGTGTGATGATCTTATCGACGATCTTTTCATAATAGGGCTTCTTGTTCGTATCTTCATCGCTCTTATAGAGGAGTTCTTCGATGATGTACACAAACTGTTTCGGCAAAGCCTTTCTCAATTTTGAGCGTGTATACTTTGAAGAGGCGAAAGATATCAGTTCGATCATATGATGGATCTTAATCTTATACCATTCGTTCATCGCATCTTTCGACCCGATCTGATTCTTGATCAGTTTTAATTTTTCTTCAGGATAATAGACGAGGGCGGCAAACTCACTGATCTCCTCCTCTGTCATCCTATCCTTGAAAACATCCCGGATTTTTACCCGCACGTTGCCGGATCCATTCCTGAGTACGTGCTGAAAGGCCTGGAATTCTCCATGAAGGTCGCTGACGAAGTGTTCCGTCCCCTTCGGAAGATCCAGTATGGATTCGAGATTGATGATTTCCGTGACTACTTTTTCTTCGCTGTCGAACTTCTCAGACAGCAAGTTGAGATACTTTGCTTCCATATCTCGTCGCTTATCGACGGCTCCAGTTTTGAAATCGTTATCAAAAGTCTTTACCATAACACACACTCCTGTTCAGATATTACTTCCCATTATACTTGAAATTCATGAGAATTGGCGGAGTCCTTTTGGATTCATTGCATTTACATCCATTTTCATCGCCTGAATATTGCTCAGTCCAACATGAAGGTCGTATGTCTGATATTGTCGGTGTGTATCACCTTCAAGCCAGTCCTATTGGCGATATAACGCATGGTTTTTGGTGTATAGAATGAAATGTGGCTGCGATCCCGCATGTAGTGCCAGTTGTTGAAATGATCCATGTCATTGTGATGGAAGAGGGTCATGACTGCAAGGACGCTATCGGGCCTCAGAAGTTCTGAAAACCGGTGGAAGTACGCGAGGGGGTCTTCCAGATGTTCGACCACTTCAGTAGTGGTGACCAGGTCGTATTTTTTCCCTTCATAGATTCTGTCCGGAACATAGAACAGGTCGTAAATGTCCATATGGAAATCGTGGTTCTGATCGAGTATCTGGGCAAGTACGGGTGCTGGACCACTGCCGAAATCAAGGCCTTGGACATCACTGGAGACATAGGGGAAGACTGCATCGTTCAGAAAAGCATACAGGAAATCCACGTACCCTGCGTCATCGATTGAATTGTTATGGGCATTGTAGATCTTGAGTTCCTCCTCCTCAGAGATGATGCTTGCCTCATCCTTTGAGATATATTCGCAGAAAGGACAGAAATGGTAGTCGCCGAGCTTTGGATGGCTGAAACGGCTGGTGTCCGAGTGGCATAGTTTACATCCGATATCCATTCCCCCTTTTCATCTATACGTTTTCCTTAATATACCAATAAAAAAGGCATGAACCAAAGGGTTCATGCCTCATCCATAGACTAATTGATTTCAATGCGTTTCGAACTGTTGTCTCTATTTGTTTTTGGGAGTGTGATCTTCAACACCCCGTTATTGAAGTCGGCTGAAATTCCATCTTGTTGGATATTGTCGAAGGCAAACTGGCGTTTGATGGTGCTGTAGCTGCGTTCACGATGAACGACGCGTCCTTGGTCATCCTTGGCTTCATTGTCGATGGATTGTTCTCCTGAAATCGACAGTACCCCATTATTGTATTCAATATTGATGTTTTCCTTCTCGATGCCCGGAAGTTCGGCTTCAAGAACATAGGAGTGGTCATACTCGCGAATATCCGACTTCATGGTGCTTTCAGGAAATTGCGTAAAGAGCTGTCTGCCAACATCTCTGAACATATCGCTCGGATTCATATCAAAGAAGCTGTTGTTGAAAGGTTTCATTTCAAAAGCCATTTCACATCTCTCCCTTAATGATAATTTTGCAGAGTCCAGATCTTTTCTTGCCCTGCCAACTTTGCAATTACATTATAACAATAAGGTCAATAATGGTCAAATAATAAATGTTCATTTTTCACTTTTCCGCCTTTTCATCTTTTCGGCAATCTGATTGGCATTCTGGTCATTCTTTCCAGACAAGTGTTCCACTACGCTGTTATAGTCTTTTCCACTCTTGTTCTGGTTCATCTTGTACGCTGCCTGGACTTCCTCGACTTCTATTTTGAATCCGACAATGCCTTTCATCTGGGCTTTGCTTTTGTCTGAAAGGTTGTCCCATGTCCTGCCCCTATCCCGATGTCCTTCGTAACGGTCCAGCAGATGGATCAGGTCATTCTCCAATTCGTCCTCTGAAAGCAATGTTCCCCGACCATAGATATGGACGGATTGATAATTCCATGTCGATACCTCTTCTTTTTCATACCAGGAAGCGGAAACATAGGCATGGGGTCCCTGGAATATGAGCAGTATATCGGCGTTATCGTCAATGGTCTTCCATTGGGGATTGCCCATTGCGAGGTGTCCGGTAATGACATGTCCATCGCCCTCCCGCCTCATTTCCATGGGAATGTGAGTGGCCATTGGCCGGCCGTCATCATTCGATATGATTGTGCCGAATGGATGGTTTCTGACAAAGTCTTCGATTTCGGCCAGATCAGTGACTTCATAGTACTTTGGTATATACATCAGAGCACCCCTTTTTCGAATTTATGATATGAGCGGCTTCATCATAATGATGTCAGTCTGCTCTTCGTCCCCCATGTAGAAGGAATGGCTGCCGTGCTCGGAGAAACCCAGATTTTTGTAGAAGGCTATCGCCTTATCATTCTTTTCCCATACACCCAGCCATATTTTCGAGGCCTGCATTTCATCGGCGATATCCATGGCCTTATCGAATAGAACACGGCCGAGACCTTGGCTTTGGAAAGCCTTCAGTATGTAGATCCGCTCGATTTCCAAAGCTTCATTGCCCATCTCTTCAGTCTGGGCGTCTGCGATGTTTACTTTCAAGTAGCCAGCGGACTCATCTCCTGCATATACGAAGAAGAACTGGGAGTTTTCATCGGACAGTTCCTTTTTAATTTTCTCTTCAGTGAAAGCCTGGGATAGATAGGCTTCCATGTTCTCAGATTTGTTCTGTGCCCTGAAGGTTTCGTCAAATGTGATGTGGCTGATCTCCTGCAGCTGTTTCCATTCATTTTCCGTGCATCTTGTAATCATCATTTCCATCCGTTTCACTCCAATGATAGAATATTCTCATTAGTATTTTACCATGCCGGGAGCATAGGACATAACAAGTTGAAAGGAGTACTTGATGAGGATGAAGCATATACTGGTTGGAATGGTCGTGATGGTACTGGCTGGATGTGGAGGTGCAGTCAATACGATGAAGACAGCTGAAGTCTCTGAAAATGAAAATCAGCTGATATCGGCACTGTCCGAGGAGACATTCGTTTACGGAATTGAGCATGAAAATCTGGAGAAACCCTATTTGAATATTTGGATTGAAGAGTATGTGTATGGAGAAAAGCAGGAAGAGCATCTGATGATGCATAGTACGGAAAGGACGGAGGGAACTGGAAGTGGTCCAGAGGATGGGAGGCTTTATTTATCCATTCAGGGGCAAGCTGGAGACAATAATAGAAAATCAATCACCATCATACATATGGATAACGGTGGTTATACTACAAGTGAATTTGACGCTGAATTTGGTAAGGAGGTTGATATGGAGCGCATGAGCAGGACATACAGCACTGAACTTGGCGAGTCCGTTGATTTCAGTGATGAAGCGGAAGTGGTCATCGGTGTTATGCAGTATACTGACAACGCGTCTACAGTACGGGGTGTTGTACCTGAGGCGCTGAATGGTGGGAATGTCCGTGCAGAAGCCCTTTTTGAAGAAAACCCCGTCTCCTATTTGATCAAGGCCCAGTTCTCATCAGAACCCCGGACATGATTATATATTGAAGATTAAAGGAGCGCTGTGCGAGGGCAGCGGTCCTAGTTATATGACTTCCCGTTGTCTGCATAGCATTGCACGATGAAAATCGAATAGCGGATCAGTACATAGGTGACGATGATGACAGCCAGTGCCAGTTCGATGGTGGAAAGGAATCCGAGTATGCTGTTCAGCAGGCTGCTGCCATCCGTCATCTGCAGTGTATAGACGATTGCCGTAGCAGAAATGACGACTGGAAATGTCAGGGCGGCATAGCTTGGGTGGAACCTGAAACGCATAATCCTGGGGAGCATCATGACAATCAGGAAATATACTGCCTGGGACAGGATGAGCAGCAAATAGACGAGCATTTCAGAAGGATGTTCCATGACGGAGATGTAGCCGGTCAGGCATAACGAACCCGGTGCCGCGACGATGGCAACGAGTGGCAATGTGGTACGCGTAATACGCTGCTTTATCAGCTGTATGATGACAAGCGGCAGCAGGATGAGGTAGAACGTGAGAGCGATCCAGATCACAATTTGGCCGAATTCCACTCCGAAGTTGCTTGAAGTGGTTGGTATGACGCCGATGCCGACAAAAGTGACGAACCAGCCGGGATTGATATATTCGGACTTCAACCTGTTCGGCGCGACGAAGGTGAGGGTGAAGAAAGCCATCAGTCCAAAGTGGAGAATGATGGCAAGCCACCATACAACGAATATAAGTGGAGCATTTACAGTAAAATGGCCGAGGGTATTGCAGAGGACCATGAGTGACATGGGGAATGTCGGTGATATGGCTGCCACGACTGGATTATCGAGTGTTTTCAGGGTGTCTTTGCCCGTAACGGTAATCTTCATGAAGAACAGTAGCATCAGCAGTATGCCGATGCCTGTGAACGCCAATCCGATGGCAGTGCGCTGGATGGAGAAGAAGAGATGGCCGAGCGATACGAGACCGAGTATCAGTCCGCAGATCGATACAGGTATCTGGTTTAGGAAACGTTTCATGATAGGACACTTCTTTTCTGTTGATGGGAAATTTGTTATCAGCAAAATGATTATAATAAACAAGTCTACATAAGTAGGCCTATGCTTTCAATATGAAAAAGCAGTGATGGGCTGCATCACTGCTTGGTATGCCTATATATCTTCCAGTTGGAACCTTACATTGAAAGATTGTTCCCGGTCGACAACTTCGCGGTCGAGCCCGGACTGTGTGCCCCTCTTCCTGTGTGTCTCCCCATACTGTTTTGACTCCTGCCAGCCATGGAATGCCTCTTCATCCTCCCATAAGGTCAGAATGACATAATAGGGACTGGATGATGCCTTCATTACACGAATGGCCTTGAAGCCATCGACTGTGGACAAATTCGATTGCCGATTCAGGAAGCGTGCTTCAAAGGGCGATTCCATGCCGTCGTTGACATAGATGTTATTCAGTACACAGTACCCCTTGTTCTCCACTGCCCCACTGCTTTCAATGACAGTATAATGGGTTTCTTCAGACCCATGCTGGACTGCTGCCTTTTCCTCTTCCAGAATGATTTGATATTTTCCTTCTGCATCTTTAAGGATCATGCTGCCACCTCTGTATTCTCATTAGTTTTTTGTGCTATTTCTTCCCGTGGTTCATGTTCGTAAGTACAGCTCCGAGAACTACACCGAATGCACTGCCGAAAGCGACGCCCATCGCAGCTTCATCCATCGCAACACCAACGGCGGTGCCGATACCTGCACCGAGTGCAATACCGACCCCTACGTAGGATGCATTCTTCTTTTCTTCTTCCGGCTTTTTATTCATGGAAATCATCCCCTTCGATTCCAGATATAAAGCGTGCTGTTCATACTGATCATACCATATTTCAATGAAGGTTTATTCTGTAAGCGCCCCGGGCATCCATGATATATTTGATGGGAAGAGATGGTTCAAATCACAAGGAGGTCTATAATCTTATGATCAAAGCAGTGAATGAGATACGTGTCAAAAAGGGAAGGGTGGATGAAGTGGCACCCAGGTTCTCGACGGCCAAATCGGTCCATACTTTCGATGGGTTCATCCTCATGGAAGTATTGATAAAGGAGAATACGGGTGAATATGATGTCATCGAAGTATGTACGACATGGGAAGACCATGCGAGCTTCGATGCCTGGAGGGAAAGCCGTGCGACGAAGAAGGCGCATGCCTCCGGCGGATCTGAAGAAAAATCGGAAGACAACCCGATCCTTGGAGCTGAACTTTCCATTTATGAAGTGTTCGTTCAGCATCATCCGGAAAAGTAGGTAGAGATTGAAATATGGTCATGAGAGCCATTCCACGATATAATGGAATGGCTTTTTTCAATTTCCTGGGCAATAATAATCAGAAGTGAAGGAGAATGGATATGACTGCTGCACTGCTTCATGGCATTATACTGGCATTTGGACTGATACTCCCCCTCGGGGCACAGAACGTATTTGTCTTCAATCAGGGTGCATCTCAGCCGAGACTGCGGGGAGCGATTCCGGTCATCATTACTGCAGGATTGTGTGATACACTGCTGATTCTGCTTGCTGTACTGGGCGTTTCGGTCATAGTCCTGACAATGCCGGTCCTGCAGACGGTCATCTTCTCTCTTGGCATCATCTTCCTGCTGTATATGGGATGGTCGATCTGGAAGAGCGATCCGGCGAGCCTCAATCAGAAGGAGGCGGCGATGTCCATGCAGAAGCAGATCCTGTTCGCCATGTCCGTTTCACTGCTCAATCCACATGCCATCATAGATACAATTGGCGTCATCGGTACAAGCTCACTCAGTTATGAAGGGCTGGAGAAGATGGCTTTCACCACAGCCTGCATCGTCATTTCCTGGATGTGGTTCATCGGGCTTGCTGTAGTGGGAAGGGCGGTGGGAAACTTCGATACAAAGGGTGTCTTCTTGAATGCCCTCAATAAGATTTCTGCAGTCATCATATGGGGTGTGGCGTTATACTTGGCGATACAACTGTATAATGGCATATAAACGACACATCAATTACTTATCATCATATAAATAGAAGGTGTAATAATGGCACATAACCAGCAGGATTTCACACGTGGACCGATACTCAAGTCGCTAATCATATTTTCCGGACCGATCATGCTGACAAACCTGCTGCAGACCTCCTTCCAGATTGTGGACAGCCTTTGGGTCGGGAACATACTTGGTGCATCGGCACTCGGGGCGGTCGCTGTTGCAACGACGATACTGATTACGGTCCTATCATTCATACTGGGGCTCAACAACGCTGCACTCACCATACTCTCCCAGCAGTACGGCAAAAAGAATGAAGCGGGATTCAGGTCCTATCTCAATGCATTCATCGTTACGATGACAAGCATGGCGCTGGTATTCGGAATCATCGGTTTCGTCTTCGCGGAACAGTTGCTGCTGCTGATCGGAACACCGGAAGACCTGCTCGGTCAGGCAAGAATCTACCTGCAGATCAGCTTCCTGAGCATGTTCTTTCTTTTTGCATACAACTTCATGAATACAGTCCTCAGGGCAGTCGGTGACAGCAAGACACCTCTTCGTGTCGTACTTGTTGCCGTCATACTGAATGCGGCGCTGGCCCCGGTCTTCCTGATCGGCTTCGGGATGGGTATAGAGGGTGCCGCAGTATCGACGGTCGCCTCCCAGGGCATCGCTTTCCTCTACAGCGTCTACTACTCGGTGAAGCACAACCTGATTCCTTTCACAAAGCCAAAGCTGCCTTCCAGTAAGGAAGTCCGCCTGATCTTCAATCTTGGTGTTCCTGCCGGGTTGCAGATGGCCGTCATCCATGCGGGTGTCGCCGCCATCCTCAGTGTGGTCACCCAGTTCGGCGGGCAGACGGTGGCGGGCTTCAGTGCCGCCCAGCGACTCGACAGTCTGATCATGCTGCCTGCAATGGCACTCGGTACTGCAGTGAACAGCATGGCCGGGCAGAACATCGGAATCAACGACTGGGCACGTGTCAGGCAGATCGCGAAAAATGCCGCCCTCTATAATTTCGGACTCATGGTGGCCGTCGCAGTCTTCGTCATCATCTTTGCGGAATTCGGCATGCGCCTCTTCATAGAGGATGAGGAAGCGGTGCAGTTTGGGGCCCGGTACTTGCGTATCGTCGCGCTCTGCTATCCATTCCTTGGACTGAACTTCGTCCTCAATGGCATCGTGCGTGCTTCCGGAGCGATGTACCAGGTGCTTGCACTGAACATCATTTCCTTCTGGATATTGCGGTACCCATTGACCGCCCTGTTCGCCTCCCAGTTTGGAGAGGTGGGCATCGGTATCGGCATGGGCATGAGTTTCATACTCAGCAGCGCATTTGCATTCGCCTACTACAATTTCGGCGGCTGGAGGCACAAGCAGCTGTTTGGAGAAAGTGGATAGTGTTCATGGATATACAGAAAGCTGCCTCCAGGGGCAGCTTTTTTGTTCTCTTAAAATTATACATTCCAAAAATCCTCATCATCCTTATCGGTGAGTTCAAAGGTGTGGATCTGCAAGAACAGTCCGGCTGCGAACGTTATGGTGAAGACAGCCAGAAATACAATCCAGGATGCATTAAAGAAGCTGGGCAGGAAAAATAACAGAAGCATGAGAAAGGTAATCAGGCTGCTTTTCTTCCTGTAACTGTTGGTCAGGTACTGTGCTTCCCCACAATGGGGGCATGGCATCCCCCTATCCAATGAGAAAGATTTCCTCAACTTCTCTTTGAAAGTCCATTGTGTGCCGCAATTTGTGCATCGTGTCATAACGAGGCCTCCTGTGGATTTTAATTGATTGTCTCATATTTCCAGAAAGCTCTACAAATGGATAAATCAATATCGACGCAGAATCGACACAACTTTTTTATAATTATATGTGAATTAATTCACGATAATGATATACTTTACTTGTGATATATTGAACAATCATTTGGAGGGATGTTCATGTTGAAGGAAAAAGTTCAAAGAACAGATGCATGGGAAGGTTTCAGAGAAGGACGCTGGAACAGGAAAGTGGATGTCAGGGAATTCATCCAGCTGAACTATACATTGTATGAAGGAACGGATGAATTTCTGTCAGGCCCGACGGAAGCGACGGAACGCCTGTGGAAGCAGGTGCTGGAATTGTCCAAAGAAGAACGCGAACGTGGCGGCATGTGGGACATGGATACGAAGACCGTATCGACGATCACTTCCCATGATGCGGGTTACCTGGATGAGAAGCTGGAAACGATTGTAGGGGTGCAGACGGATGCCCCATTCAAACGCTCCATGCAGCCATTCGGCGGCATCCGTATGGCGAAAGCGGCATGCGAAGCTTATGGCTATGAGCTCGACAAGGAGACGGAGAGCATATTCACCGACTACCGCAAGACGCATAACCAGGGTGTATTCGATGCCTATTCGAAGGAGATGCTGGCATGCCGCAAGGCGGGCATCATTACAGGACTGCCTGATGCATACGGCCGCGGACGCATCATCGGAGATTACCGGAGAGTGGCGCTTTACGGCATAGATTTCCTCATGAAGGAGAAGAAGGATGAATTCGACAGCATGACGACCGTCATGACGGAAGATGTCATCCGTCTGCGTGAGGAGATGTCGGAACAGTATCGTGCACTGGGTGAATTGAAAGCACTCGGGGAAATATATGGCTTCGACCTCAGCCGTCCGGCACAAGATTTCAGGGAAGCGGTCCAGTGGACATATCTTGCCTATCTTGCAGCGGTCAAAGAACAGAACGGTGCTGCTATGAGTCTGGGCCGTACGTCGACTTTCCTCGACATCTACGCAGAACGCGATCTTGCAGCGGGTGTTGCGACTGAAGAAGAGGTGCAGGAGATCATCGATCACTTCATCATGAAGCTCCGTCTTGTAAAGTTCGCCCGTACACCGGACTATAACGAGCTGTTCTCGGGAGATCCGACATGGGTGACGGAATCCATTGGCGGCGTCGGCATCGACGGCCGGGCACTTGTGACGAAAAACTCATTCCGTTTCCTGCATTCACTCGACAATCTTGGACCGGCACCGGAGCCGAACCTCACAGTACTGTGGTCGGAACAGCTGCCGGCGAACTTCAAGACCTATTGTGCAAAAATGAGCATCAAGACAAGCTCCATCCAATACGAGAATGATGATCTGATGCGGGAGAGCTATGGTGATGACTACGGCATCGCATGCTGTGTGTCCGCAATGAGAATCGGGAAGCAGATGCAGTTCTTCGGCGCCCGTGCGAACCTGGCCAAGACCCTGCTCTACGCAATCAATGGCGGAAGGGATGAAAAATCCGGCGTCCAGGTCGCTCCTGGGTTCTCGCCTGTCACTTCTGAAGTGCTTGATTATGGTGAAGTGGATAGGAAATTCGACGAAATGATGGAATGGCTCGCTGGAGTCTACATCAATTCCCTGAATGTCATCCACTATATGCACGATAAGTACAGCTACGAAAGGATTGAGATGGCGCTGCATGATACAGATGTCCACCGTACGATGGCGACAGGCATCGCAGGACTGTCGGTCGTTGCCGATTCACTGTCGGCCATCAAGTACGCCACAGTGAAACCGATCCGCAATGAAGAAGGTGTCGCCGTCGACTTTGAAGTTGAAGGCGATTATCCGAAGTACGGCAATAATGATGCGCGGGTCGACGACATCGCAATCGAACTCGTGGAACGCTTCATGACGAAACTGAGGAAGCATAGGACATACCGCGACTCGGAGCATACCATGAGCGTCCTCACCATCACCTCAAATGTCGTCTACGGCAAGAAGACCGGCAATACACCGGATGGACGAAAAGCCGGTGAACCTTTTGCGCCGGGTGCGAACCCGATGCATGGGCGGGATCAGAAAGGGGCGCTCGCTTCCCTCTCTTCCGTCGCCAAACTGCCGTACGACAGCTGCAGGGACGGCATCTCAAACACATTCAGCATCGTACCTAAATCCCTTGGCAAGGAAGAGCGGATACAGGAACTGAACCTGGTCGGCATCCTTGATGGCTACGCCATGCAGCACGGCCACCACCTGAACATCAACGTGTTCAACAGGGAGACGCTGATTGATGCCATGGATCACCCGGAAGAATATCCACAGCTGACCATCCGGGTATCCGGATATGCCGTGAACTTCATCAAACTGACGCGCGAGCAGCAGCTCGATGTCATCGCACGTACATTCCACGAAAGAATGTAGAAATCATTAAAAGAGGCAGGGGTTTATTATGATCAAAGGGAATCTTCATTCTGTAGAAAGTCTCGGCACGCTCGACGGACCTGGTCTGCGCTACGTATTGTTTACACAGGGATGTGTGCTCAGGTGCCTGTTCTGCCATAATCCGGATACTTGGAAGACACGGGGCGCCGCAAGAGTGGTGACGGCAGAGGAGATGGTCGAGGAGATCAGACCCTATATCCCCTACTTCAAAGCTTCAGGCGGGGGCGTTACAGTAAGCGGGGGAGAACCGCTTCTCCAGCTGCCTTTTCTGACCGAACTGTTCAAACTGCTGAAGGCTGAAGGGATCCATACATGCATCGATACTTCAGCAGGATGCGCAAATGATTCGAAAACTTTCATGGAAGGCATGGAGGCGCTCCTCAAATACACTGACCTCATACTCCTCGACTTGAAGCATATAGACAATGAAAAGCATATCCGCCTGACGAAGCGCCCGAATACCCATATACTCAAATTTGCAGAAATGCTGGCGGCGCATCATCAGCCTGTCTGGATCAGGCATGTCCTCGTTCCGGGCCTGACAGATGATGCGGAGGACCTCATCAATCTCGGCAGATTCATCAATTCACTGGATAATGTCGAGAAGTTCGAAATCCTCCCTTATCATCAGCTCGGTGTCCACAAATGGCAGGCACTCGGCGTCCCCTATGAATTGAATGATGTAGACCCTCCAAGTGATGTGGATGTCGAGGCGGCCTACCAGCTTGTGGACTTCAAGGGACTGACACCCGTAACTGCATGACAAGATCCAGAAAGCCGGAACCCAGTGTTCCGGCTTTTTTCTGAGCACTGGAGTTGAATAAGGCATACCTGATGACTATGATTGGGGTGGAAACCCATTAAAGGAGTGTTTGTAATGACACAGCATGTTGAGCTTGGAAAATCAGGAATCAAAGTACATCCGATTGCGCTTGGTGCCAATGCAGTCGGTGGACACAACCTGTATAAGAACCTCGATGAAGAGGAAGGCCGCCAGGTGGTCAGGGACGCCATCGATGCCGGTGTCACTCTGATTGATACAGCCCATATGTATGGGCCGAAACGTTCCGAGGAGCTGATTGGTGAGGTGCTGAAGGAATACAGGCGTGAGGATGTCGTGGTGGCGACAAAGGCTGCCCATCGGATGGATGAAGATGGCAATACGACCCTCGACAATTCACCGGAGTTCCTCAAGCAGGCGGTGGATGAAGCATTAGAGCGTCTGCAGACGGACTACATCGATCTCTTCTACATCCATTCTCCGGATGAGGAGACGCCGAAGGATAAAGCGGTTCAGGCACTTGCGGAATTGAAGGAAGCGGGCAAGATACGTGCCATCGGTGTCTCCAACTTCTCCTTTGAACAGCTGAAGGAAGCCGATAAGGACGGTCATGTGGATGTCTATCAGGGTCAGTACAACCTGCTCGACCGCTCTGCCGAGGAGGATCTGCTGAAATATACGGCAGAGCATCAGATTACCTTCATTCCATACTTCCCGCTGGCTGCAGGGCTCCTCGCAGGCAAATATGACGAGAATACGAAGTTCGAGGATCTCCGGGCGAACCTGCCCTTCTATAAGGAGGACCAGTTCAGGGAAAACTTGAAGAAAGTCGATCAGCTCAAGGAAATTGCGGCTGAAAAAGGGGAAGAAGTCGCCCATATCGTCCTGGCCTTCTATTTGACCCGCCCTTCTGTCGATGTCCTCATTCCGGGAGCCAAGAATGGTGAACAGATCAGGTCCAACATCAAAGCGGCGGAAGTTGAACTGACGCAATCTGATATAGAAAAAATAGACGGTATATTTGCCTAATGAAAAATGCGTCTTCCGATGGGAAGACGTATTTTTTATGTTTCAATAATCCTTCATATCTTTTTGTCGGAAATTAGACAATGCATTCGAAAGATCTAAAAAGACAATATATTGTGTTAGCTTTCTGTATGAAGCACAATATATAGCGTCTGGAGTGATCTTATGAATACATTGGATAATGACATTGCACAACTGCTGGAGTTCGACCCATCGATTGTGCATGAGAATGCGAACAAGGACAGCAGAACCTTCAACACTTTCAGGGATTTGATCGCCGGTGTCGTCGCCAAATCATTTGCATTGGAGCGGATGCTGCCGGAACATGTCGCAAAAGCACACGCTGAAGGGGATATACATTTTCATGACCTTGACTACCATCCCTTCCAGCCGATGACGAACTGCTGCCTGATCGATATAAAGGGAATGCTTGCGAAGGGATTCCAGATGGGCAATGCGAAAGTGGTCTCCCCAAAGTCGATACAGACGGCAACAGCACAGATTGTACAGATCATCGCGAATGTCTCCAGCAGCCAATATGGAGGCTGTACAGTAGACCGGATAGATGAAGTGTTGAGCGCCTATGCAGAGAAGAACGAAGTGCATCATCGTGCTGTAGCGCAGGAATACGTGCAGGAGGACAAGATTGAAGCATATGTGGAAGCACGTGTGAAGAAAGACGTAAAAGATGCCATACAGAGCCTTGAGTATGAGATCAATACCCTCTACACGTCAAATGGGCAGACGCCTTTCGTCACAATCGGTTTCGGCCTTGGTACCGACAAATACAGCAGGTATATCCAGCGTGCGATACTCAATACGCGTATCGAAGGCATCGGTGATCAGAAGTTCACGGCGATCTTCCCGAAATTGGTCTTCTCCATCCGAAAGGGTGTCAACTTCTTTCCGGAGGATCCGAATTACGACATCAAACAGCTGGCCCTGGAATGCTCTGCGAAACGGATGTATCCGGATATCCTGAACTATGACAGGACTGTGGAGCTGCTCGGTGATTTCAAGGCACCGATGGGCTGCCGTTCATTCCTCCCGAGCTGGCAGGATGCGTCCGGCACCTTCATCAACAGTGGACGCGCAAACCTGGGTGTCGTCACGCTCAATGTACCAAGGATCGCGATTGAATCTGGCGGGGATGAAGCCACCTTCTGGGAGATTTTCCATGAGAAGATGTGGCTGATGCATGATGCCCTACTGAGCAGGGTCGAACGTCTCAAATCGGTAGTCAGCGACAACGCTCCGATCCTTTATAAGAGCGGCGCTTTCGGCATCCGGCTTGAACCGGGTGAGGATGTGATGGATGTTTTTAGAAATAAGCGTTGTACACTGTCGATGGGATATATAGGCCTTTATGAAGCGGCGACGGTATTCTACGGGCCGGATTGGGAGAGCGACCCACGGGCCAAGGCGTTCACAATTGAAATACTGAAGGAGATGAAACAGTACCAGCTGGAATGGACAGAGGATTATGATATATTCTTCAGCGTGTACGGTACACCGAGTGAATCTCTGACAGATCGTTTCTGCCGCCTGGATCAGAAGCGGTTTGGCGATATCGAGCATATAACGGATAAGGGATACTACCAGAACTCATTCCACTATGATGTCCGTAAGGATATAACGCCGTTTGAGAAGATCGAATTTGAAAAGGACTACCCTGAAATTGCGAGTGGCGGCTTCATCCACTACTGCGAGTATCCGAAGATGACGCATAACCTCAAAGCTCTGGAAGCGGTTTGGGATTATTCCTATGACAAAGTAGGATACCTGGGCACCAATACACCGATCGACCACTGCTATGAATGCCACTATGATGGTGACTTCGAAACGACGGAAAATGGATTCAGATGCCCGAACTGCGGCAATCAGGATCCTGATACCGTTGATGTCGTCAAACGCACATGCGGCTACCTGGGCAATCCTGTAAACCGACCGACGATCGAGGGGCGGCATAAGGAAATCAAGGCCCGTGTCAAGCATATGAGTGATTCATGATGCAGGCTTTGAAGATCTATGAAGGACGTCATCATCTTGCCAAAGTGGAGCCGCGCAGCTTCGTCGATGGTGAGGGGGTGCGATGCAGCATCTATCTCTCAGGCTGCCCTTTCAGCTGCCCGGGATGCTATAACCTTCACGCCCAAAGGTTCACGTACGGTGAATTATGTACGGAAGATGCGATAGAAGACATCCTTGCATACTGCGAAGCGGACTATATTGAGGGGCTCAGCATCTTGGGCGGCGAGCCTTTCTGCAATATGGCCCTTGCGACTGAAATCATCAGCCGGTTCCGTGCCCGTTTTGAAAGGACAAAGTCGATTTGGGTCTGGAGCGGGTTCATGTTCGAATATCTGGTAAATGATCCAAGGCGGCACCTGATGCTTAAAGAGGTGGATGTACTGGTCGACGGCCCTTTCGTAGACCGGCTCTACCGGCCTAACATCCCTTTTCGCGGGTCACTCAATCAAAGGGTCATCGATGTCCCCCACTCTTTGGAAAGTGGGACAGTAATGGATTATGGTTAAAGCAAAAGAAGACGCACCGAGGGGTGCGTCTTCTTTGTCTATCCTTCTATTTTCACTACCTGTTTGCCCAGGTTCTTGCCTTCGAAGAGATTCCTGAAGGCACCCGGAATGTTTTCGAATCCTTCTTCCACAGTCACTTCCGTGTGGATTCTGCCTTCCTGCACCCATTCGGCAAGCTGTCTGCCTGCAGACTCGAAGTCATCTGCATAATTGCCGACGATGAATCCCTGCATCAACGCCTGCGTCTTGACGAGGATCCATTGGATGCGCGGTCCGATGTCATCCTCCCTGTTGTTGTAGCTGGAGATGGTACCGCATACCGGTACACGGGCAAATGTGTTCAGGTGCTCGAGCACGACATCAGAGACCTCTCCGCCGACGTTCTCAAAGTAGACGTCGACACCGTCAGGCACTGCAGCTTCAAATGTCTCAGCAAAATCATCCGCCTTATAATCGACACCGGCATCAAAACCGAGGGTCTCAGTCAGATAGTTGACCTTCTCTTCTCCGCCGGCGATGCCTACGACACGTGCGCCTTTTATTTTGGCAATCTGGCCAACGGCGGACCCGACAGCACCTGAAGCGGCAGAGACGACGACCGTTTCCCCCTCTTTAGGCTGGCCGATTTTCAGCAGGCCATGGTAGGCTGTCTGGCCGGTCATGCCGAGGGTGCTCAAGTAGAGGTGAAGCGGTACATCCGTATTCTGGATTTTTGATACATTATCCGGTGTAACGGTGATATAACGCTGCCATGGCAGTACGCCGACAACATGATCACCTTTTTCGAATGCATCATTCTTCGATTTCATTATTTCACCGACTACATGGCCGTGGAACGGCTTGTCGATTTCGAATGGTGCGACATACGACTTGGCATCGGACATGCGTCCACGCATATACGGGTCGACGGATACATATATTGGTCTGATCATCACTTCTCCATCGGATGGCTCCCTCACATCGATATCTTCAAATCTGAATACATCATCCCCGGGCACACCTTCAGGCCTTTTTGCGAGAACAATCTGTTCATTCTTCATATGATATTCCTCCAATTGAAATACTTTCACGGTTAATATTCTAGAGGTCTCCGGAAGTGTATTCAAAGATATTGATTGCTCTCTTTTCTACAGCCCTTTGCTCAATTATTATAGGTGACATCAGGGTAGAAGAGGATTGATGGAGTAAGGGAAGAAAGAAAGGAGAAGGATCTGCATGAATCATTGGGACGAGAAGTTTGACGAAGAGGAATACATCTATGGGAAGGAACCGAATGAATGGATAAAGTCCATCTTTGATAAAGAGGGACATGGAAAAGTTGCAATGCTCGCTGAAGGTGAGGGACGCAATGCTGTATATATGGCGAACCTTGGATATGATGTCACTGCCTTTGACTACTCACGGGTGGGTCTAGATAAAACCCGGAGATTGGCACAGGAGGCGGGAGTTGTTGTCACAACCCATCTTGTCGATATTACGGAGACGGATGCACTGCCTCAGGGTGAGTATGACATCAGCATCAATGTCTTCGGACATGTGCCATCGGACGGCAAGGAAGAAATGATCAAAAATTTGGTGGGGACAGTGAAGCCGGGTGGAGAGATCGTCTTTGAACTGTATTCGAAGCGGCAGATAGAATTCCAGACAGGCGGGCCAAAGGACATCCATATGCTCTATGATGTGGAGGGTCTTAGACGGGAGCTTGAAAAATACAACGTCGAAATCGTGACTCTCAAGGAAGAGATCCTCCGACGCAACGAGGGCAGGATGCATCAGGGCAAGAGTGCGGTGATACAGGGGCACATGAGAAAAGTATAGAGGAAGGACATAATGTCCTTCCTCCATATTCATCTACAGGTCGAGGTGGCGGTAGAGTGTCGCACGACTGATATTCGTCTCTTTCTTGATTTCATCAAGTGTGAACTTTTTCGACATGTACATCTCTATCGCTTTTTTAATGTTATCATCACTGCGTTTCGGACGGCCAAGCGGCTTGCCTTTGGATGATGCCTCGGTCATGCCGAGACGGGTTCTGAACTTGACGATGTCACTCTGGAATTCGGAGATGAGGTTGAGTGAAGCGCTGAAGGTGAGGGAGGTCTCCGAATCTATGGAGAGTCCCTTGTTCAGTATAATGATGGCTGTTTCCTTGGCAGACGCTGTATTGACCAGGTCGACGAGCTGTTTTGTGGAATCCGCCAATATGAAAAGATCTGTCACATAAAGGGTGTCGCCAGCCTTCATTGCTGACAGCAGGGCATTGAGCTGTGTCCGTTTTTTATTGTCATTATGGTCTTCCAGGTACAGTTTTTCGGCATGTTCTGCCAATTTCTGCTCCTGCGCGTCCATGGAGTCGATGAGTTCCACTGGCCGGGCATATCCATAGTTCATATTACACACTCCTAGATTTCAACTATATCACTTATAATTTCAAAAAGGGGTATACATTTGAAACTTCAGTGATTATAATAGGCTCTATGATTATAAAATAGGAGCGTAAAAAATGATAGAGACTTTAAAGAAAGAATGGCTCACTGATCCAAAAACGAATATTCTGGCCGGTATTGTAGTGGCGCTTGCCCTTATTCCGGAAGCGATCGCCTTCTCGATCATCGCAGGGGTCGATCCGATGGTCGGATTGTATGCCTCATTCATCATAGCGGTATCCATTTCGATACTGGGCGGCCGCCCAGCCATGATATCCGCCGCAACGGGGGCAATCGCCCTGCTGGTAACCCCACTGGTCAGGGAATATGGAGTCGAATATCTGCTGGCTGCAACGCTGCTCATGGGACTGATCCAGCTGATCCTCGGTATACTTAAGATTGGGAAACTGATGAAGTTCATACCGAAATCGGTGATGCTCGGCTTCGTCAATGCACTTGCCATCATGATATTCATGTCACAGATCGAACACATCTTTGGGATTTCAATTTCCACTTACCTCTATGTAGGCGTAACACTGCTCATCGTCTATGTTGTTCCGCGTTTCTTCAAGGCGGTACCGGCACCACTCATCGCCATTGTCGTGCTGACGGCGCTATATCTGTACATGGGTGCCGATGTCAGGACTGTAGGAGACCTTGGAGCCATCGAGCGTTCACTCCCAAGTTTCATCATTCCGGATGTTCCGTACACATTGGAAACACTCCGGATCATCCTGCCATTCTCGATTTCAATGGCAATCGTTGGTCTGGTGGAAAGTCTGCTTACCGCGAAGATCGTCGATGATGCCACAGACTCCTACAGCAGCAAGAACCGTGAATCCCGTGGTCAGGGTATATCCAACATCATCGCCGGCTTCTTCGGCGGCATGGGAGGATGTGCAATGATCGGCCAGTCCATCATCAACGTAAGGTCTGGTGCAACGACACGTTTGTCCACCTTTACTGCGGGGATGGTGCTGATCTTCCTCATCATCGTCCTTGGCGACCTCGTCGTTCAGGTGCCGATGCCGATTCTGGCAGGCATCATGGTCATGGTGTCGATCGGAACGTTCGATTGGGGTTCATTCAAGTATATGACGAGAGCCCCGAGGACGGATGTCGTCGTCATGGTCGTGACCGTTTCAATCGTGCTGATGACACACAACCTGGCCATCGGTGTGGTCGCCGGGGTCATACTCAGTGCCCTCTTCTTTGCGACGAAGATTTCCAATGTTGAAGTGGAGAAGACTGAGTCGGGGAATGAAGTGAACTACCACATCGATGGTCAGGTCTTCTTCGCCTCTGTAGACACGATGATGAACCAGATCGATCTCGATGATGAGCACAGGATGATTGAACTCGATTTTACAAATGCACATATCTGGGATGACTCTGGTGTCGATGCGATCGATACGATGATCACCAAAATGAGGCGGAAGGATAATCAGGTATACATTAGAAACTTGAATAAGGACAGCCGTAAAATCATCAACGAACTCAGTATGATTAATAAAGAAGAACTGGTATAGGGAGGGTCAATGATGTACAAATCAATATTACTCGCTGCAGATGGCTCCGAGAACAGCTTCAGGGCAGCACAGGAAATCAGGAAGTTCTACAATGAAGGGGCAACAGTCACGATCTTAAATGTAATCGGATATTCGGATTCCAAATCTGATGTGCTGCACGGCTCCAACAGCAAGAGCCTGGAGCGTGAGCGTCTGGAGAAAATTTCGGATATAACAAACTTTTTCGAAGAAAACGGCATCAATTATGAGACGGCATTCGAACATGGAGAACCGAAGGAAGCAGTAGTGAAAGTCGCAAACTCCGGGGATTACGATGTAGTCGTACTTGGTACAAGAGGACTGAACAGCCTCCAGGAAATGGTGCTTGGAAGCGTCAGCCACAAAGTGGCAAAACGTGCGAATATTCCTGTTATGATTGTAAAATAGAAATAATAGGGTAAAGAACAGATACAAAATCCTCTACAGGCTTTGTATCTGTCTTTTTTTATGCTTTTGCTGTACTTTTACATTAGATGATATTTTGCTCAACGGGAGAAAGGGTGAGTGCAATGAATATAGAAGTGCCATTAATGCTGCTGATCGTATTGTTCATCGGTCTCGGCATACTGAGCCAGTGGGTGGCGGCAATGATCAAATGGCCGGCGATTGTGGTCATGTCCATCGCAGGACTGCTCGTCGGTCCAATATTCCAGCTGGTCAACCCGGAGCAGATGATGGGGAGCGAACTCTTCAGCACAATCGTATCGCTTGCGGTCGCCATCATCTTGTTTGAAGGCAGCAGCAACCTGGATTACCGGGAGCTTCCTGGTGTTTCCAAGGCGATTGCGAGGATCATCACCATCGGTGCTGTACTGGCCTGGGTAATGGGCGCACTGGCCATGTACTTCATATTGGACTTGCCGTTATCCATTTCATTTGTACTCGGCGGACTGTTCATTGTGACAGGCCCCACTGTCATCCAGCCATTGCTCAAGCAAGCGAAGGTGAAGAACTCCGTAAACTCGATATTGAAATGGGAAAGCATCATTCTGGACCCTGTGGGTCCGTTATTTGCCCTATTTGCTTTTTATGTTTTCCAGATGATAGATCAAGGATTCGGGCTGGGATATTTCATGGAGTATATCCTCGGATTTGCGGTGGCCTTCGTCCTTGGCTTTGGTGCATCCTATCTTTTCAGATGGCTGATAAAATGGGATTTCGTCCCACAGAACCTGATGGCCCCGGTCCAATTCGTCTTCATACTGCTCATCTTCAGCCTCAGTGATGCAGTGCTTCATGAATCCGGACTGCTCGCTGTCACGATATTCGGGCTTGTGATGGCAAGACTCAAAAATCATAGTCTGATCTACAAGGAATCAGATCATTTCATTGATGAGATGACACTCATACTGGTTTCCACAGTCTTCATACTGATCACTTCGTCATTGACCAGGGAAGTGCTCAATGAAGTCATCAGCTGGCAGCTGGTCATCTTCTGTATTGTCATGATCCTCATAATACGCCCGGCATACATCCTTCTATCGACAATAAACTCAGGGATTGCCTTCAAGGAGCGTGCATTCGTTTCTTTTGTAGCGCCGAGGGGCATCGTTGCCCTGGCAGTGGCGGAGTTCTTTGCGGGACTTTTCATCGCCCAGGAGGTCGAGATGGCAGATCATATTGTGCCGGTGACATTTGGATTCGTCTTTGTAACAGTGGTCATCTATGGCTTCAGCTTCAAACCGTTGAGCAAATTCCTCAAACTTTCAAGTACAGAAGCTCCAGGCGTCATCATCATCGGGGAAAACAGATTTTCTCTTGAACTCGCAGAACGTCTGCAGGATCATGAGATTCCTGTACTCATATCGGATCTTCTCAATTCCAATCCAAAACGGGCCAAGGAACGCGGGTTGGAGACGTTTGATGGTAACCTGCTCTCTGAAGATGAGCGCATACAGACAGACCTGACACCATATAATCAGTGTCTGCTGACAACGCGGTCATATACTTTCAACCACCTGGCCTTCAATGAAATGTCACAGGAATTCGGGCTCAAGAATGTAAAGATGTTCCCATACCCGATCGACAGTGACAAGAAGAGACGTCGTGTTGAACCTGAGATCAAGCACCATATACTATTTGACGAAAACTACACATACTACTGGTTCAACCTGTTCATAGACGATCATGAAATTACTGAAGTAGATGCTTCCGAATCGGATTCCATTACGGATGATGATGTCGTCCTCTATCATATAGACGGAAACAAGAATGTCGGCTTCAAAACGATCACCGAAGATCTGAACTACAGTACTGAAGGTGTCATCGGCATTCTTAAGGGAGCGCATAGTTTTAAAGAGAAGAAGAAAAATGGAGAGTCCTAGGACTCTCCATTTATTATTTCCCGGGGAATATCATTTCCGCTTTTTCAAATCGATCTTTCGGTCCTTCCACTCCACTTTCTTCGTTATATGAGTCTGTATGAAAGACCGTGCATATACATGGAAAAAGAATAGTGAATACAAGGGATAGAGAATGTGGCTGTACCATGGGAGGCGTATCACCTTTCTTGCCATCCACATGAACTGCAGTGCATAGAATATATAGAATGCAGAAGGCAGGAGGAGGGTCTCGATATGCCATATGGCTGTAGTCACCAGATAGATAGGCGCAATGATTGTTCCACTGAGCCACAGCATGATCAGAGCCATAACTGAAGCTTCGGTATTTTCGGCGCCCGAGGCAATATGCTTCTGCCACCCTTTGACCACGGAGTGCAGCCCTTCCGGATACATTCTGAACTGCAATACGCCGTGCCCCATGTAGAGGGTGATCGGCAGATCCACATCATGGTATCCTCTGTAGATGCCCATGCCCTCTATCAGTGTTTCCTTTGCATTCATATGGCCGCCAGTGGCCGCGTAGTCTCTTCTATTTGTCATGAGGAAGGGGCCAAATACCGTACTGGTCTGCATCCTTTCACCAAAAGCCGAGAAGATGTTCATTCCTGTGATGGTGACGATATTGAAGATTGCCGACAAAGTTTCGTAGAACCGTACCGTCTGATGGAACGGCTGTATCGACAGGACCCCCCTATCCTCCTGCAGATGATATTGCCTCCTGATGCGGGAGAGTGAATCGGCATCGGTAAATGCAGTATCCGCATCCATGAAGATGAGGATCCCATATCGGGCATGCCTGGCCGCATAGTGGCAGGCATGACTCTTGCCCCGCCATTCATCCTCCGGCACATCGATCACTGTTGCACCGGATGCTTCGCCTACTCTGCGTGTGCCATCCGTCGATCCGTCGTCTGCGATGATGACTTCCCAATTTTTATACGTCTGCATATGGATGCTGTCGAGCAGCGCCGTGAGGTTATGGGCTTCATTCCGGGCGGGGATGATGATGCTGATATTTTCTTCAGTCGAGCGGCTGCTGCCGATGAAACGGGGGTTTCTATAGATGAGGAAGCCAGAGATGAGGCATATTGTAAGGAGAAGAATCCAGATGAGATGCCAGATCATGCTATCTGCCGCTTCTTTCTTTTTCTGAAATCATCGCCCCGACCTGCTGGCCGCTTAATGTGACCATCGGCATGCCGCCTCCAGGATTCACAGTTCCACCGACGAAATAAAGGTTATCAATATGTTTTGACTGCTTCGGATGCTTGAATCCCTTGTTCTTTCTTCGGTCGGAGACCGTTCCGTAGATTGCCCCGTGATCTGAAAAATAGAGGGATTCGATATCGTGGGGTGTGAGCATATACTCTGAAACGATATGATCACGTAGGCCATCGAGCCCCATCTTCTCCAGTTTTTCAAGTACGATCTCCCTGAATGCAAGATAGTCGGCCTTGGTGTATTCCTTTTTCTGGAGCGGAGGGATATGGGGGAGTATTTTCAGGTTTTCATGCCCGGCCGGTGCCTGTTCGGCATCGGTCTTATTTGTGTTGACGAGGTATATGGTCGGGTCCGTCGGCAGAACCTTTTCCTCGAACACTTCCCTATAGTTCTTCCTGGAGTCTGCCGAGAAGAAGAAGTTGTGGTGACCAAGCTGTGGATAGGTCCGGTCTATGCCAAGGTGGAGTACAAGTCCTGAGCTTGCCGGCTCAAATTTATTCTCCAGTTTCGCCATATTACGCGGAGGTTGATCCAGCACATGGCGATAGAACGGCAATACTTCCATATTGGAGATGATGTAATCGGCACTTCTCCTGCTGCCATCTGAGAGCACGATATATTGGATATGTCCACTCCCATCGGTTATGGCGGTCCTGATCGAGTGGCCGGTATGTATATCTACGCCGATATCTCGCGCCAGCCGGGCAATCCCTTCGGCAAGTCTGTGCAGGCCGCCTTTGACATACCATACGCCCTGTTCATGCTGCATGTGTGCCATCATATTGAGGACAGCTGGTGCACGATAGGCGCTTGAACCGACATACTTGATGAAATAACCGAGCATATCGCGCATATGAGGATGACTGACATGCCTGTTGATGCCCTGCTGCATGCTGGAGAAATAATCAAAGCCGCGGAGAGCCGTGAGCGGTCCGTGGAAACGGATGATGGAGCGGATATCGTCAAAGCCTTTTTCGAAGTATCCGGGCAGGGTCAGACGATCGATCTTACCGGCATAGGCGAGAAAATCACTGTACTCTGCAATATCTTCATTGGTGAGTTGGGGGTTTTTCTGTGCCATCTTTTCAAGGTCCGCATAAAGATCGATGTGGGTGCCATCTGTGAAAAATGACCGCCACTGCATTGGGACTTCACTGATTTCGACATAGTCCTTCATACTTTTACCACTGCCTGAAAAAAGACGCTCGAAAATATAGGGCATGGTAAGGAGCGATGGGCCCAAGTCAAATCCGAATCCATCCTGTTCATGGCGGTTCAGCTTGCCGCCGAGATGATCATTCTTTTCGTAGAGCGACACATCGAACCCCTTCTGCTTCAATGTGATTGCTGCGGACAGGCCGCCGAGCCCTCCACCGATGACTAGTGCTGTTTTATTTTCAGACATGCTGTCCCTCCCTTCCTATATATCCTTAAGATTTTTGAGAAACCGGCTTTCCTCATTCCTGATCTTCATTTTACGTGTCATGGGCACGGCATTGCGTTTTGTGAAGCAGTCATAACCGTTGCTCCTCACCTCATTCAGTATTTCGCGATAGACTGAGAGTGAGACGAGAAGCGGGAGCCTCGCCTCCTGCTTGTAATGTATGACTTCCTCCCTGAAGTCGTCATAGAGCGTTTCCGCCTCAACTGCGAGATGCTCCCACATATTTATGAAGGCATCGTCGATCGTCCCTTTTTCGAGTTGTGACACGGGACAACCATACCGGTCAAGAAGGGTTTCGGGTACATATATGCGTCCATGTTCCCTGATATCCTCACCAATGTCCCGGAGGATGTTGGTGATCTGCATGGCGACACCAAGTTTCTCTGCACTCCGCTTCCGATCCTGGGACAGGTCATCACTTAAAATCGGAAGCAGCAGCCTCCCGACAGAACCTGCAACATGATTGCTGTAGTGAATGAGGTCGTCCATGCTTTCGGGCTGTTCGAAGTGGATGTCCATCTCCTGGCCTTTGATCTGGGCATAGAGCATGGAGGAATCAATTTCATAACGGGCGGTCACATCCTTGAGTGCACGCCACATTGAAGCCTCGGGGGTGTCTCCTGCAACAAATGCATCAAGCTCCGCCTCGAGTCTTCTGAGATTGGCGACCCGGGCCTTCATGTCCTCTGCCTGATCTATTGCGTCATCGGCGATCCTGCAGAAAGCATAGATGGCGTATACGGCGTTGGCATCCGGTTCAGGCAGGCTGGAAAAGGCGTAATAGAAACTTTTGGAGTGCTGTCTGATCAAAGATTGGCAATGTTTGTAGTCATTCTCGAGCGAGAAGGTGTAATCATTGGTCATATCGACATCTCCTATCGGTGGTTATCGTCTTTCAGCAGCTCTTCGACCGCAATCTTGGAAGACAGGAGAACAATCGGCACACCTGCACCCGGGTGTGTACTGCTTCCAGTGAAATAAAGATTCTCGCAATGTGTCGCCTTGCTTTGCGGTCTCAGATGATTGCTCTGTGTGAGTGTAGGCCTGAGGCCGAATGTTGCTCCGTTATATGCATTGAAGCGCCCTTCGAACTCCAAGGGTGTCATCATCGTTTCGGAAATGATCTCCTGCTCGAAATTCTCCATGCCCGGCAGCATACTGATCTTACGGATGATCTTGTCCCGGTACATTCTGGATACTTCATCGGTCCATTCATATTCCATCGTGGATGTGTCTGAGACGGGCATGAGGATGTAGAGGCCGTCTTTACCTTCCGGTGCAAGGGATTCATCCATTTTTGAAGCGATATACATATAGAGGGAAGGATCCTCGAGCATTTCCCCGTCAAAGATGCCGTTGATGTTTGCATCAAGATCTTCAGAAAATACGAAGTTGTGTACATTGTCGATTTCGGGGTACTTCCTGTCCATACCCAGGTAGAGTACGAAACAGGAGCAGGAGTAGTCCATCCTATCGATTTTCTCATCCTGATACTTCCCTTTATGCTCCGGTTCCCTGACCAGGTGCTTCATTGCATAGGGGAAATCGGCATTGCACATGACATAGTCTGAAGGCATGAAGCGCCCCTCTGCCGATACACCCACTGCCTCTTTGTCTTCTATGACGATATGGTCCACGCTGGTCCCATATTCGATTTTACCGCCCATCTCCTTGAATAGGCGCTCCATGCCGGAGGCCATCGTACGCATGCCGCCTTTGATGAACCACACGCCATAGAGGAACTCTATCATTGGAATGATCGTATAGAGCGAAGGCCCTTTGAAGGGGGAGATGCCGATATAGAGGGTCTGGAAGCTGATCATCTGTCTCATGCGCTTGTCCTTGATGTATTTCTTCATCAGATTCTCAGCATTGTTCAATGTTTTGAGCTTCATGCCCTGTCCGATCATGAAGGGATTATAGAAGTCTTTCTTATTCCTGAAGGGGCGCTGGAGAAAGTGCTTTTTGGCGATATTGAAGCGATGGTAAAGGTCGCTCAAGTATCTCATGAAACCTTCAGCATCCTCATCACTGATCTCCTCGAACATTTCTATGTTCCTGACAAGGTCATTCGTCACCTGATACTGCTTTTGACCGTTATCAAAGTAACCGCTGTACATCGGATCGAGACGCTGCATTGGGATGTAGTCTTCCGGGTCGCGTCCTGCAAGTTCAAAGACTTCCCTGTACAACTCCGGCATCATGACGATGGTCGGTCCGAGGTCGAATTTATAGCCATCGAGGTCGATGCGGTTCATCTTGCCTCCCGGCGCTGTACCTTTTTCCAGGATGGTGACTTCGTAGCCTTCATTCTGCAGGCGTATTGCACTGGCGAGGCCGGCAACGCCCGCTCCTATTACTGTAATTTTTTTTGTCATTTTCTATTCCTCACTTATCCAGCGAACGCTGTCTCTGCCATGATATGATCTCTGGACTCAGGACAATGGGCCGGCTGGAAATTTCTTCGATATTCTGCGCATTGATCATTATGGATATCTTACACATCTGATGGTGGAACTGCTCGACATGTTCGATGGCTGCTTCGATGCCATGGTGTTCCACCTGTTCCAGCATAAGGCGCGACATGCCGATGGCTTTCGCCCCGAGTGCCAGACATTTCATGGCATCGAGGGGCGTTTTGATGCCTCCGCTTGCCAGGATATCCATATCTTCAAGAAAAGGCTGTGCTTCAAGGAGGGAAATGGGCGTGGAAAGGCCCCAGTCGCTCATGT
This sequence comes from Salinicoccus sp. RF5, assembly GCF_020786625.1. Taxonomy (NCBI): domain Bacteria; kingdom Bacillati; phylum Bacillota; class Bacilli; order Caryophanales; family Staphylococcaceae; genus Salinicoccus; species Salinicoccus sp. RF5. The sequence goes on from NZ_JAJGRC010000004.1 coordinate 121,220, forward strand.
AGGCCATGTCAGCCTTCTCACGTCGGGTATTTTCTATGGAAGCGAAATTGGTGCCGCCCCTGCCGCTCACATCGGCATATTTTACACCAATATCCTTCAGTATCTGGAGTGTCTCACTGCTCATGCCGAAGCCGACTTCCTTCACTATTACAGGTACCCCGGCATGTTCAACGATACTTTCGATATTGGCCCGCCATGATTTGAAGTTGCGGTCGCCTTCAGGCATGATGAGCTCCTGGGGTGCATTGATGTGTATCTGCAGAGCATCCGCCCGGAGCATCTCCACGGCGCGTTTTGCCCCTTCCAAAGAGACATCTGCACCCACGTTGGCGAAGACGATGCCATCGGGATGTCTGTCCCGGACAATGGTAAAGGAATCCGAAAGCTCAGGGTGCTTCAAGGCTGCGTGAATGGATCCAACTGCCATGGGGAGTCCGGTAGCCCGGGCTACTTCCGCCAGTTTCCGGTTGATTTCGCGGGTCCATTCACTTCCCCCGGTCATTGCATTAATGTAGAGGGGGCGTGAAACCTCAAAAGGGCCGATACGGGTGGAAAGGTCAACCTCTTCCATATTTACGGAGGGGATGGACTGGTGGACGAAGCGGATTTTTTCGAAGTCGGACATGCCTGGCTGTGACGGCTGGTCGAGGGCATGTCTGACGTGTTCATTTTTCCGTTGGCTTCTTAAGTCTATTTTTTCGTTCATTCCTCTGCTCCTTTCTTTTGGGCCCTCTCCATTCTTAGCCAGTGCAGATTCTTCAGCAGGGGGTGATTAAAAATTTGGATGATGATGAAGAGGACATCACTGAAAAGGGCATACAGCTTTAAATTCCCAGAGCAATTGGCGATGCCGGCCATAAATGTGAGGGAAGGGGGCGGTGACCATCCTTTGGGCCCCGCATTGCGGGGTGCTGGAATCCATTCAGGTTTCTGTGAAAAAAATGTTACATTATATCACTTGATTGTATACCATTATCAGTTATGATGACATGGTTTGTAAAATGATAAGGTGCAGATAGACAAAAAGCACCGGATGGATATCCGGTGCTGGTTCAGGAAGCTATTGATGCTCATGGCCGGCTTCCTGCTCGGCTTTTATCTCTTCCGCGCGTTCACGCTTGGACTTCTCTATATAGTCCTTCATGCGCTGCCTGTTCGGTGTTATGGAAAGACCGAGGTATTTACGCTCTTCATTCGCATCCTTATAGAAGGACACCATCATCGAGATGATGATGAAACTGAACGGGAAGGCTGAAATGATCGCTGCCGATTGGAGTGCGGCAAGTCCTGTATCTCCGCCTGACAGCAGCAGTACGAAGGCGATGGAAGACAGGGCGATTCCCCATACGATCTTTATCTTGTTGGATGGCTGCAGGGAACCGAATGCCGTCTGCATGCCGAGTACATACGTAGCTGAGTCGGCGGAAGTCACAAAGAATGATGAAACGAGCAGCAGTGCAATGACTGAGAGCACCATGCTCAGCGGCAGCTCATTGAATATACCGAACAGCATCGTTTCCGCATTCATGTCGAAGATGGCTGGTACAGTCTTCCCGACTTCGATGCCTGTGACACCGAAGACGCTGAACCATACGATGCTGACGAGTGTCGGTACAAGCAGTACCGCCAGTACGAATTCACGCACTGAACGACCACGGGAGACCCTTGCTATGAATATACCGACGAAAGGACTCCAGCTCATCCACCAGCCCCAGTAGTAGATGGTCCATACTTCGAGCCACTCGCTCTTCTGCTGGTTCAGGGGCGCGACATCAAGGCTGTTATAAAGGAATGTATCGAGCATGGCACCTGTCGATGTATTCATCATGTTGAGGATCATCATCGTCGGACCGAGGATGAGTACAGCAATGAGAAGAATACCTGCAAGCCCCATGTTCAGGTTGCTCAAGTACTGGATTCCCTTGCTCAGTCCGCTCCACGCACTGATCAGGAACAGGAATGTAACGACTGCTATGATGATGCCCTGGACCATGATGTTGATGGGCAGACCAAAGAGGTAGTTCAATCCACCATTGATCTGCAGTGTGCCGACACCAAGGGATACGGCGACACCGATGATGGTTGCGAACACGGAAAGTACGTCGACAGCAATGCCGATCGGACCATCGACACGATCACCAAGTATCGGTCGAAGCGTCTTGGAAAGAAGACCGACCTCGCCTTTCCTGAACTGTGAATATGCGAGGGCGAGGGCAACGACGCCGTACATCGCCCATGCGTGGAAACCGTAGTGGAAGAAGGTTGAACGCAACGCCTCCACCATGGCGGCATCCGTTTCAGGGTCGGCCGTCGGCGGCCCCATATAGTGCTGGATCGGTTCCGCTGCACCGTAGAATACGAGACCAATCCCCATTCCGGCACTGAACAGCATGGCGAGCCATGAGATGGTCCGGAATTCCGGCTTATGGTACGGTTTGCCGAGTTTCAATTTACCGATCGGGCTGAAGACGAGGAAGATGCAGAAGAAGACCATCAATGTGGTGATGATCAGATAGTACCAGCCGAAGTATTCAATGACCCATGAACCGACATTGCCGGTGACCTGGCCAAACCGGTCCGGGAAAACGGCACCGAGGACCACCATGATTCCCACGATTATGGAAGCATAGATGAATACTTTTGATAATTTTCTACCGCTTGGTTGTGTAGGATTTTCCATCGGACAAAAGTCCTCCTTTGAAATGTATAATTTGTATAGTAAGTATTTTTTGCAGGTGCAGTGTAAAAAGTGATTTTGAGCACAACGTTATTTATAATAACAAATTAATAGGATGATTACAACTTCACAAAAGGCGGTCTTTTCCGATGCAGGATTCCTTGAGTCAGCATCTTTTACATGAACTGCTGAAGATGATAATAATTTTCATCATAATTAGGCATAAAATTTTGTAGTTGGGGGAGAAGACGGGATGAACCAGCCAAAAGTAGGCATACAAAACAATCTTGCCCAATTTATACTCCTTGTAGTGGCGAATCTGTTCGTCGGTTCCATGGTGGGGATAGAAAGGACAGTGCTGCCCCTCCTTGGGGAAGAGGAGTTCGGGCTTGCCTCCACAAGCGCTGCACTGAGCTTCATCATCAGCTTCGGCTTTTCCAAGGCGGTCATCAATTATTTTGCCGGGAGCATAGCAGACAGATATGGAAGGAAGAAAATGCTGCTGGCAGGATGGGTAATCGGCCTGTTCGTGCCGGTACTGATCATCTTTGCACACGCCTGGTGGGTGATTGTGCTGGCCAATGTCCTGCTCGGCATCAATCAGGGGCTCGCCTGGTCGATGACAGTGAACATGAAGATCGATTTGTCTAAGGCAGACCAGAGGGGCACGGCGGTAGGGCTGAATGAATTTGCAGGATATTCCGGGGTGGCTGTACTGGCGGCGGTCTCCGGCTACGTAGCGTCCACCTATTCACTGCGGCCTGAACCTTTCTATATCGGCATTGCAATTGGCATCATCGGTCTGCTCCTGTCCTTGATCATAAAAGATACGGAGGGACATCTGAAAGTGCAGATGGCGGCCGCCAAGGGGGAAAAGAACGACCTGTCGGCCAAAGAAGTCTTCCAGAAGACTACCTGGCAGGACCGCAATCTTTCAACTGCAAGTTTTGCAGGCATGTCCACCAACCTGAAGGATGGTATGGCATGGGGGCTCTTCCCCCTCTACTTCACGACTGTTGGCTTGAGTGTCACACAGATCGGGACGATAGTAGCTGTATATCCTGCCGCCTGGGGCATTTTCCAGCTTTTTACCGGGGCATTGAGCGACAAGCTGGGACGCAAGAAGCTCATCACCTATGGGATGTGGACTCAGGCAGCCGCGTTGTGGTTCATTCTGGCTGTGGGAAGCTATCCCCTATGGATGGCAGGTGCCATAGTACTCGGAATCGGTACGGCCATGGTCTACCCCACCCTGCAGGCAGCCATCAGTGATGTTGCCGCTCCAGGATGGCGGGCATCGTCGATGGGTGTATACCGCTTCTGGAGGGACAGCGGATACGCTTTCGGTGCGCTCCTTGCTGGTGTGATTGCAGACTTCATGGGTGTGACATGGGCGATCGGACTGGTGGCGTTGATACCATTCATAGCAGGACTGCTTGCCCGATTCCGTCTTGAGGAAACTTTGAAGATGAATAACGTTAAACAGTAGCCAATCCCTCGGGGGTTGGCTTTTTTAACGCATGCCTCGTGTCACTATTTGTTCATAAATGTTAAAATTTTCACATTGACTATATACCCTGAGGGGTATAAAATTAAGTCAACAAAGCATAGGAGGACGATTGAATGAAAATTGCAATTGTTGGAGGAGTAGCCGGAGGCGCCACAGCCGCTACACGAATCAGAAGGATGGACGAGTCTGCAGAAATCATCATGTTTGAGCGTGGAGAACATGTCTCCTATTCGAACTGCTCCCTGCCCTACTATTTGAGCGATGTAGTGGATGACAGCAACAAACTGCTTGTCATGTCTGAAGAGAAATTTTGAACCAATATAATATAGATGTCAGAACATTGAATGAAGTGATGGAGATTGATAGGGAAAACAGCAAAGTTGTTGTGAAGGATCTGAGCAGCGGTGAAACGTATGAAGAATCATACGATAAGCTGATACTCTCCCCTGGGGCAAAGCCGATTATGCCACCAAGCATCACTGGCATCGAAAAGGCCCATGTATTCTCCCTGCGCAATGTCGCAGACATAAGAAAGATAGATTCATACATCGGTGAGAACGACGTAGAACATGTGTCGATCGTCGGAGGTGGATTCATCGGTCTGGAAGTTGCAGAGAATCTTGTAGAACGGGGCACTAAAGTATCGCTGATCGAAGCACAGAACCAGGTCATGGCCCCATTCGATTACGATATGGTCCAGATCATCCATAAATCACTGCATGACAATGGGGTGGACTTGAGAGTGAATACTGCCGTTGCAGGAATAGAAGATGCCAGCATCAAATTCAGTGACGGCAATGCCCTGGATACCGATATGGTTATCATGGCCATCGGCGTTGCACCTGAAACGAAGCTTGTTTCACAGGCAGGCCTTGAAATCGGAAAAACGGGGGGCATCAAAGTGGATACCCACTACCGTACTTCAGATGAAAATATATATGCCATCGGTGATGCCATCGAAGTCACCCACAAAATTACCGGTGCAGCGACGCGGCTGGCTCTCGCCGGCCCGGCACAGAGGCAGGCACGCACTGTAGCGAATGACATCTTCGGCAGGGGTGGCGCAGAAACGCCGGTCATCGGCACCAGTGTAGTCAAGGTGTTCGATTACAATGCAGCGTCCACCGGCCTGAATGAAAAGCTGGCGGTCGCTTTCGGAGTAGACTACGGTACGGTCTATGTCATTCCACAGGATAAGGTTGGTCTCATGCCGAACAGTCACCCGATGCATTTCAAACTTCTGTTCGATAAGCAGTCAAAAAAAGTACTTGGCGCCCAGGCTGTCGGAAAAGGAAATGTAGACAAGCGGATTGATGTCATCGCAACACTCATAAAAATGGATGGAACGATCGAAGATCTCAAAAACCTCGAACTTGCCTACTCCCCTATGCACGGTACAGCCAAGGACGTCGTCAACGTTGCTGGGCTCGCAGCGGAAAACATCCTGAATGGCGATCTTGAACAAGTTCCTGTTTCAAAGGTGCGTGAACTTGTCGAGGCAGACGCCTATATCATAGATGTGAGGGAAACCAATGAATATGAAACAGGGCACCTGAAAGGCTCCCATAACATCCCGCTGTCGGAACTCAGGAACAGGATGGACGAAATACCCCAGGATATCCCGGTATATCTGCATTGCCGTACAGGACAACGCAGTTATAATGCCGTTAGGATCCTGAAGAACAATGGCTTTGGAAATGTCATGAATATTAGTGGCAGCTACCTGGGCATCAGCTTCTTCGAATACTTCAATGACCTGTCCGGGGAACGTGCGCCAATCGTTACAGAATATAACTTCAATTAAATGTCAGGCACTCTGCAGACAAAACGTCTATAGGGTGTTTTTTATTTTTTTGAAGAGAGAAGCTTGAAGGAATGCAAAATCCAGATGATATAATGTGGAAAACAGAGTGAAATTGAATCTCGAAAAATAAGGGGAGGAAGAGTATATGCGCGAGCTCTACTACAGGGGATATCAGAAAATCATGAAGGCCGCGATGAAAAATATATCTTGGAGGACCCCCCTCGTGGTTGAAGGAGTGCATAGCCTGGACCGTTTGCCGGCACTCGTCAGTGCAGCTGGAATAAGCAGGCTGTTTATGGTCACCGATAAGGGTATATTGGAGGCGGGGCTCACAGATGTCATACTGGAACAGTTGGAGATGAGGGGGATCCACTGTACCGTCTATAGTGGTACTTTTGCCAATCCCACCATTCAGAATGTGGAAGCGGCCGTCGTGCAATACAATGAAGCGAAATCTGAAGGGATAGTAGCTTTTGGGGGCGGTTCGGCGATGGACTGTGCGAAATGTGTGGGTGCGAGGATCGCGAGGCCTGATAAAAGCATATCCGCCATGCGGGGCGCGTTTAGGGTGAGGAGAAATATGCCCCCTTTCTTTGCAGTACCGACAACTTCCGGAACGGGAAGTGAAGGTACATTGGCTGCGGTCATCTCCGATAGGGAGACCCATGAAAAATATGCCCTGATGGACACCTCCCTCATTCCTCATGTGGCTGTACTCGATCCCTATCTGACACTGGATCTGCCTCAAGGAGTTACAGCAATGACCGGTATGGATGCGCTCACTCATGCAGTGGAAGCATATATCGGCAGAAGCAATACGGAGGAAACAGCATCCTATGCCAAGGAGGCGGTGAGACTCATCTTCAATAATCTTGAAGCCTCCCATAATAACGGACATGACCTGAAGGCGAGGCGTGAGATGCAGCAGGCAGCCTTTAAGGCGGGACTGGCGTTCACCCGTGGATATGTAGGGAACATCCATGCCGTCGCCCATACACTGGGCGGTCATTATAACGTGCCGCATGGGTGGGCTAACGCCGTTATAATGCCCCACGTGCTTGAATACTACGGGTCAGCAGTGTATAAGCCCCTCTCGGACCTGGCGGATGTTGCAGGAATCGGGCACCCTACAGAAACAGAGGCGGTTAAGGCTGCTGCGTTCATTGCGGCAATCAGAAGAATGAGTGAAAAGATGGGCATACCTGAAAAAGTGGAAGGTATAAAAGATGAGGATATCCCAGGTATGATAGAAAAAGCATATCGGGAAGCGAACCCGCTGTATCCTGTGCCTGTCATTTTTGACAGATCGGACTTTGAGCATATCTTTAACGAGATCAGAAAATGAAAACCTCCCGCTTTAAATAAGCAGGAGGTTACATGATCATTTCTTCATCGTATCGAGTTTTTCAAGGATAGCTTCCGTAGAGGAGCCTACACTGTTTTCAACAGCAGCCAAAAAGGCACCTTCGACTATGGGAGCTTCCGATATGTGCAATTTATGCTCTCCATCATACATTTCAACCGCCATTTCCAGGTTCATTCTGCTGGAGCCGATATCGTAGAAGCAGATGGTATCCGCCCCTACTTTTCCAATCATGTCATTGATCTGGTCGATATTGGTGCCGATGCCCCCGTCTACCCCGCCGGAGGCGTGGATGATGGTGTCCCCTGCCATCTGGGAAACCAGCGCACGGGTACCTTGTGCAATTTCGCTGCTATGGCTGATGATAAGAATCTCGGTCATTTTTCAACACCTGCTCCCAGTGCATGGATGATATAGACGGCACTTTGCGCACCGGGGTCGATCGTCCCTTTGGACTTCTCCTTGAAGTAGGCGGCACGCCCTTTAGTCGCAATCATATCCTTCGTCTCCTCTGCCAGTTGCTGGAGGTCTTCCAGGCTGAGTGACCCTTTATCACGGAGCAGGTCCGCGGATTTTGAAATGACATCATACATCGTCTTTTCGCCGCCTTCGACCTTGCCCTTCTCAGCCACGGTCCTATCAAACACCTCCAACATTTCAATCAGGTTGTCACCATTAATTTCCTCTTTAGCCACTTCACTCATTTTAACGAAGCTGAATCCATAGAGTGGTCCACTTGCACCACCTATGGAGCTCATCAGCGTCATCCCGGTCTGTTTCAGTATTTCCTGTGTCGAACCGGACCCAACCTTTTCATTTACGGCTGAAAATCCACGCTTCATATTGACCCCGTGGTCCCCGTCGCCGATTTCACGATCCAGTCCTGTCAGTTCGCCTTCCTTTTCATCAAACACGGATTTTAACCCATGCATCTGTTCAAGCAGCTTTTCGGCATTCATTTCGGTCGCCTCCCATTAGAAATACTTGGATCCTGTATCTGCCTCGATTGCTGTGATGACTTCGTCCTCTCCCTCAAGCACGGTCAGGGAGAACCCCTGCATGTCGAGTGCTGTCATATAGTCACCGACCAGCAGTTTGGAGACTTTGACCCCACGCTGATTCATCGCCTCCATCACATACTTCGTGACGATGCTGAGTTCGCTCTCCGGCGTGGCTCCCATTCCATTGATCATAAGGATCATTTGGGAACTGTCGGTGTACTTGAACAGCTCATCGAGCAGTCGATCGACGATTTTGTCGACAGTCTTGGACTTTTCCCGGGAAATACCTTTTTCCCCATGGATGCCGATTCCTATTTCCATTTCATCTTCCGACAGGTCAAACCCATACTCCCCGGTCGTCGGCACAAGGCATGGGTGGAGCGCCATACCTATGGAATAGAGTGAAGTCATCATTTCCTGTACTTTCTTTACGATGTCATCGAGTGGAACACCCTGCTCTGCGAGATATCCTGCGTATTTATGGACGAGTACAGTCCCTGCCACTCCCCGTCTTTGCTCTTCATTATCGATCGCAACATCATCCCTGACAACTACTGAAGCGACGCGGTGTCCTTCTGCTTCCGCCATTTCCTGGGCCATCTCGAAGTTCATGACATCACCGCTGTAGTTCTTGATGACGAGCAGGACACCATCACCATTATCCACGGCTTTTATTGCTGAAAGCACCTTATCCGGCGTCGGCGAGGTGAATACTTCGCCGCAGACTGCAGCATCAAGCATACCTTGCGCCACATATCCGGCATGGGCGGGCTCATGACCGCTACCGCCCCCGGAAACAAGAGCGACCCCTTTCTTCTTCCTGTCTTTCCTGACGACTACCGTTCCTTCAATCACCTCGATTGCCGGATCACGATGTTTCAGACCGTCTAGCATATCCGAGAGGAAGCGTTCTTTGTCATTGATCAGTTTTTTCACAGTATATTCCCCCTTTTCCTCTATATATACGTATACCCCAATCCGGGGAAGGATTGGGGTACTTTTGAAAATTTATTTGAAATAGCCTTTGATCGCTTTGACTTCGAGGAACTCCTCGATGCCGTAATCTCCCCACTCGCGTCCGATTCCTGACTGTTTATAGCCGCCAAACGGCAGATCTTTACGTCCGCCTGCACCATTGATTTCGACTGTACCTGCTTCAATGCGGCGGGCGACATCTTTAAGGGTATCCATGTCTTCACCGAAGACATAGCCGGCAAGACCGTATTTGGTATCGTTCGCAATCTCAATTGCTTCATCAAGATTCCTATAGGTGATGACGGACATCACAGGGCCGAAAATCTCCTCTTGGGCGATGACCATGTCATTTTTGACATCAGAGAAGATGGTCGGTCTGACGAAGAACCCTTTGTCGAGGCCATCCGGCTGACCAGCGCCGCCATGGGAGAGTGTTGCACCTTCCTCTGTCCCCTTCTCAATATAGGACTGCACAGTATCAAACTGTTTCCGGCTGACGAGAGGGCCGACAGCAGTCCCCTCTTTACGCGGGTCTCCGACTTTCACCTGTTCCATTTCCTTCTTGGCCGCTTCCAGGAATGCTTCCTTCATGGATTCCGGGACCAGGGTCCGGGTGCCCGCCGTGCATACCTGTCCGGTATTATGGACGACCTTTTTGACGGCGATTTTGGCAGCCTCTTCGACATCCGCATCCTCGAGGATGATGAGCGGCGATTTTCCACCGAGTTCCAGGGAGACCTTCTTGAAGTCCCTGCTTGCCTTCTCCATAATTTTGGAGCCTGTAGGACCGGAGCCGGTGAATGACATCATACGGACTTTCGGATGTTCACTGAGCGGGTTCCCTACACCTTCACCATCTCCATTCACGAGGTTGAATACGCCTTTCGGCACCTCGGCAGCCTCGAAGATTTCAGCGAGGATGATGGCTGCAAAAGGTGTTTCCTCTGAAGGTTTCATCACTACAGGGCTGCCTGCTGCAAAGGCAGCAGCCAGCTTCAATGCGGTCTGGTTCGTCGGGAAGTTCCAGGGAGTGATGAGTCCTGAAACCCCGATCGCTTCCTTGACTACGAGATGATCACCACGCTGCTCTTCAAATTCGAATGTATCAAGCGCATCCCTTGCGGCTGTGAAGTGGTTGAGTCCAGCCTGATAATGCGTCTTTTCCGACATCTCGAGCGGGGAACCAAGCTCATCTGTAATCGCCTCGATCAAGTCTTCCTTACGATTTTCGTATTCCTCGACAATCCTGTCCAGCATTTCACGTCTTTCCTCCACTGGTGTATGGCGGAATTCAAGGTAGACGGAGTGCGCGGCTTCTACGGCCTTATCTACATCTTCAGCATTACCCTTGGCGATCTTGCCGAAGGCTTCACCGGTTGCTGGATTTATGACATCGATTGTTTCTCCACTTGCGCTTTCAACCCATTCGCCGTTTATATACTGTTGCGTGTGATTTCTCATTATGACATTCCCCTTTATTGTTATTATCCCATATACTTTATCCTAAATGCGCTGTTTCTAATCATCAGGAGACGTTGAATGTGATAAAAAAAAGGTGCATCTTTAAAGACGCACCCAGCCTTCATATCAGCATACGGAATCATTGGATTTTGGCACGGAAAGTCCGAAAAGTGGACGAAGATAGAGCGCCAGGAATGTACCGGCAAGCGCCAGTATGCCCCAGATGTATCCATGCATGCTGAAGGAGGCGATGCCCCCGAAATAGGCGCCTATGTTGCATCCGAATGCAAGACGGGCACCATAACCCATCAACAGCCCACCAATGACGGAGGCTGAAAAGTTGCCCAAGGTGATTTTCGTGAATTTGAACAGGCCGCCTGCTGCAGATGCAATGAATGCACCCAGGATGACGCCGAAGTTGAGTACGGTCGTGGTGTCGGCGAATATGGAGGATTCGAGTGCGGCTGCATTCGCTCCCTGCCAGTATCCCCATTCTGCAACATCGATGCCGAAGAAGCCGGCGACCTTCGAGCCCCAAAGTGCAAATGCTGAAGTGATGCCCCAAGGCTGGCCCCGTGTCATCAGTGTCAGGGCGTTGAGTACCGCAAGCGCGATGGCCGCAGCGAACAGTGGCCATGAGCCCCTGACCAGACGCTTCCATCCGCGTGAAGTAGGAAGGGGTGCCATTTTTGGTGCATTCCTCTTCTTTTCGATGATGATTGTGGCCAGTGCAATCAAGCCGAATATTATGAGGGATACAATCCATGCGCCCCCGTAGCCGAGACCGGTCGATGTTGCGAGTGAAACGGGTTCGAAAGAAGGCATCTCCTCTGTCCAGAATGGCAGGTGATATGCGCCCACTGTTGCACCGACAATAAAGAATATCAGCGTGATGAACATGACGGTACGGCCGCCGCCGATGGCATAGAGCGTGCCTGAGGCACATCCGCCGCCGAGCTGCATGCCGATGCCGAAGATGAATGCGCCGACGATCAGACTTACACCGACCGGGGAGACATAGCCAGAAACCGCCTCGCCGAAAAAGGTGGTGCCGAAGGCCAGAATGGGTGCAAATAATGTCACGGCCACAGCTAGCATCAGCATATGGGCACGCATCGCCTGCCCATTGCCCACCGACATCATGCGCCTGAAGGCCGAAGTGAAACCGAATCGGGCATGGAACAATGTGAAACCGAGCAGCAGGCCAATGATCATCAGCATGGGCTGCATCATCGACTGTGTGGCCGCCAAGTATAGAAATAAGATGAAACTGACTGCAATACCGCCGCCAACCAATGCTTTTTGGGGCGGACTCAAAGCAAGTGAATCACGTCTTACCGGATCCCTTGCTTCATTTACGGGTTGAACTCTTGTGGTCATCTATAAGACTCCTTTTCTTATTGAATTGATAGGATTAGAACATTATAGAATATCATAGTTCTTTAGTCAAAAATAAAAGACGGCCGACAAGGCCGTCTGTTCATGAGGGGGTCTAAAGTGTATTGGATTTTTGTGCAGCATGTATTGTATGTACGGGCGCCAGTGCTTGAACCGTCTCATGCCGTAGGGCTGCATCATGCGTCGGCAGGTGGAACATCAGTTCACCGATTCCCGTTTTGGACGCCATTTCATCGAGTGTCGAGAGTACTTCCACTGCAGTTCCGGCGACGATATGCGGTTCGATGATTTCCACATCCACCTGTCCAGAAGTCGTCGAAAGCAGTTCATCCGCTTTGTCCTCGCTCCCCACGCGGAGCACCCTACCGTCCTCGAAGGTCAATTTGAAGATTCTGTTCCGGCTGATGATTTTCTCCTGTGTGTGGGGGTCGTCCGTAACGAGGACGGAAAGTGCGACGACGAACCTGCCTCTTCCATTGTACTCCCGGAAAGCTCTGATGCTTTCTTCGAGCAGCCGTTCGTTATTGGTGATGAAATGGGCATAGATGAAATGGGCGCCCTCCTCAGCTGCAAACCTCGCTGAAGAGGGGCTCGAGCCGAGCAGAAAAAGATCCGGCGGATGGGAGGTGTCCGGAGAGGTCTTCAACCCGTCCCATCCCTCCGGAGGTTCCTGGGACAGGAAGCGCTTGAGGTCTTTGAACTTCCTGTCGAAGGAGATTGCCTCTTCGCGCAGTCCATGCTGCAATGCCTGGGTCGATAACGGCAGTCCGCCAGGTGCTTTTCCGACTCCCAGGTCTACACGGCCGGAGCCCAAATGCTGCATAAGCTGGAATTGTTCTGCGACTTTAAAGGGGTTATAATGTTGAAGCATCACTCCACCGGAACCGATATGCATCTGTTCTGTATGGGCGAGCAGGTGTGATATCATAATTTCCGGTGCTGTGCCCGCAAGGTTCTCATCATTGTGGTGCTCGGCGACAAAATAACGCCGATATCCGAGGCTGTCCGCCCGGATGGCAAGGTCTACGGTATCCTTCAGGGAAGCTGCGACTGTATGGCCATCGAGCACAGGGCTCTGGTTCAGAATACTGAAATCCATCTCATCACTCCTAGGGGGTTAATTGTCAGAATATAATTAGTAATACTATAGAGGAAAAGGATTAAAGTCAACCATTCATACTCAAATAGTAGGAATACATATAGGGAGTTGGAATCCACATGGCAAAACTATATTATCGATACGGAACGATGCAGAGCAACAAAAGCAACCAGATCATCACTACACACCACCAATATACGACCCAGGGCAAGCAGTGCCTGGCCTACTCCACGCCTATAGATACACGGAGCGGTCATAAAAGGATCAGATCGAGGATCGGTCTTGAACTGGTATGCGAGTATATTACCGACACCGTTTATGAAGAGGTGAAAGCCATCCACGAGCAGGATAAGGTGCATGCGGTAGTAGTGGACGAGGCACAGTTCCTCTCCCGGGCCGATGTCCATAGGCTGAGCGACATCGCTGACGACCTGGACATACCAGTCATCTGCTTCGGACTGAAGACGGACTTCCGCAATCAGCTGTTCGAAGGCAGCCAGGTGTTGCTGGAACTCTGTGATGCCATCGATGAACTGAAGACCATCTGCCAGTTCTGCAACAAGAAGGCGACGCTCAATATGCGGCTTTTGAATGGCGTGCCGACCAACATCGGCGAAACGATACAGATTGGAGACGAGGAGTATGTGCCCGTCTGCAGGAAATGCTACAAGGAAAGGCTGGAGCTTGTATAAATGTCTGGTGGAGTGTTTCATTAAAAGAAATCCAGGAGTGCTTTAATCATCTTTTAATTTTTCGTTAACCGTCCTCTATTGATGGCTTCCTATAATGAGGTTACAAACATTAAGGAGGCGTTATGAATGATAATCAAAAAAAATCATCTGCTGATTGGAAGTATCGCATCGGCGCTCGTACTGGGTGCGTGTTCAAGTGCAAATGCGGAAACGGATATGAACTGGGAAGACAATCATACGGAAGGTACGACTGCTGTGATGAGTACTGAAGCTGAAGGCAATGTAAAGAAGAGCACGCAGGAAGCGGTCGATGCGGCGAAGAAGAATTTTGACGGCAAGGTGCAGGGAGTGGAGCTTGAAGAGGATGATGGCATCTACTACTATGAAATAGAGCTGGAAAACGGCAATGAGGAATATGACGTCGATATCGATGCCAACGATCTGACAGTTCTTGAAGAGTCATTCGATCGGGATGATGATGACCGGGACGACGATAGTGACGACAACGGCCGGGAGGATGATGACGACAGAGGCGAAGGAACATCTTCAGAATCCGCAAAGGACCAGCCTAAGCAGTCTGCCGAAAATGGACTCATTTCTTCCACAGAGGCATTGAAGATCGCCCAGAATGAAGTCGGCGGTGAAGTGAAGGAATGGGATTTTGATGAAGATGACAAGGAATATGAAGTGGAACTGGAAACAGAGGGAAAAGAGTATGAAGTGGAAATCGATGCACGTACTGGGAAAGTAACCGAAATCGATGAGTGATTGAAGGGCAGATGGCCCGGGAGGACTTCTCCCGGGTTTTTTAATTGAATTTTAATAATTCTATAACGAAAATAAGTACATTTTGCTTTATACTTGGTGTAATAGTAATCATCGTGCATCAAAGTAATGGGGAGTGCTGTTATGGAAAAGATTCTGATTGTCGAAGACGATGACAAGATTGCCCGTGTCATCCAGTTGGAGCTGGAATATGAAGGGTACGAAGTCGCAATCGCCTACACGGGAAAAGAGGCGATGGAAAAGTACGGAGCGGAATCTTTTGACATGATTCTTCTGGATGTCATGATTCCCGAACTGAATGGGCTTGAAGTGCTCCGCCGTGTCCGTCAGAAGGACGATGAAATACGCATCATCATGCTTACGGCAAGGGATGCAGTGATGGACAAAGTGAGTGGTCTCGACTCCGGGGCAAACGACTATGTCACCAAGCCTTTTGAAATCGAGGAACTGCTTGCACGCATCCGGGCGCAGCTGAAGCAGAGGAGCCTGTCAAATAATGCCGACTTCCAGGAAATGAAGTACAGGCACCTGAAGATTCTGCCGATGGCCCGTGAAGTGTATATAGATGATGAACTGATCTATCTGACCCAGAGGGAATACGATCTGCTTCATTTTCTGGTCGAACATAAAAACCAGGCATTATCACGGGAGCAGATCATCGAGGCGGTGTGGGGTTATGACTATTATGGTGATACGAATACTGTCGATGTCTATGTCAGATACTTGCGCAAGAAACTCGATCGCGAATCCCCTTCCATCATTTCAAGTGTCAGGGGTATTGGCTATATAGTGAAGGACTGAAGTGATGAAACTCGGAACTAAAATCCAGTTGTATACAACCGTCATGACCCTTATTGTGGTCATCATCATCAACCTGTTCGTCTATTACTCATATAAGCAGTTTTCGCTGAATGCAGAAATGGGTCAGCTTGAAAACCGTGGCTTCAACATCATGCAGGAAATCCAGAATGCCAATGATAACGATATCAATGCTGAAGCTGTACTTCAGGCACATCTGCTTTCGGATGGCTATATGACGGTCATCAACAGCGAAAACAATCCGGTGGTGAGGATTGCGACGGAAGCGGAGTATGCCAACATATCCATGCCATACAGTACCTCACAGTATGCAGAAGCGATGAACCATGAGGCACATCATTTTGTGATGGTCTCCCTGCCCATCATTTGGGAGAATGGTGAGGTATATGACCTGCAGATCTATGAAAATGTCCAGTTCCTGCATGAAACTTTTGAAATCCTGCGATGGATTCTGCTGCTCTCGACGGCGATCATATTCATCGTCATATTCCTGTTGAACAGGATCATCACGAACTTCATAACCCGGCCGATCAACAAGCTGGTCGACAGGATGAACAGGACAGAGACCACATCGAAGTATTCAATGCTGGAAGTCGACCAAAAGGACACGAAGGAGCTTCAGGAACTGTCTGCAGCCTTCAATAATATGATGGAGGAGCTGAAGATCCATGATGAGAATCAGCAGGCCTTCATCATGAATGCCTCCCATGAGCTGAAGACGCCGATTACTGTCATCAGCTCATACAGTGAAATGCTCAAACGTTTCGGCAAGACCAGAGAGGATGTGCTGGACGAGAGTATCCATGCCATCAGTGATGAAGCAAGAAGGATGAAGTATCTGACGGAACAGCTGTTGAGCTTTGCCAAGGTGAATACAGGCAGAGAGGAGATAGCCCGGCAGCCGACGCGCATCGTCAAGCTGATCCGCGATATCGCGGCACGGCTGGAGACGGTCTATCAGCGGGAGATTGATGTACGTACAGATAATGAATCGGTCCTCGCCCATGTTGATGTGAATACATTCGACCAGCTAGTGAAGATATTTATGGATAATGCCTATAAGTACAGTTCGGATGCAATTGCAGTCGAAGTGCAAGATCATGGACAGTCGGTTGAAGTGACGATAAAAGACAGGGGCATCGGAATCCCCGAGGAGGATATCGATCACATCTTCACACGCTTCTATCGTGTGGATAAGGCCCGGGCAAGAAAAACCGGCGGCTCGGGTCTCGGCCTGTCGATAGCCCGTGAACTCGCAAAGTTGAATGGCATTGACATTTCCGTCGACAGCCAGGTGGACGTTGGCACGACCTTCAGACTGACTATGGAAAGCGGGGGAAATGATGAGGAAGAAAACTAGGCTGGTAATTGCTGCTGGAGCAGTTGTACTGGTCATACTGATCATTGTGGCGGCAGTTTTGCAGGCCAAGCCCGATGACATTGGAGAAGATGAGGTCAGAGCGATGGTCATGGAGCGGTATGGCGGTGAGGTTGAAGCGGTCGAGATCAAGGATCACCACTACATCGTCCGGGTATCAGATGAAAATTTCGAGTATGAGATTACGATGGAACGAGAAGATGGCAGTATCACGGATATGAAATCAAGGGAACTTCCCCGGGAGGAAGTTGCTGAAGAGCAGGCTGAAGAAAGCCCTGAAGATTCCGGGGAAAAGGCGCTCATGACAGAAGAGGAGGCCAAGGCCCTTGCTGCAGCTGAAGTCGGCGGTCAGTTCATACATGTTACGACGAGTGAAGGCGCCCGCCCTGTCGAATATCAGGTCATCCAACTTGTGGAGGATGATGACGAAGGTGCACTCGTCACCATCGATGCACAATCAGCCTCGGTAGATAAAGTGCTGTGGTTCTCCATCGATTTCGAAGATATTCCAGACATAGAAGCTTTCGCACAGGAACTGCAGGAGTATAACAGGCAGTATCAGGACGACTATTATATAGAATTCGACGATTATTATGATGATTAACCCCTTTGGACATGTTATTCTAGAGGGGTATTTTCAATAGACTGACACTTTGGATGCAGAGGTATGATATCATTGGCTTTTGAGGTATCTGGACAGATATGATGCCTGTGTTGGTTGTATTACGGAGGTCCTTAAGTTGATAGAAATGACAGAGGTATCAAAATCATTTACAGGTAAAGACGGCTCCTTCAAAGCTGTCGATGGTGTGACCCTTTCCATCAAGGAGAAGGAGATATTCGGCATCATCGGCGAGAGCGGTGCCGGCAAGTCTACACTGATGCGTTTCATCAATGCATTGGAGACACCGGACTCGGGAGACGTATATGTCGACGGTGTGGAAGTCGGGAAACTGACTGGGAAACGTCTGAGAACCCACCAGAAGGACATCGGGATGATTTTCCAGCACTTCAATCTATTGGGCAACAGGACGGTCGAAGATAATATCCGGCTGCCTTTGACATTACATAAATATAAAACCCCATTATCATTAGATGAAGTGCTCGATTTCACCGGCCTTGCCGATAAAAGATCCAGCTACCCTGCCGAACTCTCGGGCGGTCAGAAGCAGCGTGTGGGCATCGCCCGGGCACTGATTACACGTCCCAAGATCCTTTTGTGTGATGAGCCAACCTCCGCCCTGGACGAGAATACCACCTATGAAATCGTCGACGTACTGCATAAGGCACAGCATGAATATGGCATGACCGTCGTCATCGTCACGCATGAGCTCAATGTCATCAAAACGCTGTGCCATCGTGCTGCTGTACTGGACCAGGGCAGGCTGATCGATACGATCGATGTGGTTCATGAGAAGGATGGACGATCCGGCAAGTCCTATCATGAACGTGTATTGGAAGTGTTGAAAGGTGATTAGTCTGAGCCTCTATATCGATCGTGTCATCGAATATGCGCCAAGATTGTTTGAAAGCCTTTATGAGACCGGAATCATGATGGTATTCGCCATGGTGGCTGCAATCCTTCTGGGGCTGCCCCTCGGCACACTCCTGTTCCTGACATCCAGGAACAAGCCCATGGATAACAAAATCCTGTATCAGGTCGCGAGCGTATTCGTCAATATCGTCCGCTCCTTCCCGTTCCTTTTGCTTGTCGTCGTCATGCAGCCGCTGATCCGCTTTTTCTATGGACGTGCAACAGGAGACCCTGTAGCCGCATCCTTCCCGATGATGCTGATTGCGATTGCGCTGTATGCACGCTTTGTCGAACAGTCCCTCCACGATGTGCCGAAAGGTGTGATGGAGACGGCAGAATCGATGGGGGCGACTACGACCCAGCTTGTATGGAAGTTCCTTTATGTTGAAGCCCGAAGTTCCCTCATCATCGGATTCACCACGGCTTTCGTCAGTTTCATATCCTACTCCACGATAATGGGTGTCGTCGGAGGCGGTGGCATCGGGGACTTTGCGATCCGATATGGGTATCAGCGCTATGAGACGGATGTCATGTATACCGCAATTGTCGTAATCATCATATTTGTCATTCTGGCCCAATGGTTTGGGCTCCGAATTGCCAGGCAACTTGATAAAAAATGAAAAATCTAGAGGAGATGAAGCAATATGTTTAAAAAAGGATTATTGTTAAGTGGCCTTGCCCTTATTCTTGCAGGGTGTGGAGGAGAAGAAAGTGGTACAGAGGAGTCGCAGGATAACGGCTCCGATGGTTCAGAGGAGAAGACTGTCGTACAGGTGGCTTCCCACCTGCCCCCGATGACGGATGTCGTTGAAATTGCAGGCGACGTCATTGAAGAACCGTATGAAATAGAACTGGTTGAAGTATCGGACAACATCCAGTATAACGAAGCTCTGCTGAATGAAGAAGTCGATGCGAACTTCGCACAGCATGAACCGTTCATGGAAATCTTCAATGAAGAACGCGATGGCAATCTCGTTGCGCTTCAGCCCGTATATAATGCAATCGTCGGCTTCTATTCGCCTGTCTATGATTCCATAGAGGAACTGGAGGATGGCGCAGAGGTGGCAATCCCTTCTGATGCCACAAATGAAGCACGTGCGCTCATGATACTCGATCAGCAGGGGATCATCACCCTGGCTTCTGATGCAGAACATACCGCAACAGTGGAAGATATCGAAGAGAACCCGAAGAACCTTGAGTTTACACATATCGACCTGCTCAACCTGACTGGTGCATATGAAGACGGAGTACCGCTTGTATTCAACTATCCGACGTACATTTCAAGCATCGATCTGACACCGGAAGATGCTGTACTGCTTGAGGAGGATGAGGACAATACGTTCGCCATCCAGCTCGTAGCGCGTGAAGACAATCAGGATTCCGAGGAGATTCAGGCTGTAGAAGAGGCATTCACTTCCCAGGAAGTTCATGATTTCCTCATGGAATTGAGTGAAGAAGGACATTTGGAGCCTGCATTTGAAGCGGGCGAGTAAATTTTTGGAAAACCGGAACTTCCCATTCCGGTTTTCTTACCTATATTGTTGAAAGCGTTAACAATTCTGTAACTATTTCGTATAAATTTTTATATAATTTGAATATTCAATTGAATCGGTACACTGACTGGGTGTAAAGTAGAAGTATATCCAATGGGTATATGGATTCCAAAAAGTGAAGCGCAGACAGCTCGTAGCGCTTCAATGAACTTTCTGATGAAACGATGAGTTGTACATAAACCAAAAGGAAAATATTCATTCTGCCGCAGGCATCGAGTGGATCAGAGGAGAGGAACAATGGAACAGATTATTGGTATTGGGTTACTCATACTTTTACTCGCGTTTTTCACATTATTCACCTACTACGCCCCCTATGGGGATAAAGCAATGGGCGCACTCGCTGCAGCTGCCATCGCAACTTTCCTGGTTGAAGCGCTGCAGTCCTTCGTCATCGGTGATATATTCAGTCTTGGCTTCTTCCAAGAGGCAGGGACTGAAGCCGGGCTCCTGAGCGGGGTTATCGTTGCATTCCTTGTTGCTTTGACAATGGGTGTGAATCCACTGAACTCTGCCATCATTGCAGTTTCATGTGGGGGTCTCGGACTCATACCGAGCTTCTTTGCAGCCTATATCATATCCTTCGGCGTCAAATACTTAGAGAAGAAGATTCCGAATGGTCTGGACTTCATCATTGTGGTCATAGCGGTTGTGCCGCTCACCCGGTTGATCGGTGCGGGTCTGACACCGTTGGTCGATGCCTCCCTGCTCAAAATCGGAGCAATCATTGAGGTGGCTACAGCGTCGAGCCCGATCATCATGGGTCTGCTGCTCGGTGGCATCATTACCGTTGTAGGTACTTCACCACTCAGTTCCATGGCATTGACAGCCCTGCTTGGCCTTACAGGTATACCGATGGCTGTGGGTAGTCTTGCCGCATTCGGATCAGCATTCATAAACAGCACCCTTTTCCATAAGCTGAAGATAGGAAATGCAAAGTCAGTATTATCGGTAGCGATAGAACCACTGTCCAAAGCTGACGTCATTGCCGCTAACCCCCTTCCGATCTACTTGACCAACTTCATTGGAGGCGGCCTGAGCGGTGTGATCATCGCCTTTTCAGGACTCGTCAACAACGCCCCCGGTACTGCAACGCCGACAGCCGGGCTGCTTGTGCTGTTTGGTTATAATCCGGCAATGCAGGTTATACTCTATGCAGGCATCGTGGCAGTCGTTTCGGGCATTGTAGGTCTTGCAGGTGCCTACTTCTTCAGGAACTTCCCTGTCTATAACAGCGACTTCGGCAAAGTTGTGGATGAGGTGGAAGAAGCGGATAATTTCAAAAAGCCGGCGGATATATAGTTTATGAGAAGTCACCTTTCGGGGTGGCTTTTTATTATAAATACAGGTCCATTGACATTATCTGAATATTCTTATAGATTATAGGTGATGGACATTAAGGGGGAGGAATCATTATGGGAGAAAGGTTCGAGAATTTCACGGCCGATATCAGCGGTTTTGTCTGGGGTCTGCCTCTGATTATCCTTCTGGTGGGTACAGGCCTCTATTTGACGGTCAGACTTGCACTTTTTTCATTCCGGATGCTGCCTTATTCATTGAAGCTCGTATTCACTAAGGCCGATACGAAAAGCGAGGGGGATATCACCCATTTTCAGGCGCTGATGACGGCCCTTGCTGCGACTGTCGGCACAGGTAACGTGGTCGGGGTTGCGACTGCTGTAGTCATCGGAGGGCCGGGAGCGGTCTTCTGGATGTGGATCACTGCACTGGTCGGTATGGCGACGAAATATTCCGAGGGTGTGCTTGGGGTCAAATATCGTCAGAAGAATGCCAAAGGAGAAATGTCCGGCGGTCCGATGTATTATCTTGAGTATGGCCTCGGCCAGAAATGGCTCGGGGTGCTCTTTGCATTCTTTGCCGTGTTTGCTGCCATATTCGGAATCGGAAACATGATTCAGGCAAATGCGGCTTCAGGTGTTGCACTGGATGTGTTCAACATACCGGTATGGGTCACAGGGATCGTGTTCGCAGTCCTCATCGGGCTGGTTCTTATTGGTGGGGTAAAGAGCATCGGAAAGACGGCGAGTATACTCGTGCCATTCATGGTGGCCCTCTATCTGATAGCTGGAGTCCTTATACTTATGCTGCATATCGATCAGGTGCCTGCTGCCTTTGGTCTGATCTTTTCGGATGCCTTCAGCGGAAACGCCGTAGCAGGCGGTGCCCTTGGTACGGTCATAAGAATGGGTGTTGCACGCGGGCTCTTCTCGAACGAGGCGGGTCTTGGTACCGGTGGAATTGCGGCAGCGGCGGCACGTACAGATGTACCGCCGCGTCAGGCACTGGTATCCATGACGCAGGTCTTCATCGACACCATCATCGTATGTACGATTACAGGTGTGTCTCTGACGATGGCCGGACTCTACACAAGTGGAACAGAAGGAGCTGCATTGACAGCACAATCCTTCGATCAGCTGCTTCCAGGCTTCGGGGATATAATCGTCGCTGTTACACTGCTCACTTTCATCTTTTCCACGATACTTGGCTGGGGCTACTTTGGTGAAAAATGCTTTACTTATCTGGTCGGGGATAATTTCACATTGCTCTATAGGGTCATATTCGTCTTGGCCATCATCCCGGGTGCGACGATGTCACTTGGGACCGTGTGGAACCTTGGAGACATCTTCAATGGTCTGATGGCGGTGCCGAACCTGATCGGCCTGCTGCTTCTGTCCGGAGTGGTCGCTGCTGAGACGAAAGAATTCATCCACCTTAGAAAGAGGGAAAAACAGGAGATTGGATGACAATGAAAAAGTGCCCATCGGCTGATTCAGCCGATGGGCACTTTTTCAATTCACTGCAGCTATACGCTTGTCTCCGGGATATTATGTACTGCTTTTTTCTGTCTTTGCTGGACATGATTAGCATGACGTTCCTGGACGAGCAATAGAGCAACGCCGCCAATCAGACTCGGTACTGCAAAAGCGATGAAGGCGGTCTGGGGTGCGATATTAGTCATCAGTACAAACCCGATCAGAAGAGGTGCAGAGATGGAGCCCAGGCGTCCAATGCCTACAGCCATGCTCAGACCGGTACCTCTGATATCTGCAGGATAGAATGAACTGATGTACGGGTTGACAAGGTTCTGGGTACCCCCTGTACATGCACCGCCGATTGCGATGAGTACATATAACAGCACAGGCGCATGTGTGAGGCTCAATGCCACGAAAGTCAGCGCACCGATGAGATACATTGATAGAAGTACGTTGCGGTGGCCAACCCGGTCGACCAGGTAGCCTCCTGTCAATGATCCGACGATTTGCCCTACTGCCAGTATCATGACGAATGAAAGGCTTGAGGCGATGCCGAAACCGGACTCCTGCATGATGGCCGGCAGCCATGTATTGAGGCCATAGATCATCATGAGACAGCTGAACACCATGATCCAGAAGGCTACTGTAGTGCGTCCACGGCCATCCCTGAACAATCTGCCTGCAGGAACACCCTTGGCCGCTTTCGCCGCTCTTGTATATTCGAAACGGTCTGCAGCGCTGTAGTCCCCTTTGGGATCAGCCTGGTTCAGTATATGTGCCACCTGATCGCCCCTCCCCCTCGCTATGTAATATGGGAGGGATTCCGGGAACTGCTTCAGGAAGAAAGGAAGTGTGAATAGGGGAAGCACACCAAGCCAGTACATGAACCGCCATCCAAGCGTCTCCAGAAGACCCATGGCGATGAGGGAAGCCAGAATGGCTCCAATGGAATAGCCGCAATACATCACAGCGACCGTCATCGCCCTGTTCTTCTTAGGTGAATATTCGGTCATCAGAGAAATGACGACCGGCATCAGCCCGCCCATCCCCATGGAGGCGATGAAGCGCATGATGATGAAGAAGGTGGCATTTGGTGCAAATCCCGCAAGCATATTAAAGATGCTGATGAGTGCCAGACAGAGCGCAAGCACTCTTTTTCTTCCAAGCATATCGGAAAAGGAGCCGAGTATGAATGTGCCAAGCATCATCCCGATGAGTGCATAGCTGCCGATTGCCCCGCCTTCTGCCGAACTGAGGCCAAAATCATCCATCATCAACGGCAGTCCGATGCCATAAAGTGCGATGTCGAAACCGTCGAATGAAATCGCAAAGAAACACCAAAAGAAAACGAGCAGATGAAATTTATTGAACCTGCTCTGATCGATGACTTTTTCTACCTGTACTGTACGCATGGACTTCTTCCCTCCTCTTTTATCAGGACCAGACTTCCCTGGAAATCTCAACTACATGCTTCAGCTTGTTCCATTGCTCCTCTTCGGTCAGCAGGTTGCCTTCTTCAGTGGAAGCAAATCCGCATTGGGGGCTCAGGGCCAATTGTTCAAGCGGGACATATTCAGTTGCTTCCTGAATCCTTTTCTTGATTTCATCTTTATCTTCGAGTTCTCCATGTTTGGAAGTGATCAGTCCGAGGACGATGAATAGGTCATCACGGTTCACATGACGGAGGGGTTTGAAATCACCCGCACGGTCACTGTCGTATTCGAGGAAGAAACCATCAATGTCGAGCTCTCCGAAGATTTCTTTCGCAACAGGCTCATAGCCGCCGGAAGAAATCCAGGTGGAGCGGAAATTCCCACGGCATATGTGCATTGTGATCTTGAAGTCGTCTGGACGGTCAGCTACAGCTTTGTTGATGGTTTCCAGGTATTTCCTGATAAGATGGTCCGGATCGAGTCCTTTGTTCTTCATCTGTTCTTTCTGCTCGTCGGAACACAGGTAAGCCCATGCAGTATCATCGAGCTGGAGATAGCGGCATCCAGCCTTGTAGAAGGCATCCAATGCTTTTTTATAGGCGTTCGCCAGATCTTCGAAGAAAACTTCTTCATCAGGATATACAGCGGGATCGATTTCACCCCGGAAATGAAGCATACTTGGGCTTGGGATTGTGAATTTGGCTGTGTGCTCCCCTGCCTTCCCCTTAAGATATTCGAAATCACGCAGCATCGGATGGTCATTGAAGTCCAGTTTGCCTATAACTTTGATCGCTCTTGATTTAGTCGTCTTCTCTTTGAAGGCGATGCCATCGCCAGACCAGTAGCCCTCTACACCTGTAAGGCCTTCAAGAAAGTCGAAATGCCACCACGAACGGCGGAATTCCCCGTCTGTAACAGCCTCTAGGCCAAGGGCCTTCTGTTTTTCGACAATGCGTGCGATCTCTTCATCTTCAATGCGTTTCAGTTCTTCCGCATCCAATACACCTTCCGAGAACTTTCTTCTCGCATCCTTGACCTTTTCAGATCGCAGCAGACTTCCGACATGGTCCGCCCTATATATTTTCTGTTTCTTCAGTGTACTCATCTAATCCCTCTTTCAAATTGATATTGTTTAAATACTATCATGCGTATAAGATATAGAGTAACGGTTTATCTTTATAATCTGTTATAACCATAAGCTATATCGGAGGAGAATTGTATGAAGCTGCACCAATTGAAATACTTCATTGAAGTTGTACTGAGTGGTTCCATCAACGAGGCAGCCAGAAGACTTTATATATCACAGCCGACACTTTCCAAGGCAATCAAGGAACTGGAAAATGACTTGGGCATCGTCCTCTTCACCCGAACTTCTACAGGCATCTCCCTCTCTCCGGACGGGGCAGAATTTCTGAGTTATGCACGACAAATAAATGAACAGGTGGAACTGCTCGAAAGACGATATTTCGATACCGAACCTTCCCAGCAATTGTTCTCGGTCTCTTCCCAACATTATTCATTCGTAGTGGATGCTTTCGTGGAGATGATCCGTAAATATGGTGGCGACAAGTATCAATTTACGATCAGGGAGACAAGAACATATGAAATAATTGATGATGTGAAGAATTTGACAAGTGAAATAGGCGTCCTATACATCAGTGCGTTCAATGAAAAGGTGCTCCTGCAGTTGATAAAGGAAAAAGGATTGAAATTCACCCAATTGTTTGAAGCCCATCCCCATATATTCATCAGCAAGACCAACCCACTTGCGAAGAGGGACTCTGTAACACTGGAGGATCTCGATCCCTACCCACGCCTCGCCTTCGAGCAGGGGGAATACAATTCCTTCTACTATTCGGAAGAGGTGTTCAGTACCATACCGAGTCCAAAAAGCATTCAGGTGAGCGACCGTGCGACTTTATTCAATCTCCTAATCGGACTGGATGGATATACCATTTCTACAGGAATATTGAGCGAAGACCTGGACAGCTCTGAAATTGTACAGGTGCCCCTGGAAGTGGAAGATAAAATCAAAGTCGGCTGGGTCGTCAACAAAAAGGTAGAGCTCAGCCGTATGGCCAAGATCTACCTTGAAGAATTGAGTGCCACAACCCGGCACATGCTATAATGTTTCCCGTGAAACAACCGGTAAACAATTGACAGATGAATGTGTTAGAATGGACTATGAAGAATCAAGAAGAGACATTCCAGTAAGGAAGGATATATGATATGAAAGTGGCCTTGTTTGATTTTGATGGGACCCTGTATCCGTATGAAACATTCAATATTCTGATGGAGCGCCTTAAGCGTCATCCCAGATACAATAGAAACTACAAAAGGTTTGTGAGGAGGTTTGCCCCCATATATTTCTTCTACAAACTCAAATTGGTCAATAAAGCAACGATGCAGAGCAAAGCGATGGAATACTACATCCGCTCTTTCAAAAAGAATTCCCGGGGAGAGATAGAGTCTTTCTTCAAAGAGGTTGCCGGCGACATGATAGATGATCTGAGGACGCCTCTGATAAGGAAGATGAAGCAGCTGAAAAGGGACAACTATTATGTCATGCTGATTTCCGGCGCCTTCATCCCTTTACTTGAAGCGGTATTCCAGGGGCATGACATAGACTGCATAGTCGGATCGAAAATAAACTATGCTGGCGAGAAGCTGGATTCCAAGTCCCGCTTTGAACGCGTCTATGCCGATCGTAAAATTGATATCATCAGACAGCATTTTGCAGGTAAAGATGTAGATTGGAAGAATAGTGAGGCCTACAGTGACAGCTATGCAGATCTTAAGATGCTCGAGCTTGTAGGGAGGCCGGTTGCGGTGAAGCCGGATGAGAGGCTCATGGCAGTTGCCTCGAGAAACCGTTGGCAGATCCATACCGACTAGTCTCTAAAATTGGCAGGCTGGGCATGTAGAGTGGTAAAATGGATGGAAGAGAAATAAATGGAGTGTGATAAAGTGAGTTTGACGAGAATAGATACCGATGAACTGTATCCAACAGAAAAACTGGGTCCCGCTGTAGAAGGCACCATCATCTATAAGGTTGGAGAGCAGACCCATTTCAAGGGCGCCTACATTACGACGAGCGAGCGTATGATCATGAATGTTGATATGAATGGTGAATCATACAAGCGTGTATTCAGCTATCAGGATATTGTAAGAGCCATCATCGAGAACAACACCCTTTTCATAGAATTTCCGCAAGGAATGGGGAAAGTGGCGATGATTGATGTAACCGAAGGGGACATCAATGAATTTGTAGAGTATGTAAATCAAAAAGTGGGCTAACTGCCAAAGGCTCTGCAACATCAGTTTCCAGAGCCTTTAGTATCGTTGCCTTTTCTTTTTTTGAACTTGTCCAGGAGGAATCGTGCGCCCATGACAAGCATGTAGATGAATACGCCGCCGACGGCGTTTGCGAGATCAGTGATCAGGATCAGAAAGAGAAACAGCAGCAGAGGTGCAATTAGAAATACAGGTAGATACTTCATTCGGGGCTCCTAACTTTAATGGTATGTCACATTATTTTTGTAGCGTGTCATATTAATATATTATCCTTTTATATTCGTAGAAAAAGGAGTATAATTAACAAATAATAATAAATATTTCTACAACTGAATAACATTATAACATCTTGTATAAAGATGGTCGCGTTAATGAATCAAGATGCGCCTGAAGGACTTTAGACTAGCTTTTTTGGGAACATCTACATACTTGAATTTGATAAGGAGCTTTGAAGTTATTATGAACAGTGTAATGAACAAAACTGACGTCATCCTTATTGGTGGCGGAATCATGAGTGCGACTTTAGGTACGCTTCTAAAGGAAGTTGCACCTGAATGGGACATTGAAGTGTTTGAAAAGCTTGATTCAACAGCCCAGGAGAGTTCTGATGCGTGGAATAATGCTGGAACCGGACACTCGGCTCTGTGCGAATTGAATTACACACCTGAGCAGGCGGACGGCTCCTTGGATGTCACCAAGGCAATCCGCATCAATGAACAGTTCCAATTGTCCAAGCAGTTCTGGTCCCATCTTGTTGAAAAGGGAATGATGGAGAAACCCCAGGACTTCATTATGCCAGTCCCACATCTCAGCTTTGTAGAAGGGGAGAAGAATGTCCAATTTCTACAAAAGCGTGTGGAAGCGTTATCCAAAAACCCCCTGTTCGAGGGAATGGAATTTGCGGATGATGAGGAAACACTGAATAGATGGATTCCTTTGATGATGGAGGACCGTGCTTCCAAAGAGCCGATTGCCGCAACCCGTATCGAAACCGGTACTGATATCAACTTCGGTAATCTGACACGCAAACTGTTCGACCTCCTCGAGGAAAAGGGTGTATCGCTTAATCTCGGTCATGAAGTCGAAGATATCAGACGAACAAAAGGCGGAGAATGGCAGGTCAAAGTCAGGAACCTCGCAACAGACAAAGTCGAATACCATACTTCGAAGTTCATCTTTATCGGTGCCGGGGGAGGCAGCCTCCCACTGCTTCAAAAAACAGGCATACCGGAGTCGAAGAATATAGGCGGCTTCCCGGTCAGTGGTCTTTTTATGGTGTGCCAGAATCCTGAAGTCGTGGAGAAGCACAATGCGAAAGTATATGGGAAAGCGAAAGTTGGAGCACCTCCAATGTCAGTCCCCCATTTGGATACACGCTACATTGAAGGGAAGAAATCGCTGCTCTTCGGACCGTTTGCAGGCTTTTCACCCAAGTTCCTCAAAACCGGCTCCTATTTCGACCTCATTGGGTCTGTGAAGCCGAATAATGTATTTACCATGCTGTCTGCAGGGGCCAAAGAGATGGGTCTGACGAAATATCTGATCCAGCAGGTCATGCAGTCGAATGAAGACAGGATGGAGGACTTAAGGGAATTCATCCCATCGGCCAAAAGTGAGGACTGGGATATCGTAGTGGCCGGACAGCGTGTACAGGTCATCAAGGATACGGATAAAGGCGGTAAGGGTACACTTCAGTTCGGCACTGAAGTCATTACTGCAGAAGACGGTTCTGTCGCAGCCCTGCTTGGTGCCTCACCAGGCGCTTCTGTCTCTGTAGATGTCATGCTCGATGTAATGCAGCGTTGCTTCCCTCAGGAATTTCCTGAGTGGGAGGATAAAATAAAAGAAATGGTGCCTTCCTATGGAATCAACCTCTCCGAACAGCCGGAGAAGTTCAAGGAACTGAATGAAATGGTTTCTGACAAACTGGATTTGAAACCTCAAGAAGAAGGCGCACTGCTCAGCTAGAGAAAAGCCCTGGATCTTATAAGGTCCAGGGCTTTTCTGGTCCTGCTGTTTCTCATGGAACAAATATTAAAGTTCATGCATCAAGTTCAAGAAAGTCTTTATGGGGTAACAATATAACGCCATGCGATACAAAATTTCATATCGCATGGCGTTATTTCTTTCTATAAAACCCTAGTATACCAAGGGCTAGTAGGATAATGCCAAGCAATACTATCAAAAACATATTCACTTCGAATGATGGCCCCGAATCTATAGAAGTGAGGAGGATATTGAGGAACATATAAAGGAGGAAGAAGCCGAATCCGATCAGAAAGTACAGCCCATACTCTTTCCAGGCAGGCCATGCCTTGAAAGCAATTTGACGGAAGGTATGAAATATAGCGTATATGAATCCTATTACCAGAGCTGCTGTAATAATCATTTCGAGAGTGAATTGAATGACGACGAGTGTAGTGCTCAATGCCGCACTGTCAATCAGTCTGAAAAATATCTGGATCAGATAATCGAATATTAAGTTCAAACCGACTAGTATGAGAGCCAGGAAGCTTGCCAGTCTTAATATGTTCCTTTGAGGAAGCTTTTCGATGAGGCTGTCGGCGTATGCGCGATAGTCCTCTCCAGTAACGGAAGTTATACTCCCTCCCTCTCTTTGGGTTTGAATGATCTTCTTCAGTAATGTATTGAGTGCTGCTTCTGTTTCATGGCTTTCTGAGCTAGTATTCACCCGTATATATATGAGGATATCTTCATAAACTTTTTTGTATCTCGGATCAAGTTTTTCGTGCAGCTTTCTATTTTCTTTGGTGAGATTCTTTTCTGCCATATCTGTGCCCCTCCTGTTGGATGTGTGCCCATTTGGGGACAATTATATCACCTGGAACATTTTATATAAATTATAAGCCATCGGGAGTCAGGCGTGTTAAAATGTTCAATAAAGTCTAAGGGGATGAAGTGCATATGAGTTATAGAATTGGATTCATCGGCGCCGGTAAGATGGTCAATCACATTGTCAAAGGTCTGTTGAAAAGTCCGGAGATGAAAGATGATATCATCGTCACCGGCAGAAACCAGCAGAAACTTGATAAATTCAATGAAGGAAAAGGAATAGAAGTAAGTACCGATTATAGTCTGCTGTCTGAATGCGATATTATCGTCAATGGTGTAAGTTCGGACCAGACACTTCATGTTTTCAACGAAGTGAGAGCTTACACAAGAGAAGATGCAATCCATATCTCCATCGCAGCAGGTGTATCAATTGATGAAATGGAGACGATCCTCCCACAGCATAAGATTGTAAGGAATATGCCTAATATCGCTGTATCTGTCCAGGAGGGCGTGATAGTAATGGCGGCCAACGCCCATATTTCGGATGAAGATAAGGAAACCCTTGATGAAATATTTAACCGGATTGCTGCGGTGGCATGGGTGGAGGAACCTTTGATGAAATATGCACCTTCGCTTACGGGGTCTTCTCCTACCTATACTTTCCTGATGATAGAGGCAATGGCGGACAAGGCGGTGAGCGCAGGCTTTCCACGCCAGCAGGCCTATATGCTGGCAGCCCAAGCTGTGGTGGGGGCAGGGAAACTTGTGCTGGAAACAGAATCCCATCCAGCAGTTCTGAAGGATCAGATTACTACATCAGGAGGATCCACCATACAGGGTGTTATGGAACTTGAGAATAACGGCTTCAGAAAAAGTGTTATTCAGGCAATGGAAGCGATAAATAATGCAAATAAAAAATAGCAGAACTTTGACCTGCTACCTCCTAAGTTTACAGATGAAATATAAAATCTGTAAACTTAGGAGGTTTTTTGTCTGTATGGATAATCAATTGTGCTGTTTACTTTTTTAAATCATATCTATATAATAGGATATTAAATATCGAACAATTGTGATTTCTTGTGAAAAGAGTGGTGCTATGAATATTGATAATATAGAAGCATTTGTTTTTGTTAATCATTTTGGAAGTATAAATAAAGCATCCAAGGCATTATTTCTTTCCCAACCATCTGTCACATCAAGGATCAAATCCCTTGAACGGGAACTGGATGCAGAACTGTTCAGACGTGTCGGGAGACAACTGACCATTACCGATAAAGGAATGGAGTTTCTGCCATTTGCGGAAAATATCATACGCACGATGAAAAAAGGGAAGGCACATCTTCAGAATATGGAAGAGAAGAACGAAATAACCATCGCATGTTCCGGCCTTGTCTCTTTCTATCTGGTTCCAAGACTGATGGCGATGTTCAAAGAACGTTTTCCCGACCAGAAGTTTAGAATTATGACAGAGACAAGTGAAACGGTTGCACGGATGGTGTCGGATGGGGAGGCTGATTATGGTTTTGCCAGCAATGTTTCCCAGACGAAATTGAATGCGGAAAGGGTGATTGAGAGCCCTATACGACTCATTGTTCCTTCGGATCATCCTTTTGCTGACGGAGGGGCGATCGATATTGAACGGCTGGTTGAAACACCCATCGTGTTTTTTGAATGTGGCTCCCTCGACTGGACAATGGTCCATAATCTGTTTTTGAGCCTGAAGGAACAGCCGGATATACAGTACGAAGTAGATAGTATGGAATCTGCTAAAGGGATTATTCTGAACAGGGCAGCTATTGGCTTTCTTCCGGAACTCAGTGTGTATAGGGAACTGGAAGAAGGCTCCCTTGCAGCAATCGATGTTCCGGCTCTGTCACATGTTTCGTTAAAAACTGATCTGATTCATCATAATGACATCCACATTGACGACTTTGATGAGATGGTCGCCATCATCAGGAAAGCGGCTTCCCAGAAGCCTGGAGTATCCCCCCTCTCTTACATATAGAAACCCTCTATAAGAGGAGAGGAGAATAACTATAAGTATTATCTTGAAGCACCTGTAGCAGGGTGCTATACTTAAAAACATTAATCATATTAAAAAGGTATGGATTTGGAGGTTGCCATATGATCAGAGTTTCTGGATTGAAGAAGTCATTCAATAACAACGAAGTATTGAAGGGTATAAGTTTTCAAGTAGACGAAGGAGAAACCGTGGCCATCATCGGTCCTTCAGGCTCAGGTAAATCAACGTTGCTCAGGTGTCTGAATTACCTTGAGAGGCCGGAGGCAGGAAGTATTGAAGTGGGAGAAGTAGCCATTGATGCAGAAAAACCGAAGAAGGCCGTGGTTAACCAGTTGAGGATGCAGACCTCCATGGTTTTTCAACATTATAATCTGTTTAAAAATAAAACTGTGCTGGAGAATATCACTTATCCGCTGACGGCCACAAAAAAGTATCGCAGAGGAGAGGCGGAGACTGTTGGACAAAATCTTTTGGAACAGGTGGGCATTCTTGATAAACAGGAAGCATATCCGATATCCCTATCAGGCGGGCAGCAGCAGCGGGTCGGTATTGCCCGGGCATTAGCTGTAGATCCGCATGCCATCCTTTTCGATGAACCAACTTCCTCCCTTGACCCCGAATGGGTTGGAGAGGTACTCAATGTCATCTCGGATATTGCTCAAAAGGATAAGACGATGTTGATTGTTACACACGAAATGAATTTTGCAAGAGATATCGCAGATCGAGTCATTTTCATGGCAGACGGCTATATTGTCGAAGAAGGCAAACCGGAAGATATATTCGACAACCCGCAGCATGAACGGACGAGAAGATTCCTCAGCAAGTATGGCAGACAGGTTTCTACAGAGAATAATAAAGAAGAGCCTGCACTGGTGATGGCTTAACTGGATGGAAGGGAGGAACCATAATGAATTTTGATTTAGCCTATATGCTTGAAATCATTCCGGAACTGCTGGTATACATACCAATCACATTATACTTGGCAATTGTATCGATGATCATTGCAGTGGCCATAGGTGTGGTGCTTTCGCTGCTTCTCGTCAACAAAACTCCCGTGTTACTGCAACTCTCCAAACTTTACATTTCTTTCTTCCGAGGAACTCCTGTGCTCGTGCAGTTGTTGATGATCTACTTCGGCCTGCCCCAGTTGTTCCCCTGGCTGAATTCATTATCAGCTGTGAATGCAGCCATCATTGCCTTCAGCCTTAATACTTCAGCATATCTGGCGGAAATATTCAGGGCTGCATTGATATCCGTGGACAAGGGCCAGACGGAAGCGGCGATATCAACTGGCCTAACATATCGCCAGGCAGTATGGGGCATTGTTCTGCCGCAGGCAGTAAGAAATGCAGTGCCGGCTACAGGAAACATGTTTATCGGATTGATAAAGAACTCCTCTTTGGCCTTCACAATCGGTGTAACCGAGTTGCTCGCACAAGGGAAACTGCTCGCTACAGCGACACTGCAGTTCTTTGAAGCCTATCTTGCAGTCGGAATCATCTACTGGGGTATGACGATCATATACAGTTGGGTGCAACGATGGTATGAGGCGAGGATCAACAGGCCTTATGAAGTCTGAGCATGGCATTACGGTCAATCTCGGTCTTAACTGTCATGAAGAATCAATTTTTATAATGACACTATAACGTCGTTTTAAATTCATCAAGGAACTCTTGCCTCATATGGATGATTTCCTTTAATAGTCTGCAGACAGAGAAACAAAAATATGAAAGTGGTGATTGCATGACAAAGAAAAAAATAAAGCTGGGTGTGCTGATACAGGGGCCGGGATCACATCCGACGTCCTGGAGGTCAGAGGATGCTGTTATAGATGGCAGTATCAATTTCAAACATTATTTGAATGTGACACAAAAGGCAGAAGATGCAGGGTTTGCTTTCATGTTCATCGCAGATGGTCTTCATATCAACAAACATTCCATACCCCATTTTCTCAATCGCTTTGAACCAATGACCCTGCTCTCGGCATTGGCGCCTGTGACTTCGAAGATCGGGCTCGCCGGTACTGTATCGACTACATACAGTGAGCCGTATAATGTGGCGCGACAGCTTGCGAGTATTGACAATATAAGTGGCGGCAGGGCCGGATGGAACGTCGTTACATCGCCATTGGAAGGCAGCGCGGACAATTTCAACAAGGGCAATCATCCGGAACACTCTCTAAGATATCGAATGGCCAGCGAGTATGTGGAAGTGGTGCAGGGCCTTTGGGATTCCTATGAAGATGATGCGTTTGTCAGGAATCGCGAATCAGGCGAGTTTCTGGATGAAACAAAACTTCATACGCTGGGATATGAAGGAGAATTCTTTAAAGTGAAGGGTCCGTTGAATATCCAGCGCTCCCCGCAGGGGCAGCCTGTCATCTTTCAGGCCGGAGCGTCCAAGACGGGCCAAGATTTTGCGGCGAAGTATGGAGAAGCAATTTTCACCCACGCCAACAGTATTGAAAAAAATCGGGAATACTACAGCACGTTAAAAAATAAGGCGATAGAAGCAGGAAGGAAAGCAGAAGATATTCTCATCTTCCCATCACTTTCTCCGATTATTGCCCCGACAGAGCAGGAAGCTGAACAAAGGTATGAACAGATTAAGAATTTGATATCCATCGATAAGGCGTTGGAAGTGCTCGGAAGGTTCTTTGATCATTATGATTTTTCTGCCCACCCCCTCGATGAACCTTTCCCGGATATTGGAGAGGTTGGAAAGAACAGTTTCAGGTCAACGACTGATAATATTAAAGAGAAGGCGGAAAAAGAAGCATTGACGCTTCGGGAAGTTGCTTTGCAGGTGGCTTCTCCAAAAGATCCGTTCTATGGAAGCTACGAAGATGTCGCTTCCCGTATGATTGAGTGGATAGAAGAAGGAGCCGCTGACGGTTTTATGCTGAACCCACAAGTATTTGACGGGCAGTTCGACGAATTTATAGAAAATGTGCTTCCCATACTGGAAGATAGAGGATATTATGAACGTCAATATATCGGCGATACACTGAGAGAAAATCTGGGACTCGGGTTCAAGGAGAACCGTTACACAAGAGAGGTCCATAAAAGGGATAAGGAGGAAGTAAAATGAATAAAAAAGTGAATGTGCTGGTCTGGTCTAAGCAGGGCTGCTCCTACTGTGAAGAAGTGAAGCAGTATTTGGAAGAAAATCATTTCGATTATCAGGCTATAGATGTAACAGAAAACGACCATCTAAGGGATATCCTTGATGTAAAATATGGGATACGCCATGTGCCTGTGGTGGAAGTAGGCTTCGGCAACCGGTATGATGCCGTTA
Organism: Salinicoccus sp. RF5; assembly: GCF_020786625.1. Taxonomy (NCBI): domain Bacteria; kingdom Bacillati; phylum Bacillota; class Bacilli; order Caryophanales; family Staphylococcaceae; genus Salinicoccus; species Salinicoccus sp. RF5. Next base: position 156,881 of record NZ_JAJGRC010000004.1, read on the forward strand.
CAGAAGTGGGGATAGACGCGTTGGAAGACACACTCAAACATTACAGGCTGTCGGTCTAGAAAGGGTGGTCATATGTACGATGTTGTGATTGTCTCAGGCAGTCCCTCGCAGTTCTCCAGGTCTGAAAGTGTCTTGAAATATATCGGCGTTATATTGGCGGAACGTGGCCTATCCGTCCGCCATGTATCCGTGCGGGACGTGCCAGCCAAAGATTTGATGTTCGGTAACTTCAATAGTCCAGCAGTCACTGATATTGCTGAAGACATCCATAATGCAAGAGGTGTCATTGTAGGTTCTCCAGTATACAAAGCTGCTTATTCTGGGGTGTTGAAAAGCCTCTTCGATATACTTCCGCAGGATGTATTAAGAGATACTCCTGTGCTGCCTATAATGTCAGGAGGGAGTATCTCCCACTTGCTTGCGATGGAATATACATTGAAACCCCTGCTCTCTACGTTGAAGGGTGTTCCCCTTAAAGGTGTCTATTACCTGGATAATCAGATTGACAAGGAAAGCACCGAACCCATTCTGGATAGTGCACTCATATCAAGGACCGAAAAACAGATAGACTACCTGATTGATAAGATGAATATCGAACAAACCTACAGATAAAGAGCACGCTCGATCGAGCGTGCTCTTTATACTGTCCACATAGTTCCGAATGGAGTTGTCCGATACTTACCTCCAAGCTCTCATTCATTGAAGATTAAAGTTTCGGCTATCAGTTCTGGAGCGTCATACTTCTCTTTTTGATTTGGCAAGCGCCTGGGTCAAGTCATCCCGGATGTCTTTGACGTCTTCTATACCTATGGAAAGCCGGATCAGATGATCATCAATGCCTCTCTTTATCCGTTCTTCGTCCGGCATATCTGCATGGGTCTGCGTAAATGGGAAGGTTATGAAAGTTTCGGTACCCCCCAGGCTTTCTGCAAAGGTGCAGATCTCTATGTTCTGAAGCAGTGCACCGACATCATAGGTCTTATGCAGCCTTAGACTCAGCATGCCTGTCCGTCCGGAATAAAGGACTTCATCAATCGCCTCGTGTCCGGTGAAGTATTCCGAGAGTTGCTTTGCATTTTCTGTTGCACGATCCATTCTGAGGTGCAGGGTCTTCAATCCTCTTAGAAGCAGGTAGCCGTCAAAAGGAGAAAGCGTAGCACCGATCATATTATGGTGTATGGACAGAGTGTCCCCCAATGATTCATCTTTTACCGTAACGACTCCGGCCAAGACATCATTGTGTCCGCCAATGTATTTCGTCGCTGAATGAAGGACGATATCTGCCCCATCTGATATAGGCGTATAATAGTATGGAGTGAGGAATGTATTGTCAATTATGGTCATTATTCCGTATTCGCGGGCCAATTCGTAGACTTCCTCGAGGGACACTTCTATCATTGAAGGATTTGTGATCGGTTCGATGAAGAATGCCTTTGTTGAACTGTTGAGATTTTTTTTCACATCTTCCAAGTCATCGAAATCCACATATTTGAACCTTATATCGTACTGCGCTTCGTAGAACTCAAATATTCTGAAGGTACCGCCATAGAGATCAAAGCTTACAAGCACCTCATCCCCTGGCTTGAATAGGTTGCAGACAAGCTGGATTGCAGCCATACCACTGGAAGTGGCAAAAGTACGGGCACCGCCCTCCAGTTCTGAAAACGCTTCTTCAAAATGTGAGCGTGTGGGATTTGCCGTCCTTGTATAATCGTAGCCGGTCGACATGCCCAGCCCTTCGTGTTCATAGGCGGTAGCTGTATAGATCGGACTTGTTGTCGCCCCGGTACTATCCCCCGTCATTCCTATCTGTGCGAGTTTAGTGTCCATGGTATTCCTCCTAAAATATAATAAAAAAGGCCTCCATCCATCTGCAGAATTGATCTGTCAGAAGGACGAAAGCCCAAGCTCACGTGGTACCACCCTTTTTTATGGAAATATCACTATTTCCACCTCATCCAGTATTTACATACTGTTCTTCTGTAATGGGAAGATGCCATTGACACTCCGAGCCCATGTTCAATTCATCATCCATTACTCCTTTCCACCTGCCGGAGCTCTCTGTAAATGCCTTAGAATCTACTCTTCTCTTCATTATGTCGCCCTATAAAATTCAGTTTAAACTAATATACAGATTTATTGAGATAAAGTCAATATCATTATCTGATATATATAAATAGTTTGATCTTTGCGTATTTTCAATATCATGATTTATTATCGTTATAATAATATGGTAGAATGGGGTATGGAACATCAAATGCCATCAATATTAAGCGATACTTTATTAACGACAAATAACAGGTCTATTATGCTTGTTAATTACTATCAGTAAAAGGTTTTTTTGCATTTTTATAACGCAGTTCGCACCATCGTTTCATAAGCGATACATCAGATTATGAGGAAGCATTTCATTGAGTTGTGGACAGGTATATGAATAATGTTATAATTATGGTAACAATTATAAGGAAGAAGGTAAATCTATGAAGGAAATGAATCAGGCGATATACTATACTACTGCTCAAGTAAAAGATAAAGTGGAACTGTCAGATCAGAACGTTCGAAAGTACGTTAGGCTGCTTGAAGACAGGAAGTACGAAGTTGCTAAAGATGAACATAATAGAAGACTGTTTTCACAAGGGGATGTAGAGGTCCTGAAAGCTTTCATCAAACTTGCAAAACAGCCAGGTTATACATTGGAGACAGCGGCAGACGAAATCATCGAAGAGGTACCGAGCATTGTTACGGAAACTTCCCAGAATGTTCCTGCCAACGTTACCAATAGCGATATCAATCAAATGCTTGGAGTTGTCATGGATAAACTGGAAGCGATGCAGCAGGAAAACAGGGAGCTCAAGAACAATGTACATAGGCTGGTTGAAAAGCTTGATGAGTATGGTAAATACTCTCAAACACTGTCACTTCAATATAAAGATGAAGATAAGAATGAAGAGTGGAATCACTCTGCTGGATCAGAGGATGCGGAAGTATATGAAGACGTACAGTATGAGGAAACGCCTCGGACAGATGATGGAGAAAAAGAAGATGCTGGCGAAAGAATGATCTATACAAGCGATATCGGGGACCAGGAGAAAAGTAGTGCCTCAAACGTGGATATGAGCAATTATGATGCTGCGGAAGATGATTCCGAAAGAGAAGAAACTGGTAGTGCCGCCCAGTCGAATAGACAGGACGAAGAAGAAAAAGGTGGTTACTTCAGCAAGTTGTTCAGCATGTTTAAAAAATAGAATCCGACAGGATGCGATTGGGGTTGGACCATGGCTAAAGTGATTTGGATTACAGGAGCTTCAAGCGGTTTTGGCATGGCAGTAGCTTTACAACTGTTGAAGCAAAGAAAACACGTCGTTTGCGTAAGTGCCAGGCGTGCTCACCTCTTGGAGGTGCTTGTCAGAAAGGGTGCACACGCCTACCCGCTTGACATCACTGAGACAGCTGACATAGGAAAGGTACAGGAGGCTATCGAAGCGGATCATGGCCCAATTGATGCAGTACTGGTGAATGCCGGCTTCGGAGAGTATGGACCTATTGAAGAAGTGCCTGAAGAAGCAGTCAGGCGCCAGTTTGAAGTCAATGTATTTGGAGCTGTGGAAACGGTCCGTTCAGTCCTGCCATCAATGCGTCGGGAGAAGAGAGGACGCATCGTGCTGACCAGTTCCTCAGCTGCGCATGTTTCAAGTGCAGGAATGGGCTATTACGCTGCTACAAAGCACAGTATCAAAGCTATAGGGACGGCATTGAGACAGGAAGTCGGGGAATTGGGGATTGATGTAGTCATGGTCGAGCCTGGGGTTGTGAAAACCGCTTTTGGGCAAGTGGCGCTTGAAGAAAACTATATGGCACCGAAAGTTCCTGACTATCAGAACCAGATGGATGATCTGAAGACTTTTATGCTGAAAGCCTTCGAACGGGCACCGGAAGTCGACCATACCCGGGATATTATGATAAAAGCTCTGATTGAAGAGCGTGTAAAGCCAGTCTATCGGACTACTCGGGGATCGCTTGCTTTAGGTTTCATGAGCAGGTTGATTCCTGCAAGGATGTATGATGCCATCGTGAAGCAGGCAATCGACAGGCTGCATTAGATGATCGATGAAATTTCTGAAGGTGGGAAGTGCAATTAGCTTTTAATGTATCGAAATTCATGGCATCATTATAAGCGTCTTTAAATCTATTGGAATTGGATTGATAGCATGTTTGAAACGTTTGATATCGGTAGCATCTCCATACCTTCGGTCTATATGGCCATCATATTATCCTTTATAGTTACCTACCTGATGCTGTGGGAGTCTGAGGATAAGAAAAGACTGTTCAATGAATGGACGAATGCTATCATCCTCCTGTTTTTGGTCTATAAACTGACATACATACCATTCAACTGGTCTGAGTTTATAAATAATCCAATGGGTGTGCTCTACTTCGATGGCGGGGCTGAAGGCCTTCTGCTGGCTCTGACAGTGACTTTCTTCTACCTCTTCTACCGTTCCCGAGGTTTATTCTATGTAGAAGCCTATTGCATCTTCTCCGTGGCGCTGCTTGCATTCTATGGTGTTCTGGAATTGAGGACGCTCCCCCAATGGCCTTATATCGCCATGGCAATAATAACGCTTGCCGCATTGGTTCTGATCTACTTCATGTGGAGGCGTTTCAGGGCGATATTGGCCATTACTGCAACGGTATTTATAATGCAGTTATTGGGAAGGTTCTTCATCTACAGTGGTCCTGAAGTTTTGGGTATAAGCATTATCCAATGGTGGATCATAATAAGCCTGATTTATGTATTGCTATCCGTTAATAAGGGGAATGATGATGAGTAGGATGCGCCATGTCATCCTCATCACCATACTACTTGGAGTGATTGGGTTTACACTCTATGAAGCTCTATCGGACAGTATAGAGGTGAGCGGGAATCTTGAGTCAGACCCGGAAACTGGTCTTGAAATCGGGGCGAAGGCACCTGATTTCACCCTCGAAACACTTGAGGGGGAAGAGATTACGCTGAGTGAGGTGGGAAAGCCTGTCATGTTGAATTTTTGGGCTTCCTGGTGTCCACCATGCAAAGCTGAAATGCCTCATATGGTCAATTTTTATGAGTCCCGCAGTGATGATGTGGAAATCATTGCAGTAAATATGATGCATCAGGAAAGCAGCGTGGAAGACATGAAAGCATTCCATGATGACTATCAATTGAATTTCCCTGTACCACTTGATGAGGACGGAACTGTGACAGGCATGTACCAGGTGAAGAGCATACCAACCTCGTACTTCGTCAATGCAGAGGGATACATCGAGTCCAAATACATCGGCCCGATGACAGAACGGTCAATCAACTCAGCTTTCGATAAGATAAACTAAAAGGCACAGTGCAGAAAATGCACTGTGCCTTTTAGTCTGTAATGGTATATCTACATGAAGATTTCGGTCCATATCTTTATTGCTGTACCCAAAATGAGTAGTGCAAGTATCCATTGAAGAATCTTCGTATTCATGTTCTGGCCTGCCTTGGCACCCAGAGGTGCAGCAATGAGACTGGCTATGATCATGATGACTGCGGGTCCATAGAGTACCTGATCCGTCACAACTTTACCGATTGTGGTACCAATGGAAGAAATGAATGTGACGGCAAGGCTTGTGGCAATGGTTACCCTGGTGGGTATCTTAAGCACTACAAGCATAATCGGTACGAGTATGAACGCACCCGCAGCACCAACGATACCTGCTGCAGCCCCAGTGATGAATGCAAGTGCAGCTGCCAGAGGACCATTGAAATCGAGGTTATCACCTGGATTGAATGGCACTTCCTTTTTTGGAAGGAACATCATGACTACAGCAATTGTTGCAAGTACTGCATATACGATGTCTATCTGGGTCTCGGTGAGAAATTCTGATCCGTATCCACCAAGAAGACTGCCGATCAGGATGGCTCCACCCATATAGGCAATCAATCTCATGTTCAAATAACCACTGCCTTTGTATGCCCATACACCGGCAATCGTTGCAAAGAAAACCTGTACGGCACTGATGCCTGCCACCTCATGGGAAGTGAATGCAGCGATTCCAAGCATGGATGGAATATAAAGCAGCATTGGATACTTTATGATGGAGCCACCGATTCCTACCATCCCGGAGATGAAGGAACCGATGAATCCGATCAGAAATATAATGATTATAAAAGTAATGTCCATTAGTTCATCGCTTCTTTAATGCCGGCATAACCTTTTTCTATATTGACGACATTATCGAAGCCGCGTGCTTTAAGTGCACTCATCGCGATGGCTGAACGTACACCGGATTGACAGTGGACATAGATCGTGTCGTCTGTGTTGAATGGCACTTCTTTCTCATCGAGATGACCAAAGTGGACATGATGAGCATTATCAAGGTTGCCTTCCTTATACTCGGAAGTGGAACGGACGTCCAGGATATGCTTATCTTCATGGTTCTCGACCAGTTCTTCAGGTGTTACATTTTCGTAGGAATCATCGAAGTACTTGTCTGCTTTATCCTCAGGGACGATCAGCTTAAGGTTGTCGAAACCGATGGATGCAAGATCTTCCTGGAGGGTCTTGCTGTGTTCAGGATTGGCGATTACTGTCATCGGCTGATCATAATCTACATACCATCCGGCAAATTGAAGGAATTTGTCATTGTATGGGATGTTGATTGCGCCTTTTTTGAATCCTTTTTTGAATTCTTCCTTGCTTCTGAGGTCGAACAGTTGGCCTGGAAGCGTATCAGGTGTACCGACTTCGACTTCCTTCACCTTGAATTCAGGCAAGCCTTCCTTATTGACCTTCTTCATCTGTGCAAAGTAGCTTGGCGGCACTGGCTGGTCACTTGTCAGTTCCTTGATGAAGGCATCTTTGTCTTCGTATTCGAACACCCAGTTGTTTTTGCGCTCATATCCAAGAGTGGACAATGGTACTGCGCCAAGGGATTTACCGCAAGCACTGCCTGCACCGTGGCCAGGCCACACTTGCATATAGTCAGGATAGTCATTCATCTTCTTGAGGGAATCGAACATCGCATTCGCGCCTTCTTCGGTTGTACCTTCCATTTTTGCAGCTTCTTCGAGCAGGTCTGGCCGGCCGATGTCACCAACGAAGATGAAGTCACCAGTGAAGATGCCCATAGGCTCATCACTGCCGCCTCCACGATCGGTCAGGACAAATGAAATGCTTTCTGGAGTATGACCTGGTGTGTGGATGACTTTCAGCTCGACATTGCCGACATTGATGATGTCGCCGTCTTTGAGGTAGACGGTATCTCCTGGCATATTTTCGTATTTCCAGTTTTCGTCACCTTCATCAGATACGTATGCTGTCGCATTGAAGTGTTTTGCAGCATCGCGAAGACCGGAAGCGAAGTCCGCGTGGATATGCGTTTCCGTCACTTGAGTAATATTGAAACCTTCTGCTTCAGCCACTTCTTCATACTCATCAATCACTCTTTTTGGATCGATGATGATTGCTTCCTGTGTCTTTTGACAAGCTACCATATAAGAAGTCTGTGCAAGTTTTTTATCGAAGAATTGTTTAAAGAACATTTGAATACACTCCTTGAAATTTTGATTGGTTAGTGTGGATGCTTAGGGCAACCTGTCCAATTATATGAACAGGTTCAAGTTGCCGTTTTCTGCATCGCCGAGGTAGGTGCCTACGCCGCCGAAATTGACGTTAGGAAGAAGCTCATCTTCGTCAATGGCCATGATATCCATGCTCATTGTGCAGGCTACCATTTTGACGCCGAGTTTATCTGCCTTTTCAATCATTTCAGTAAGCGCGTCTACCTTTTTCTTCTTCATTACATATTGGATCATTTTGGATCCGAGACCGAACATGTTCATGTTGGAAATCGGAAGTTTAGAGGCGGATTTTGGCATCATCATGCTGAACGCCTTATCCAGACCGGATTTATTCTTTTTCGGTGCATTCGGGTCCTTGATGACATTGAGGCCCCAGAAAGTGAAGAACATAGTGACATCTTTGCCCATGCTTTTTGCACCGGTGGCGATGATGAATGAAGCTAGTGCCTTATCCATATCCCCGCTGAATACGACCATCGTTGCGCCATCTTTCGTTTCGACCATCTGATGACCTTCTCCGGCAGCCTTGGCCTGTGGTGCATTCTTCTGCATCACTACTACAACCTTATCTTCTGATTTTTCATTTTTAAGAATGGAATTTCCAGTCTTGCGTGCCCATGCTTCGACATCTGTGCAGAATCCGAAGTCTGTAACCGTGATTTCCATCTGCTGTCCCGGCTCCAGCTCTCCCATCACTTCATTAACCTTAAGGAGAGGGCCTGGACATTGGAGCCCACTTGCTTCGACCTTTACCCGGTTTGGATCAATTTCAACATTTGCAGTTGATGCCTCTGAAGTTTCGCCTGCTTTGTCTGCACTGTCGTATTTCCCTGTATATGCTGAATAGCCCTCTTCAAGGTTCACTGCGTCGAAACCATTGCGTTTCAGTATTTCAACTGCATTTGCACCGCGTTTTCCGCGCTGGCAGTATACATGGATCTTTCTGTCCTTTGGAAGTTCTTCGAGGCGTTCTTCAATTTCATTTACGGATACATTGTCTGCCTCAGCAATGTGTCCCATTTCATATTCGAAAGGTTCCCTTACATCCAATAGATATTCATTTGCTTCGACCACCTGGTCGGCGTCATTGATGTGGTACTTTGTTTGCGTGTTACTCATATTGCTAAATCATCCTCCTGTTTTTAATACCTATAGGGGTATAATAACAATGCTTTTTCAATTTGTCAAATACCTATAGGGGTATTTTTTTAAATAAATAAAAACAGATGGAATCATCTGCTCTTATTAAGTAATTCAACTGCTTCTTTGACAAGTTCGTCTGTATCTTCATCCGGATTGTTCATGGTTTCCCTCACGCACTGGACAAGATTTTCACTGACGATGACGTTCATTGTACGATTGAGTGCACTTTTCGCTGCGCTCAATTGGGTGACGACATCTTTGCAGTCCTTGCCTTCCTCAATCATTTTCAGTGCACCGTTGATTTGGCCCTGAAGACGATTAATGCGATTGATTACAGCTTTATCGTAGACCGTCTGTTCTTCTAATGTAGCCAACAACATCACCTTCTTTATTTGATATATGAACATTATAAAGGGTGAAATTGCATTTGTCAAATACCCCTATAGGTATATGAGCTTAAGTTTTATCTCTTCCTTATATACCCGGGCACGTATAGATTACACATCAAAAAAGAGCAACTGTGAAGTTGCTCTCCTAATAGACGTCGCCGCAGGTTACAGCGAGCAGTGCTTTAATTGTATGCATTCTGTTCTCAGCCTGATCGAAGACCTTCGAATAGCTGCTCCTGAATACTTCGTCGGTCACCTCTAGTCCATCCACCCCGAATTTTTCATAGGCAAGTTTGCCCACATCGGTGGTTGTATCATGAATTGCAGGCAGACAATGGAGGAAAATGGTATTTTCCTTTCCAGTCATATCCATCATCTGCTGGTTGACCTGGTATGGATGGAGAAGTTCATAGCGTTCCTCCAGTGCATCTTCTTCTCCCATGGAACACCAGACATCGGTGTATATGACGTCACTTCCATAGACGCCCTTTTCAACGTCTGAAGTGATCAGAGACCGGCTTCCCGACTGCTGCTGAAGCTCTTTAGCCAACTTCTGCACTGAAAGTGCAGGCTGCAGGGACTCGGGCGCCACGATATTGATGTTCACTCCAAGGATGGCACCCGTCACGAGAAGAGAATGGGACATGTTGTTTCTGCCATCCCCTACAAAAGTGACTGTTTTTCCATGGTATGTGCCGAGGTGTTCCTTTATCGTCAGAAAGTCAGCCAGCATCTGGGTGGGGTGCCACTCGTTTGTGAGGGCGTTCCATACGGGGACGCCGGCATGCTCACCGAGCTCCTCGACGGTTGACTGTTCAAACCCCCTGAAGGCGATGCCGTCAAACATCGATCCCAGTACTTTTGCCGTATCCTCCACGGATTCCTTGGCCCCGAGCTGCATGTCGTTCTTGCTTAAGTATTCCACGTTGGCACCAAGTTTGCTCGCTGCCACCGTAAATGCGGAGCGCGTACGCGTCGACTGCTTCTCGAAGATGAGTGCGATGTGCTTGCCGCTCATGAAACGCTGAGGAATGCCATGCTTTTCCTTTGTCTTCAAGTGTTCCGCAAAGTCGATCAATGTCTCCAGCTGGTCTTTATCGAAGTCATATTCCTTCAAAAAATTCTTACCATAAAAATTGATGAGTTTTAATTGCTTCGCCGCCCCAAGTAATCATCTCCCTGAAAAGTATTTAACGACAATTATACATGAATATAAGCAAAAATCAAATAATTATTTAAAATAATGCATAAATACATACAAATATTCATTGTATGTTATATATGATATGTACCTTGACTTTAGGCTGCAAATATCATAAACTACCGAATGGCGAACTTAATAAAGTTATTTTGAGAAAATATTCGTATTATGAGGAGAATTCCAATGGAAAATGTATTTGATTATGAAGATATCCAGTTGATTCCGAATAAATGCATAGTAGATAGCCGATCAGAATGTGATACATCCGTAACGCTCGGAAGGCATTCATTTAAACTGCCTGTCGTTCCTGCCAACATGCAGACAATTATTGATGAGAAAATTGCACTCAAATTGGCGCAGGAAGGTTATTTCTATATTATGCACCGGTTCAATCCAGAGAAACGCATGGACTTCGTCAGAATGATGAAAGAGCAAGGATTGATCACTTCCATCAGTGTCGGCGTCAAGGAAGAAGAGTTTGATTTTGTCGATCAGTTGAAAAATGAAGCGCTTGTTCCTGACTACATTACAATCGACATCGCCCATGGGCATTCCAACAGCGTCATCAGGATGATCCAGTATATCAAGGAGCACCTGCCTGGAACCTTCCTGATTGCTGGTAATGTAGGTACACCTGAAGCAGTTCGAGAACTTGAGCACGCAGGGGCAGATGCTACAAAAGTAGGCATCGGACCCGGGAAGGTATGCATTACGAAGATAAAAACAGGATTTGGCACAGGAGGCTGGCAGCTGGCGGCTTTGAGATGGTGTGCAAAAGCAGCTTCAAAACCCATCATTGCCGACGGCGGCATAAGGACGCATGGTGACATTGCAAAATCCGTGCGCTTTGGCGCCTCCATGGTGATGATCGGTTCGCTGTTTGCGGGACATGAGGAGTCACCGGGGGAAACTGTGGAGAAGGACGGCAAGAAATATAAGGAATATTTCGGTTCCGCTTCAGAGTTCCAGAAGGGCGAGAAGAAGAATGTGGAAGGCAAGAAGATGTATGTCGAGTACAAAGGACCGCTGCACCATACATTGAAGGAAATGGAGCAGGATCTGCAATCCTCCATCTCCTATGCTGGAGGTGATCGGTTGGATGCAATCCGTACCGTCGATTATGTAATGGTCAAAAATTCAATCTTCAATGGTGATAATGTTTACTGATTTTTAAAATCTCACAACTATTTGAATCACCCCCGATCGTTGGTCAGTACTCAACGATTGGGGGTGATTTTTAGTATGAAGGTTATTCTGATTCCGGCATTTCGAGGTTGTGGAGATCATGATATCTGCGCCTGGCTTCCACCATCATTTCCTGCATTGTTTCCACATCCTCCGTTTCTATTGCATCTTTCAAAAGATCCATCTGTGACTTGAAGCGGTCGATGTGGTCAATCAGATAGTCCTTATTCATTACAAATAGTTCCGGCCACAAATTTTCATTGATGTTGGTGATGCGCGTCAAATCCCTGTAACTGTCGCCTGTATACTGTTTTGTATTCCTCTCTACATCATCGCTGTTGATGAGGGAGAGGGCGATGACGTGTGTCAACTGGCTTGTAAACCCGATGACGTCATCGTGGAATTCGGGAGTTACAGAGGAGACATTTTTGAAACCCATCCTTTTGATGAGGGAAGTCATAAGTTCGACATTGTCGTCCCTGTTCCTGTCTGTCAATGTAAATAGATAATTTGCGCCCTTGAACACTTCAGCGCTGGAATATTTCAGTCCCCTGTTTTCTCTGCCGGCCATCGGATGACCGAAGACGAAGTCTGCAGATTCAGGCAGAAGCGGTTCGATCTGTCCTATTATCGAACGTTTTACTCCGGTGACATCCGTCAGGATGACGTTCTCCTTCAGAAGAGGTATGTATTTTTCCACTAATGATTTCAGTATGAGTGGATATACTGAAAAAATAATCAGGTCTGCGCGGGGAATTATTTTCTCCGGATCGGTGAACCCCTGCCGGATGATGCCTTCATGTTCGGCATGCTCCAGTGTATCTTCGTCTACGTCAATTGCGTATACAGTGTGTTCGCGGGCGTTTTCCCTCAAGGATAATGCGAACGAGCCGCCAATGTTTCCGAGGCCTACTATGACAATGTTCATTCCTATACCTCCACTTTCATTCATATTAGAGTAGTATAAACGGAAATAAATGTTTAAGCAATATAGACATTTCTGATAATTCTGTATTGACAAAATAATATTAGGGGGATATAATGACTCTCAACACATCTCAAAAGAGGCGATTATATGTTACACATTAAACAACAACAGCATAATCGATTTTACTTTAGCTATTTTTGATACCGTTTGTACCCATCATTGCGTACAAACGTAAAACAAATTTGTTTGTATCAGTGATGGCTAAAGCATTTTGTGATGTCTAGCCATTTATATAAATAAGTGGCTAGGGTTCAGGTATATCATTTTATCAAATTCCACCGTCACTTATTTATACAATGAGTGGCGGTTTTATTTATACAAATTCTATTGGGAGGTCTTTATTATGATAATTCATGTTGCGCATGGTTCAAAAGAGAAGGAGATTCAGGAGCTGGTCAATAATATAGAAGCAGCTGGTTTCGGGGTGAACCGTTCGGATGGCAAGAACCGGACTGTGATCGGGTTGATCGGTGATACTTCAAGAGTGACTGAGAACGATTTCGCGAAATACAAGATAGTGGATGGCGTACACCGCATCCAGGCACCCTACAAAAAGGCGAACAGGCAGTTCCACGAGGACGATAGTGTGATTGACATCGATGGTGTCAAAGTAGGCGCAGAAAACTTCCTGGTATGTGCAGGGCCATGTTCTGTTGAAAACGAGGACGATATGGTGGCGCTCGGCAAGAAGCTTAAAGCCGCAGGTGCAAACACTTTCCGCGGCGGTGCTTTCAAGCCAAGAACATCTCCATACGCTTTCCAGGGGCTCGGTCTCGAGGGGCTGCGCATCCTTAATGTAGTAAAGGAAGAAACAGGTCTTCCAATCGTATCCGAGCTGATGTCTACAGACTACCTCGATGAATTCGTCGAATCTGTCGATGTCATCCAGGTGGGCGCCCGTAACATGCAGAACTTCGATCTGCTCAAAGCAATCGGTGAAACGGATAAACCGGTACTTCTCAAGCGTGGCATGTCTGCAACGATGAAAGAATGGTTGATGTCTGCAGAATACGTCATGGCCGGGGGCAATGACAACGTCATCTTCTGTGAAAGGGGCGTCCGCACTTTCGAGACTGCCACCCGCAATACACTCGATCTTCAAGCTGTACCGGTCATCCAGAAGGAGTCCCACCTGCCTATAGTCATCGATCCAAGTCACGCAGCAGGTGTTAGGCACATCATCCCGTCCATGGCCAAAGCGGCAGTAATGTCTGGAGCGAACGGCCTCCAGATAGAAGTACACGAAGACCCTGAAAATGCATGGAGTGATGGACAGCAGTGCCTGACTCCTGATGAGTTTGCAGAACTGATGCAGACGATCGATATGCTGCTTGAGATAGAAAAGAAGACAGCGACAGGAAAGCAGATCGTCCAGCAATAAATCCAGGTTAAGGAGGGATGACCATGAATGAACATGAAAAATTGAGGCGTAGAATCGACGAGCTGGATGCAGAACTGATTGCGATATTTGAAGCAAGAATGGAAGTTGCAGGCCGTATTGCAGAATACAAGATGGAAAATGACATTCCCGTATTTGATGAAGCGCGGGAAGAGCAGGTCATTTGTAAAAATGTAGGAAGATTACAGGATCAGAGCTTGGAGGTTTATGCCGCTTCATTTTTCAGCCACCTCATGGCACTCTCCAGAAAGCGGCAACATGAAAACCTGAAGAATTACCCACTCTCCCATAAACTATAAAAAATAGCCTGCGATCCTATCGCAGGCTATTTTAATTCTGTCAGGTCATAGTAGGTATTCTGATAAGTTTCGTTGATCCAGTTGCTGAAAAGGAGATGGCCATGGCTTTTCCAGCTGAATATTGGAGCCGCCGTCGGATTGTCTTCAGGGAAGTAGTTGTGTGGGATGGCAATCTCACGGCCGCTGGCCAGATCGCGGTCATATTCATTCTTTAGTGTATCCCTTTCATATTCCAGATGGCCAAATATGAACAGATCCCGCTGATCCTCTGTACTCAGGATGTCCGGGCCGAATTGCGGATGTGAGGTGAGGACTTTCAATTCCTCAGTGCCATCTATCGCATCCATATCTACCTGGGTGTGACGTGACTGGGGCACCTGATACACATCATCAAACCCTCTGAGAAGGGGATGGGTCGGCATCAGGTTATTATAGTCGAAGACGCCGAACAACTTGGTGGGCAAAATTGATTTCTGTATGCCAAAGTAGTGGTTCAAGGCGAATTGGGCGCCCCAACAGATGAAGAACCTGGAGAAGACGTGGGTTCTTGACCACTCGATGATGTCACGCAGTTCTTCGATGTAATCGACTTGATCAAAATCGAGCTTCTCCACTGGTGCACCTGTGACGATCATGCCATCATAACGCCGATTGCGCACTTCGTCCAAGTTGTGGTAGTACTTCTGAAGGTGGCTGGTCGGCGTATTTTTGCTGTGGTGTGTGGTCATATACATAAAATCGATATCTATCTGCAACGGTGTATTGCCCAGAAGGCGCAAAAGATGAAGTTCCGTTTCCTCTTTTTTAGGCATCAGGTTCAAAATCAACATACGCAGCGGACGTATATCCTGTGTATGCGCACGGGTCGCTTCTATTGTATATACATTTTCTTTATGGAGGCGCTCCCGTACCGGGAGGCCTTCAATGATTTTTATAGGCATCTAAATCGCATCCAGACCTTTTTTTAGATCGTCTATGATGTCATCCACATGCTCCAATCCGACAGACAGACGGATCATTTCCGGTCTTACCCCCCCTGCCAACTGCTCATCTTCCTTAAGCTGGGAATGGGTGGTGGAAGCGGGATGGATGACGAGTGACTTGGCATCCCCGACATTCGCAAGCAGTGAGAAGAGTTCGAGGGATTCTATGAACGTCTTTCCGGCTTCATATCCGCCTTTGACACCGAATGTAAATATGGAAGAAGCACCTTTCGGCAGGTATTTCTTCTGGAGCTCATGATACTCGCTGGATTCGAGGCCAGCATAGTCGACCCATTCCACTTTATCGTGGTTTTCCAGGAATTCTGCAACGGCCTTTGCATTCTCCACGTGCCTTTCCATCCGGAGTGACAATGTTTCGATTCCTTGTGTGAGCAGGAATGCATTGAATGGAGAAAGTGCAGCTCCGGTATCCCTGAGCAGGGTAGTACGGATCTTGAATGCATAGGCAGCAGGTCCGAACGCATCAGTGAAGACAAGGTCATGATAGGACGCATCCGGCTCCGTCAGTCCAGGGAATTTTCCGTTATCCCAGTTGAAGTTTCCGCCATCAACGATTACGCCCCCGATGGAAGTGCCATGGCCGCCAAGGAATTTTGTGGCCGAATGGACGACTACGTGTGCGCCGTGCTCGATTGGACGGCAGAGGTACGGAGTGGCGAATGTGTTATCCACGATAAGTGGTATACCATTATCCTCTGCGATTTTCGCTAATGCCTCCAAATCTTCCACGTTGCCTTCCGGATTGCCGATGGTCTCTACAAAGATCGCTTTAGTGTTTTCCTTGATTTCACGTGAAACGTTCTCAGGATCTTTCGCATCGACAAGACTGGTCTCGATACCGAACTTTTTGAATGTATGGGTGAACAGTGTGTGAGTTCCCCCATACAGGCTGGCGGAGGAGACGATGTGATCTCCGGCGTTTGCTATAACCTGTATGGCGTATGTAATGGCAGCCATGCCGGATGCAACGCCAAGGCCGGCAACTCCACCTTCGAGTTCTGCAACACGCGTCTCCAAAGCGGCAGTCGTTGGATTCATGATACGGGTATAGATGTTGCCTACATCTTGCAGGCCGAATAGTTCTGCAGCATGCTTAGTATCGTCGAATACATAGGAAGTCGTCTGATAGATGGGAAGCGCGCGTGAATTTGTGGTAGGGTCCACTTCTTGTCCGGCATGAAGCTGTTTAGTTTCGAAGCGATGATTCTCTGTCATTGTTTCATTCCTCCAGTAATATATTATAAAAAAGAGCCTGCCCAAAGATTAAGGGAGACTCTCGAGTCACTCATCTTTCAGGAACGTACCTGTTGGATTTAGCACCTTACTTAAAAGGTTGCCGGGCTTCGCAGGGCCAATCCCTCCACCACTCTGGATAAGCAAATATTTGATTAGAGACTATGTTACTATAATGGAGGACAATTTGTCAAACACTTTTAAAAATTTAAATAATGGAGAGGAGGAGAGGATATGATCGATTTCCTGGTCATCATTCTGATGGTCATAGCTCTTGTGCTTTTCGTTTTGAGCCGTCATCAATTGGACAGGACCAAAAAAAGCATGTCTGAACATAATTACATTGAAGAATTGTATAGCCGGGTTTCAAAAGCGCATGGGGCGGGGAAGACGAAAGAGGAGATAATTACAATGATGAAGAAGGACTATAGGCTCGATGAGGATGAAGCGGAATACATATATCATCGGACACCAGATATCCAGAAGGAGGATAAATCATGAAAATCGTAAAGCCTGAAGCGTTGAACTATGGAAGTGGCCCCAGGGCAGTCATGCTGCTCCATTCCTTCACCGGAACGGTCAGGGACATGAAGCCGTTGGCCCAGCACCTTGAGCAGCACGAATATACCGTCCATGTACCAAGCTTCGAGGGACATGGCATGGGACCGGAGGCACTTGTACAGAGCAGCCCTGAAGATTGGTGGAAAAATGTATTGGATGGATATGATCAGCTCAAGGATCAAGGGCATGAAAGCATAGCAGTCGGCGGTGTTTCCCTGGGCGGTGTGCTCGCCCTCAGGGCAGCCGAGGAACTCGACAGCATCAATGGCATTGTGGCCATGTCTGTGCCCCAGGGCAGAGATGTTGGGGATATAAACAGAAGAGTCCTGAACTATACGAAGAACTTCCTGAAGTTTACTGGAGAAGATGATGAAAAGATCATGGAGAGGGTCCAGTACTACAAGGACAATCCGATGGAAAGTCTGGATGACTTCCGGAAGCTGATCGACGAAGTACATGGGAATCTTGGAGATATTGGTGTTCCGGCAGCAGTCAAGTATGGAGGGAAGGATGCGGAAGCATACATGGACAGTGCGAAACATATATATGATGGCATTAGCCATAATGAAAAGACATTGCAGTCCTATGCGGACACCGGCCACCTGATGACGAGGGGCGGAGATCAGCAAGCGCTTTTTGAGGATACCCGGAAGTTCTTCGATTCGCTCGACTGGCAGTGACGAAGATAAAATGATGGGAGAAGGTCTTTCTTCATTTGCCAACCTTCTTCAATAAGTTTAATATGAAGTTATTGTTTTTAAAATATTAAGATAATTCGGAGTGGTCAAATTGCAGAATTTCAGACAAGCCTTGAAGATAGGCTTTGCCTATACAGGTGTAGTAGTTGGAGCGGGGTTCTCCACCGGACAGGAGATACTCCAGTTTTTCACAAATAATGGTGCAGTGAGCATCTTTGCGATATTATTGTCAGGTCTTTTGATACTTTTTACTGGTAAATGGACAGCGGATGTCGGTTTCGACATCAAGGCGGAGTCCCATGTGGATTCCCTCCTGAACATGTTCGGGAATATATTCGGACGGATCATCGACATTGTGCTTGCGTTCTTCCTGTATGGAGTAGCCGTCATCATGTTTGCCGGCGCAGGCTCGACCTTCTATGAAAGTTTTGGTGTAGCACCATGGATCGGGTCGCTCATACTGATTATCGGCGTCTATATCACATTGAATATGGGCTTCAACCGGATTGTCCTGGCTCTCGGAGCCATCACGCCGTACTTGCTTGCACTTGTGGTGATCATTGCTGTCGTCAATTTCCTGAGTCCAGCTGTATCACTTGGTGAAGTGGATCAACATGCCCAACCTTCTGAAACGACGTTCGGGCCGTGGTGGTGGGATGCCATTACATATAGCGGCTTTACGATTGCGGTAGCCTTCAGCTTCCTTACGATGATGGGTTCTGATTCAAGTTCAAGGAAAGTAGCTGGCTGGGGCGGCATGATAGGGAGCATCATCATCATTCTGCTCATGTTCCTCATTAATAATGGCCTGTTGGCCCGTATGGACCAGGTGAATGAATTTGAACTGCCGATGCTGCTTCTGGCCAACGAAATCCATCCGATACTCGGCTTCCTGCTCTCGATAGCGATGCTGCTTGTCATCTACAATACAGCTGTCGGCATGCTGTACCCGTTTCTTGTCAGGTTCAGCCAGCCGAAGAGCCGTCGCTACAATATCCTGCTGCCGAGTGCGCTGGTTCTCGGCTACTTCCTCAGCTTCGTAGGTTTTGCCGACCTTGTGGGGACTGTCTATCCGGTGATGGGCTATGTGGGATTACTGCTCGGTTTGGCGATGTTCTTCAAATGGATCAAACTTATGATGGCAAAGAAAGCTCCTCAATGATGAGGAGCTTTCTTCATTTTCCATCCTTTCCTATGATGAAGACATTCATATTGGAGAGGACATCAATTGTCTTATCATGAAGTGTCCTATCAGTACTGGCTGATAGATCTTTGTTGAGTGTGATGTCTGCCTGGGGAAAAATATTCTGGATGACCATGATGTTTGCAAGTACGCAGACATTCGTCTCTGCACCGACAAATTCCACGGTGCGGTTGGTCTCTACTTCATCGCCATACTTCTTCTGGATTTTCCGCGCTTCTTCAGGAGGGATGCCGTAGAATGTCTTTACATATTCATCTCCGTGGTCTTCGAGCGGCTGGCGGAACTGCGGAAAGATTTCCTCATCGAAGCGGATGCTTTCCAGGCTCCGCTTCTCCTGTTCAAATTCCGGATAGAGATTGCGGGTATAGAGGACGGACTCGCCCTCATCTATAGCCTGTCGTATACGCGCTTCGATGCCATCCCGCACTTCTTTAGTGGATTCTGCGTACCCTGTGCCATTTTCATCAAATATATCATTTTGAAGATCTATTGCAATGAGCATTCAATCTACTCCTTTATAATGAAGGTTCATGATATTCATTTACCCATTTACCACTGCTTCATACCCTCTCCCTTGAAAATCCCCCTCATTTTAGTTACCATGCAGGTAATCATATAAAAGTCGCCTAGGGTTCCGCCATCTGACGATGGGCCTGGTCCGAGAGGCGGCGCATGAAGTTTATTCATGACACGGAAGGATAAAAGCCTGGGAGAAGATACCATTCTCTTTCAGGCTTTTTTATATTACAGGAGGTAGGAAATGACTAGGCAATGGATTAAAGTTGTAATCGCCAGTGTTTTTGAAGTGGGCTGGGTTGTCGGTCTCACCCATTCGACGACGTGGTATGAATGGGGAGCCACCCTGATCGCCATATTTTTAAGTTTCTATCTGATGATTGATGCAGGTAAATATCTGCCGGTAGGCACCGTTTATGCGGTCTTTGTCGGTCTGGGGGCATTCGGTACCGTTTTTTCTGAGATCATTCTTTTTGGTGAACCATTTGTACCTATAAAGATCGTTCTGATTTCGCTTATACTTTTTGGAGTGATCGGATTGAAAGTGGTTACCGATGAAAATACTGATGGGGAGGCACGATGACTATGGCATGGATTTCGCTTATTGTAGCAGGGCTGTTCGAAGTGTGCGGCGTGCTTTCGATAAATAGGCTGCATCGGGACAAATCTCTATTCTCCCTCGTACAGCTGCTGATATTTTTCGGCCTATCCTTCTTTTTTCTGTCGCTTGCGCTTGAAGTGCTGCCGATGGGTACGACCTATGCAGTATGGACAGGCATCGGAGCTTCTGGAGGAGCGTTGCTCGGAATGGTTTTCTTCGGGGAATCGAAAGACTGGAAGCGGATCTTCTTCATCATGCTCATCATTTTTGCCGTAGTCGGTCTGAAGTTGGTTTCCTGATACTCATCATGAAACTTCGTGTGGCTCAATGGCCGTTTCATTGAGCAGGCTGAGAAGGGCAAGTGTGCTGGCTGAATGGAAGCGCACTTCCGGTGTGAGCAGATAGAAGTATCTGTCGAGGTTCATGTCATTGTAATCGATGCGCTGTAAACGTCCTGTTTCAAGTTCATGCTGGACGGTGTGTCTTGACAGCACTGAAAGGCCGATGCCGCTTCCTACGGCGTTCTTTATTGCCTGGGTACTGCTTAAAGTGATTGTTTTAGGCTGTATATCAAGACGTTTGAAAACCTGTTCCTGGTAATGCCGGGTACCGGAGCCTTCTTCACGGATCAGCCAGGTTGCCGCATCCGGTTTTTTCAGGGAGGTGTCGGGAAAGGCAGCGTTGGCGACAATATACATGGAATCCTTGAGAAGATGGGTGACATTGACCCTGGAGTCGGCAATTTCATCTTCGATGATTCCTATATCAAGGTTGGAACTGTTTATGCCTTCCATGATGGATGCTGAATTGCTGATCTGCACTTCAGGTACCACCCCCGGATATTTTTCTACGAGCTTTGCGAGTATGGCGGGGAGTATGTACTCTCCATAAGTGTAGCTTGCACCGATCTTCACAGGACCTTTCGTTTCTTCCTGGAGGTCATGTATGAGATGGTGCATCCTCGACTCGATGGATAAAGCTTCTTTGGCATGATGATAATATATCTCTCCAGCTGGGTTCAGACGTATCCCGCGGGTGGAGCGTTCAATTAAAGTGATATCAAGCTCCTCTTCGAGTTGCTTGATATATCCTGATACTGCGGGCTGTGTCATATGGAGCATATGCGCTGCCCGTGTGAAGCTGCCTTCCTCCACGACTGATACGAATACCTTCGCTACTTGAGTGATCATATTTAATCCTCCATAACCTATTG
Organism: Salinicoccus sp. RF5; assembly: GCF_020786625.1. Classification (NCBI taxonomy): domain Bacteria; kingdom Bacillati; phylum Bacillota; class Bacilli; order Caryophanales; family Staphylococcaceae; genus Salinicoccus; species Salinicoccus sp. RF5. The sequence continues at coordinate 178,115 of NZ_JAJGRC010000004.1, forward strand.
GTTATAATTAACATAATTATATACTATTTCACTTATGTCTCCCACCATTCTATCATTGAGGTGGGAGGCGAATAATATGAGAGCTGAAAAGCTGCAATTCTGGTACGGTATTCTTTTTACATTATTCATAGCAGTCATCAGCTTTGGAATCGCCCAGTTGCCGGGGTTCACCTACATTGGTCCGCTGGCGACGGCAATCATTCTTGCATTCATATACAGACAAATTTTCGGATACCCAGATAGGCTGAGGTCAGGTATCCAATTTTCAGCGAAAGTGCTGTTGCGCGCTGCAATCATTCTATATGGGCTCAAACTCAATATAGATACGGTGTTCACCGAAGGTCTGCCGCTTTTGATGAAATCAGCAATCGTCATTGCTCTGGCAATCCTTCTATCATATGCATTGGCGAAAATATTCAAAGCCGACATGACCCTGTCCATGCTGCTTGGTGTGGGGACGGGGGTTTGCGGAGCTGCTGCCATTGCTGCGGTTGCGCCGATAATCAAAGCGAAGGATGAGGATACGGCGGTCAGTGTAGGCATCATTGCCCTGCTGGGTACGGTGTTCTCCATATTTTATCTCATCATCCGTCCTTATCTGCCCATCGGTGATGTTGCATATGGGGTATGGTCTGGGCTCAGCCTGCACGAACTTGCACATGTCGCGCTTGCTGCAGAGCCAGCAGGTGAAGAAGCATTGGCATTTGCACTCCTTGCAAAGCTTTCGAGGGTGTTTTTGCTCGTACCCCTATGCTTCATCTTCATCTGGTATATGAGAAGAAAACAGAGCAGGACAGGAGAAGCCAAGGTGGCTTTTCCATATTTTCTTATCGGCTTCATTCTGATGAGTCTGCTGAACAGCTATGTACTTGGAAATGCAGTGGTACTGCCGGAAGGCACTATGGATCTTATTTCCAACCTGACCACACTGCTCCTGACGATGGCGATGATTGCACTTGGGCTGAACATCAATATGAAGGATATGGCAGGCCGTACGCTGAGCCCCTTCGCCATCATCTTCTTTGTTTCCATATTGATTTCATTAATGGTATACATTATAAAATAAAGCCGTTTCCCGAGGAAACGGCTTTATTTTAGGAAAGATATTGTTCAACACTATCATTATTTGTAACGATCAGGAAAACTTTTCCTTCATCCATCTCGCTTTCAAAGTTTTCCGCTTCGGACTCTGAAAAGCCAAGGTTCTGTAGCTGTTTACGGAGCAGGTCGCCTTTTTTCTCGAAGGTTGATTTCACTGCTTCCCCAACGCCCATTTCACTTAGCCCCACTGTGCTGGCACCAGAGTTGTCTGCAATGCGTTCAGTACGGTCATCGTCGTGGGAGATGACATAGATATCGTCTGCTTTAACATCTTTGGAAGTGAGTTTCGCAATATCATCTTGGAGTGCTTCATCATTCGTATAAGGTTTAATGAATGGTTTCATAATATATGATTCCTCCTGAATGTAATGATAATAACAATCCACAAAAACATTACCCTTTGTTGATGCAATTAAACATAGCCGTATTGACAAATGCTCTCAAAGTATTTAGTATTGCGATGTTGTAAAACTATAATGTTCGGAAGGTGACTCTATTTGAATGCGGTCCTGATAGCGGTTTTTGTAATGATTTTATTAAGTCTCTTCAGATTGAATGTAGTATTGGCACTATTCATCGGCGCCCTGGCTGGTGGTTTGGTTGCAGGTATGGGATATGGTGGGGTCATCACCGTATTTACAGAAGGTATCGTAGGGGGAGCGGAAATTGCACTCAGTTATGCGCTGCTCGGTGGATTTGCTGCACTGATCGCCTACAGCGGCATTACAGAAGTGCTTGTGGGATTCATCATCAAGGCACTGAAGAAGGAGCAGTCCAAAAAGGCAAGAATCATTGCGAAAGTCTCGATCGTCATCGCTCTTCTTGCGGTATCAATCATGAGTCAGAACCTCATTCCGGTACATATTGCATTCATTCCGATACTCATTCCACCACTGCTCAGCCTGATGAATGAACTTGGTTTCGACCGGCGCCTCATTGCAGTGGTATTGACTTTCGGACTGACTTTCCCCTACGTCCTCTTTCCGATCGGTTTTGGACAGATATTCCAAAATACGATTGTGACGGGATTCGAATCCGCAGGGATGGAGATTGTTTTCGGAGAAGTGGCGCCTGCACTCATCATTCCTGCAAGTGGATTTGTTGTCGGCCTTTTCCTGGCATTATTCTACTATAGGAAGAACCGCCGTTATGAAACGAGGGATATCGCCTCTGAAGGTGCTGCAGAGGTAAGTGTTAAGACAGTCTCCATTGCAGTGGTTGCAATCATTGCGACATTCGGGGTCCAGATCTTGACGGATTCGATGATTTTCGGTGCGTTGGCGGGCATCATGGTATTCTTCCTCTCCTTCCAGTTCAAGTGGAGCAGGCTGGATAATGAATTGGTCAACGGCATCAAGATGATGGCATATATCGGCATCGTCATGCTGGCTGCAAATGGTTTTGCTGCCGTCATTTCAGAAACTGGACATGTCAGTCCGCTTGTCGATGGCATTGCGAACATCCTATCGGACCAGAAGATACTTGTAGTCGTCTCCATGCTGTTTGTAGGTCTGGTGGTGACTATGGGGATAGGCTCCTCCTTCGCAACCATTCCGATTATTGCGAGCATATTCATACCAATGGGAATGGAGCTTGGTCTGTCGATACCTGCCATCATTGCGATCATCGGCACTGCAGGTGCATTGGGTGATGCCGGCTCACCTGCTTCCGACTCGACACTTGGTCCCACGGCCGGTCTTGCCGCAGACGGGCAGCATAACCATATATGGGATACTTGTGTTCCAACTTTCATATTCCTGAACATCCCCGTACTGATTGCAGGTTTCTTTGCAGGGATGATCCTATAACATTTAAAATCCATCCGGAGCCATAGCTCCGGATGGATTTATATCATCAAGAAAAGGTGAGTTTATGTATCATACAGATTCAAAACGTGAAATGTACAAACAGTTCATCAGAATACTGTGGCCGATCATGATCACCCAGGTACTTCTATACTCAATGAATCTGATCGATACCATGATGTCCGGGAGGGCGGGAGTGGAGGATCTGGCTGGTGTGGCCATCGGATCGAGTTTCTGGGCACCGGTTTCGACAGGCATCAACGGCGTCCTTCTGGCAGTCACGGCCATCATTGCCCAGCTTCTTGGGGCAGAGCGGAAAGACGCTGTGCGCCATAATGTACAGCAGGCCATCTATATCGCAGCAGCACTCACTGTCCTGATCCTATTGCTTGGCATGTTTTTCCTGGATGACCTGCTTAATTTCATGGGGCTGGAGAACTCGGTCCACCATATCGCTTATCACTACCTTGTTGGACTAGCAACCGGTATATTGCCGTTATTCATGTTCAGCGTATTGCGCAACTTCATTGATGCACAAGGGTTCACAAGGATATCGCTATACGTTATAACAACGTCGTTGCCCCTGAATATATTCTTCAACTATACGTTGATTTTCGGGAATTTCGGCTTTCCTGAACTTGGAGGTATCGGTGCAGGCTATGCGACAGCCATCACCTACTGGCTCATGTTCCTCCTCATCTCCCTCATGGTCTTGCGGGTGGCACCATTGAAGGCGTTCTACATATTCAGAGGGTGGTCCCGGCCTTTGTTGCGCACCCTGCGGCATCATTTGGCTGTAGGGGTTCCAATCGGTGTACTCATATTTGTAGAAACAAGCATCTTTTCTATGATGACCCTCCTCGTTGGAGTGATGTTTACAACAAATGTCATCGCAGCCAACCAGGTGGTACTCAATTTTACGACCATGCTTTTCATGCTGCCATTGAGCATATCCATGGCAATGACGATTGTGATTGGTTTCAGTGACGGAGGCGGCAGGCATGAAGATGCAAGGCGTTATAAAATGATGGGGACCATTTCAAGTCTGGGCCTTGTGGGCATCGCATCCATCTTCCTGTTCTTTTTCAGGGAGCCGATTTCGTATTTGTATACGGATGATCCTGAAGTGGTTGCCGTTACAATGCCATTATTCCTTTTCGCCATCATCTACCAGTTCTCCGATGCCCTGCAGGCTACGTTCCAAGGGATACTGAGGGGGTACAAGGATGTAGTAGTCCCTTCAGTAATCGCCATCGTTTCCTACTGGCTCATCGGCATGGTTTCAGGATATCTTCTGGCCTCCCAGACAGACCTCGATGTTTATGGCTTCTGGATCGGCATTTCCATCGGCCTTACGTCTGCGGCCATCGGGTTCCATATGCGATTGAAGCATATTGAAAGCAAAAATATGTTTAAGACCTTCCGAAGTGCGCAATAGTTATACAAAAGTAGCAAGGAAGGGGAATATGACCGTGGCAGATTTAAATAATCCAAAGCGTAAATACTTTGAAGATAAATTCAGTAGACAGGAACAGGAATACCCGGGTGTCCAGAATAAAATGACGCCGGTACCGGATTGTGGAGAAGAGTCCTATAAAGGCAGCGGCAAGCTGACAGGAAGAAAGGCACTGGTCACCGGAGGGGATTCCGGGATCGGACGGGCAGCAGCGATTGCGTATGCTAAAGAAGGCTCGGATGTTGCGATCAGCTATCTGCCTGATGAAGAGTCCGACGCCCAGGAAGTCAAAGAGGTGATTGAGGCTGCAGGAAGGAAGGCTGTGCTTCTGCCTGGGGATCTGCGTGATGAATCGTTTGCCAGACAGCTCGTACATGACGCAGCAAAGCAACTGGGTGGACTGGATACCCTGGTCATGAATGCGGGTATGCAACAATATATAAATGATATAAACGGCTTGGAGACAAAGCAGCTTCAGGATACCTTCACAATCAATGTATTCTCGAACGTATGGATGCTCCAGGAAGCATTGGATCACCTTCCTGAAGGCGGGAGTGTAATCATCACTACTTCCGTACAGGCCTTCAGTCCAGCTTCGATACTGGCCGACTATGCAATGACGAAGAGTGCGCAGGTATCATTCATCGTTTCAATGGCTCAGGAGCTTGGAGAGAAGGGTATCCGTGTAAATGGTGTAGCGCCGGGACCGGTATGGACGGCCCTGCAGATTTCAGGCGGCCAGCCGCCGGAAAACATCCCGGAATTTGGTCAGAATACGCCGCTTCAGCGTGCAGGTCAGCCGGTTGAATTGTCGGACACCTATGTATTGCTCGCTTCAGATAGTGGCAGCTATATCACCGGACAGGTATTCGGTGTGACCGGTGGCATGCCGATCAATATGTAGATGGTAATACACTGAAGAAAAAACCAGCCCCCATTGGGACGTTAACGTCCCAATGGGGGCTTTTTGGATTACTTCCAAAGGTATTTAAGCATCTTACCGAAAAGCTTTGCATTCGGGTATCTGAAGGGAAAGTCGAAGCAGGTGGTCTGATGGAGGATACTCTTTTCATGGGTGAAGGTATCGAATGAATATTTGCCGTGGTATTTCCCCATCCCGCTGTTGCCGCGGCCACCGAAGGGGAGGTGGGGATTTGCGAGATGGAAAATGGTATCATTTACAGCCCCGCCACCGAATGGTACTGCCTTGATGACACTGGCGGCTTCGGATTTTTTATCTGTAAATACATAGAGCGCCAGCGGGTCAGGCAGGTCTCTGACGTCCAGTACTGCCTTGTCCAAGGAAGTGAAGCTGAGTACGGGAAGTACAGGACCGAATATTTCCTCCTGCATCGCGTCATGGCCGAAATCCACATTATCGATGATGGTCGGCTCTATAGTGAGGGTGGTGGGATCTGTATGGCCGCCATGGACCACGTCCCCCTGGATCAGATCTCTGACACGTTCAAAATGCTTTTTGTTGACTATGCTCATATATCTGCCATTCCTAAAATCCTCATCATAGAATTTATGGGCATAGTACTTCATATGGTGGATCAATTCCTTATTTATGGAGGCGTCTGCATAGACGAAATCGGGTGCGACACAAGTCTGTCCGGCATTGATGAACTTGCCCCAGACAATCCGTTTGGCTGCCAGTTTTACATCAGCATTTTTCGTCACTATGGCAGGTGACTTTCCTCCGAGCTCAAGGGTGACGGGAGTGAGGTGCTGCGCAGCACTCTCCATGACGATCTTTCCCACATGGGAGCTGCCTGTATAGAATATATAGTTGAAGGGGAGACTGAGGAGGTTCTGGTTGGTCTCGATGCCTCCCTCTACAGCAGTGACAAATTCTTCGGGAAAAGCAAAAGATATGATGTCGCTGATTACACGGCTTACAGCCGGCGTATGTTCCGAAGGCTTGAGTATGGCGGTGTTCCCTGCACTGATCGCTCCGATCAGAGGTGCAACCGTCAGGTTGAAGGGATAGTTCCAAGGCGCAATGATGAGCGTAACGCCGTAAGGTTCCTTATAGATTCTGGATGTGGAACCGATATGTGTGGCCGGTGTCTTCACCTTTTCTGTTTCTGCCCACTCTTTCAAGTACTTTATAGTAAAGTTGATATCGTTATAGGCGTAACCGATTTCTGTAAGATATGCTTCAGCCTCGCCTTTGTTGAAGTCTTCCTTCATGGCATCCAGGAGAGCCGCCTCGTAGTATTGAATGCTTCTTTTGAGCTGTTTGAGGGCGCTGATCCTGAATGGGAGGCTTCTTGTTCTTTCAGACTGGTAAAACTGCCTCTGTCTATTGAATAATGATTCATACATTTATATCACTCCTCATTTTATATATCTACCCGGATAAATATAGAATATGTCTTCTCTTTACCAGGTATTGAAAGTTGTATACTTCCCAATATTTTTGAATTTTTCCTCTAATTAATACTATTTTACAAAATGATAAAATTTATATTGTTTGTGTAAAAATGATTGCTTTTTATCCAGATGAGACTATACTTAATTTACTACATGAAAAAGGTGATCATATGGAGACGAAATTAAAAATATTGGAAGGCAGGCTGACCGCCTACCAATTGAGTGAAGCTCTGGGCATACCGATGGAAATGGCGCAGAATCTCCTAAACGAAGAAATGACAGTAGAGCAGCTTGATGAAACGGTCAAAGCAAAGATCAACGGCCTGGAAACGGCCCTATTCAACCAATAAAGTTGTAATGCTTCACTATACATGTCCCTTTCATTTCATAAGAAACTGTTTAAATGCAATTCACATTTATTGTTTAATGGATTTCTTGTGATATAATTAACTTCAGTGCGATTAATTGGTTGAGGAAGGTGAATGCATGGATATTGGTTTGAATTTTGAATTGATGACTGAAAAGCTGACAGCTTACCAGATAAGCAGAGCTGTGGATATCTCCATTGATCAGGCTCAATCAATTATAGACGGACAGGTTGATATTGAAGACCTGGACCAAGAGACGGTGGACAAGCTTAGAAATTTGAATGATAAATTGATGAACTGAGGTAGGCAGAGGCCGATCTCAGTTTATTTTATACGACTTTTGGCGGTTTAATTCGAAAGATCCAGATGATAACATATTATACACGCTTAAATTTATGTATAAAGGAGCCTTTCCAATGAAGCTGTTGATACTTTCAGGAAGTGCTTTTCCGGATTCTCACACACATTCGATTGCGAGGCTGATAGAATCTCTCGTGGAACAGCCTGAACATGAAGTGACCCATATAGATCTCAGGGAAATGGATATCCCCATATTCGGGCAGGGGAAGACGGAGGATATCGAGTCTTTGAAACGGCATGCAGAAAATGCAGATGCCATCATCATAGGTACGCCGAATTACCATACTTCATTTTCCGGTCTGTTGAAGAATGCATTGGACCACCTGTCGATAGATGAATTTGAAATGAAACCAGTTGGACTCTTCTGCAACAGCGGTGGCATGAGGAATTCAGATCCTCTGACACAGCTGAGGATGGTGATGCGGGGAGTCCATGCGATGGTGCTGCCGCTTCAGGTCTGTACATGTGATGAAGACTTCGAAAAGACTAGCGACGGATACAGGCTGGTCAATGATGCGCTGAGGGAACGCCTGAGTGTCATGATCGACGGGCTGGTAAGGCAGTCGCATTCCGAGACAATAAGCATCTGAGGTCTCAGATGCTTATTTTTATTATCGTCACGAATTTAAATGGATGGGAAAAAGTGGACGGATGAACAAAAAGGAAAAAGAAAATATGACTGTCCTGTTGCTGCTCGGTCTTATGGCCATATTCTTTATGGCATTCATGGTGTCTGAAACTTCACTGTTCAAGGAGGAGGACAACATTCATAATTTCGAGGAAGCAGTGAAGCGGCAAGTTGACAGTGGTACGGTGGCCATGAAGCTGAATGATGGCAGGACACGGCCGGCAGAAAATGAAGAAATCAGAAATGCGATGCAAATTGAAGGCAGTGACGCTCCATACCAATTTTTGGACCTCACTGAAAAAGTGGATGTCGCAGCTGAAGAGGTGAACCGGCTGTTGAAGGGCAAAGGAATCCTCGAGGGCCGCGGAGATATTTTTCTTGAAGCCCAAAAGAGGCACGGGGTCAATGTGCTGTATCTGATCAGCCACGCCCAGCTTGAAACGGGCAATGGAGAATCGCGTCTTGCGCAGGGCATCCAGCTTGAAGATGCAGCATACTATAATTTCTTCGGAATCGGTGCTTTTGATCGCGAGGCGGTTGAAGAAGGCTCAGCCTACGCAGCCCGTGCCGGATGGTCGACTCCGGAAACGGCCATTCTTGGAGGAGCGGAATTCATCAGCGAAAACTATCTCGACCAGGGGCAGCAGACATTGTACGCAATGCGCTGGAATCCGTCTTCCCCAGGCTCCCACCTTTATGCAACAGATATAGAATGGGCACTGAAAATCGGTCAAATCCTCGAATCACATTACCGGAGCCTTGGCATTGAAGGGAAAGATTTCGAGAAGGATTACTATATGAACTGAAAAGATTCCGCCCTCTAAAGGTCGGAATCTTCTTTAATGCGCCACGGATGGCTGTATACGTTGAAGGAATCGCCGCGGATAAAGCCCACGGCAGTGATGTTCAGGTCCTCAGCCAGTTGGATGGCCAGGTTTGTCGGAGCCGATTTGCTCAGTACGATGCCAACACCGATTTTAGCAGCTTTCGTCAAGACTTCAGAAGAGATACGTCCGCTGAATACGAGGACTTTATCCCGTACGGGAATGCGGTTCTGGAGACAATGGCCATACAGTTTATCCAATGCGTTATGCCTCCCGATATCTCCTCTGTGGACAATGACATCATCGGGTGTACCCAGGCTTGCGTTATGTATGCCGCCCGTTTCCTTGAAGATGGTGCTCTGCTCCTGCATACCCTTCATCAATTCTATGCACTGGGCAGGTGTCAGAGTCGTCTTAGACATTGAGACCTTCGCAGTGTCGACATCATTCTGGAAATAGAACTGCCGGCTCTTTCCACAGCAGGAGCCGAGGATGCGCTTGGAATATATGAAATGATCGGTTGGGATTTCCTTGTTCAGGCGGATGTGGCAGAAACCGCCATGGTCGTCCAGGTTCATGGATTCTATATCGCTGAACCGTTTTATCGCCCCTTCAGAGGCAAGAAAGCCGATGACCAGCTCTTCAAGATGTTCTGGAGAACATACCATCGTTGCAAATTCTACATCGTTCAAGTAGATTGTAAGAGGGAATTCCTCTGCTACAGCATCCTCAATTTCGACTAGTTCGTTATCGCTGTAGCGTAGAATATTTTTATTGGTCGTGGTTTTCAATAATATCCCTCCTTTCAATTTTATGAAACCGTTTTCCGGTTATATATGGGTATATTATAATGCAAATTACTTTATAGGATGCCAAATATATTCTATAGTTTAAAGTTTTTTTTGTAAACAATGAAAATAAAGGGGTGCTTCAAATTGGAAACAAAGAAAAATCGTTGGCTCATCGCATTGGCAGGTGTGGGAATACATATTTCGATAGGATCGGTCTATGCGTGGAGCGTATTCACTTCACCACTCCAGGCCGAATTGGGATGGAGTTTGAGTAATGTTTCGTTTACGTTCAGCCTGGCCATTCTGTTCCTCGGACTGTCCGCAGCCTTCATGGGCCATTTCGTAGAAGCGAAGGGACCGCGCATCTCGGGACTTGTTTCAACAAGCTTCTTTGCATCGGGACTGGCGATTGCCGGATTCGCGGTGCAGATTGAGAGCCTTTGGCTATTATATCTAGGATACGGTGTTTTTGGGGGGATCGGGCTCGGAATAGGATATATCACTCCTGTATCGACGCTTGTCAAATGGTTCCCTGACCGCAGGGGGATGGCGACCGGGCTTGCCATCATGGGATTCGGCTTTGCTGCCATGCTGGCAAGTCCGGCAATGGAATTCATGATTGAAACCTTCAGCATCGCAATGACATTCTATGTTCTTGCAGTGGTCTACTTTGTAATCATGCTGCTCTCAAGCCTGTATTTGGAGAAGCCGCCGGAAGGCTATCATCCTGAAGGCGCGGACTTGGAAGAAGATAAGACTGCGAAAAAGGATGCAGTACAGCTTACGGCCAACGAGGCCATTAAAACAAGGAGATTCTATTTCCTATGGATCATGCTCTTCATAAATGTGACATGCGGCATCGCAATTCTTGCTGTAGCGAGCCCGATGGCCCAAGAAATCGCCGGTCTTTCCGCAGGTGCAGCTGCACTGATGGTTGGGATTATGGGCGTGTTTAATGGTGGAGGAAGACTCGCGTGGGCGACGGTGTCCGACTATCTGGGGCGTCCCAATGTCTACACGATGTTCTTTGTCATACAAATTGCATTGTTCCTGATTCTTCCTTCAGTTACACAAGCCCTGCTCTTCCAAGCCCTGCTGTTCATCATCATTTCATGCTACGGTGGAGGCTTTGCTTCGATTCCAGCCTATATAGGGGATATCTTCGGCACAAAACAGCTGGGCGCAATCCACGGGTATATACTGACTGCCTGGGCGGCCGCCGGTCTGGTCGGCCCCTTCATTTCCTCCAACGTCTACGAGGCCACACAGAGCTACACGCTGACACTGTACATTTTTGCAGGCATGTTCGTAGTAGCTCTGCTGATCTCCCTGCTCATCAGGGTGGATATCAAGAAAATCAATAGAGAGGCGAAGAACGGGGAGAATTCGGAACTTGCTATGGAAAACTAGTATCAAGGTAAGCTTCCCATTGTAGCTAATCACAGATCGAAAAATTAATAACCTACGATTTCCAAAGACATGCGACTTGACCTTCAAGCGCATGTCTTTGAATTTTGTCCAATTTGTCATAGTTCCATGAAGTTGTGAATTCTTTGAGAATAAATCAACAGAAGAGAATTGATTAAACTGAAAATTGGGATACAATAACTATAGGAAAAGATAATTTTTTGGAGGAAGTGTAGTAATGGGAAAAACTTTGCATCAAGGTCCGATAAGCAAGACGAAAAAATGGGATCCGAACCTATGGGTGAGCCCGGTGCCATTTGGACTGACCAAATTGAAACCGCACCATATAAGGGATACGGCCAAAGTTGCGTGGAAGAATAAAGATAACCTCAATTATGCCAAAAATATAATCACTAAAGGAGTATGCGATGGATGTGCCCTCGGGGTGTCCGGCCTTCAGGACCAGACATTGAAAGGACCACATATGTGCACGACCCGTTTCAACGTTCTCCGTCTTAATACAGCGCCTCCGATCAAGCCTGAAATTCTGCACCAGGATATCGATGAACTGAGGAAGATGACGAGTGCAGAACTCAGGGAACTGGGGCGCATCCCGTATCCGATGATGCGCCGCAAGGGAGACCGGAAGTTCATCCGCATTTCATGGGATGAGGCGATGGATACGGTGGCGGATAAGATGAAGGCCCTGGATCCAAAACAGTATGCCTTCTATCTGACAAGCCGTGGCATCACCAACGAATCCTATTATACTGCAGCCAAAGTATCGAGGTTCCTTGGTACAAACAATATAGATAATGCCTCCCGCATCTGTCATTCACCAAGTAAGACGGCCATGAAGCGTTCCATCGGTGTCGGGGCTTCGACCTGCAACTATCAGGATTGGCTTGGTACCGATGTACTGGTATTCTGGGGCAGTGTGGCTTCAAACTCGAGTCCGGTATCCACAAAGTATATGATGGAAGCGAAGAAGCGTGGTACCAAAATCATCGTCATCAACCCATATAAGGAACCTGCAATGGAGAACTACTGGGTGCCGTCCGTGACGGAGTCCGCACTGTTCGGCACAAAGATTGCAGATGACTTCTACGAAGTGAACATCGGTGGAGATATTGCAATGATGCATGGTGTCATGAAGCACTGGTTCAAAATGGAAGAAGAAAACTCCGGCTCGGCGGTCAACCATCAGTTTGTAGAGGAACACGTGAACAACTACGATGAGCTGAAGAAAACTGTAGAAAACCAAACATGGGAACACATCGTCGAATCTTCCGGCATCAGCCGGGAACGCATTGCGGAACTTGCGGAACTGCTGGCGAAGTCGAACAGTGGAGTAATGGTGTGGGCACTCGGACTGACTATGCATAAGCATGCGACGGATAACATCTCACAAGTCGCCAACCTCGCACTTCTGCGCGGCTGGCTTGGAAGAAAAAACTGTGGACTCATGCCTCTGCGTGGACATTCCAGCGTCCAGGGTTCAGGTGAAATGGGTGCGGACCCATTCGTTCTGCCTGGAGGCGACTATGATGATGCGAATAGGGAACGTATCGAAAAGATATGGAACTTTGAATTGCCAAAATGGCCGGGGGATTCCGTTGGAGTCACGATTGAAAATGCCATGCTGCCGGAAGACAATGAAAGAAAGCTGAAGCTGTATTATATGTCAGGCGGGAACTTCCTTGAGACGATGCCGGATCCTGATTTTGTAGCAGAAGCACTTTCCAATCTTGAAGTCCGTGTGCACCAGGACATCATCCTGAATACTTCAACATTGCTTGATGCGAAAGAGACGGTGATTGTCCTTCCAGCCAAGACGCGGTATGAGCAGGACGGTGGCGGACTGTCGACATCAACAGAGCGGATGGTCTATTTCTCCCCGGAAATCGAGGGGAACCGGAACCGCATCGAGGAAGCACGAAGTGAATGGCAGATTTATGTGGATCTCGCCAAACGCGTGAAGCCGGAATCTGCAGAACTCATCGACTTTGCCTCCGGACAGGAGATCAGGGAAGAGATTGCCAAAGCCAATCCGCAGTATGACGGAGTACAGTACCTCAAGAAGGCGGGGGACGTCTATCAATACGGAGGTGCCTGGCTTTGTGAGGGAGGCGTGTGTCCAACGCCGGATGGCAGAGCAAATCTCATCGGCATCGACATACCGGATAACAATAAGAAGGCCGGGGAGTTCAGGCTTCTGATGAGAAGGGGCAAACAGTTCAACTCCATGGTTTATGGTGATACGGATGCATTCAATGCGATGGGCAGATATGATGTGCTCATCAGCAGGGAAGATGCGAAACGTGAAGGCATCCAGGATGGTGAAGCGATCGTACTCTATAACAAGAACGGCGTTTTCCAGGGGTTTGCAAGAAGTGCGGATATCAGATCTGGGAATCTTGGCATCCAGTTCCCGGAGGGCAACTATCTTGTGCCTAAAGGAATCTACGAGAACTTTGCCAAGATGCCCGACTATACAGTCGACGTGAAACTGGAGAAGGCGGATCACTTCAATGCCAACAAGGACAGGCAGTACTACGAAAAGCCGGTGCCGGATCTTGAAGACAATCCAAACTAACATCTTAAGAGGGGTGTTCCTTTCATGGGGACGCCCCTTTTGCGTTATTTACTTAGGGAATTTCCGGCACGGAGTGTTCAAATGTATAACAGGTATGCTACTATATTAGGAACTCTATCAAAAATGTATAAAGTGAATAAATAGTAAAGAGAGGTTAGTTTATGAATAGTGTGAGATGGGGCTCCAAAATCGGATTCGTCCTGGCAGCTGCAGGTTCAGCAATTGGGCTCGGCGCGCTGTGGCGTTTCCCTTATATGACCGCAGAGCATGGCGGCGGCGCATTTCTTCTTGTATTTCTTGTAATGACTTTATTTGTCGGGATGCCGCTCCTGCTCTCCGAGTTCGTTATTGGACGGTCAAGTCAGCGCAATCCGATTGAAGGTTTCGAATATCTTGGTGGAAAGAAGTTCTATAGGGTATTTGGCTGGCTTGGGAATATAGCCGTGTTCCTACTGCTTTCCTTCTACAGTGTCATCGGGGGCTGGATATTGATCTATCTCATTGTCGCCCTCGGCGATGCCGTCAATCTGATCCAGATTGATAATTACGGGGCTGCTTTTGAAGGCATCATCGCCAATCCCCTCTATGTTGTTGTGGCGCAGGGACTCTTTATCCTGCTGACGGCCTTCATCGTCGCCAAAGGTGTACAGCAAGGACTCGAACGTGCATCTAAAGTGATGATGCCCCTGCTGTTCGTTCTTTTCCTGATTGTAATCATCCGTTCTGTGACGCTTCCCGGAGCAATGGAAGGCATCGCATTCTTCCTGACGCCGAATATCAGCGAAATTGATTCTACGGCACTGCTGTATGCGTTGGGCCAATCCTTCTTTGCATTGAGTATCGGTGCGACAACGATGATTACATATTCATCATACCTGGGTGAAGAGCACAACCTCACACAGTCGGCGTTATCCATCGTAATCATGAATGTCGTCATTTCCATCATGGCCGGATTTGCCATCTTCCCTGCAATTGCATCGCTTGGAATGGAAGCGGCTGAAGGTCCGGGTCTTGTATTCATCGTCCTGCCACAGGTGTTTGGAGAGATTCCGCTCGGAATGCTGTTCTACATCCTGTTCCTTGGCGCCTTCCTGTTTGCTACATTGACTTCTTCGATTTCAATGATTGAAATCAATGTGGCCAATGCGATAAAGGGCAATGAGAGCAAACGTCGAAGCAGAGCATACATCTTCGGGTTCTTCGTATTCCTGGCGGGCATTCCATCCGCGCTATCCTATGGGGTTCTGAGTGATGTCATCATTTTCGGCAGATCGATTTTTGATAATGTGGACTTTCTCGTCTCCAATATCATGCTTCCGATCGGCGCCCTTGTATCGACACTGTTTGTCGGTTTCATCATCGACAGGCGTGTGACGATGAACCAGTTGAATGTGGATGAAGGCAGCAAAATGTATGGACTGTACAAATTCTGGATATTGATGCTGAGATTTGTACTCCCGGTAGTGATATTGATTGTATTCGCAGTAAGCATAATAGGTTAGGTGGGAACTTCCGGCATAGGCCGGGAGTTCCTTTTATTTTGGGAAGACAAAGCCTATATAGCAATCTGTATAACGTGCCAGTAATTGGTTGGCCATTATGAAAAATCCTTGTTCTACCAAGAAAATTATTATAGATTAGGAACATGTAAGAATATCTTACATGGATTAGATTTTTAAAAAATGTTGTGCTAATATTATGAATATGACGAGGGGTGAACATTTTGGATAAGGATCAGATGAGACGTAACACAGCCATTTTTCCAATGTCATCAGCAATGAAGCTGACTGGGCTTACAGCGCGTCAAATCAGATATTATGAGTCCCTCTCCCTTATTTCTCCTGAGAGAACACCAGGGAACCATAGAATCTTTTCGATGAATGACCTGGACGTTCTTCTTTCCATTCAAAACTATATGGAAAAAGGTTTTACCATGAAAAGGATAGGGGAAATCCTAAATGAACCTCAAAAAGTCGATACACCTGAAATACTCAAGTATAACGAATATCAACGCCCTTTATTGAATCGCGGAGATTTATCAAGATTTTTCCAATAATCTACAGGAGAGTGAACAATGAGCGAATACACAAGAGAAGATATCATCCGTATTGCAGAAGAAGAGAATGTTAGGTATCTGCGTCTCCAGTTCTCTGATATTTTGGGAACGATTAAAAACGTCGAGGTGCCGATCAGCCAGTTGAATAAGGCGTTGGATGGAGAGATGATGTTTGATGGCTCTTCAATCGAAGGGTTTGTCCGCATCGAAGAATCCGATATGTACCTGAAACCTGATTTTGACACATGGACAATATTCCCATGGACAGCAGGTAAAGGGAAGGTCGCCAGACTCATCTGCGACATCTACAATGTTGATGGAGAGCCTTTCGATGGCGATCCGAGATCGAATCTGAAACGTGTGCTCAAGGAAATGGAAGATATGGGCTACTCTGCATTCAACCTTGGACCTGAGCCTGAGTTCTTTCTTTTCAAGCTTGATGAAAAAGGCCAGCCTACAACCGAACTCAATGATCAGGGCGGCTACTTCGATCTTGCACCGACAGATCTAGGTGAAAACTGCCGGAGGGATATTGTGCTTGAGCTCGAAGACATGGGCTTTGAAATAGAAGCTTCCCACCACGAAGTAGCTCCCGGTCAGCATGAAATTGACTTCAAATATGCGGATGCAATTGCAGCTTGTGATAACATTCAAACATTCAAGCTCGTTGTCAAGACGGTCGCCCGCAAGCATAACCTGCACGCCACATTCATGCCGAAGCCGTTGTTCGGTCTGAATGGAAATGGTATGCACTTCAACGTTTCCCTGTTCAAGGGTGAAGAGAATGCCTTCTACGATGAAAATGACGACATAGGCCTAAGTCAGGACATGAGATATTTCATGGCCGGGATACTTAAGCATGCACGTGGGTTCACGGCAGTATGCAACCCGCTCGTCAACTCGTACAAGCGTCTCGTGCCAGGATATGAAGCTCCAAGCTATATCGCATGGAGTGGGAAGAACCGTTCACCACTGCTCCGTATCCCTTCCTCCCGTGGCCTGTCCACACGTGCTGAAGTAAGGTCGGTCGATCCGGCAGCTAATCCGTACCTTGCACTGGCGGTCATCCTGAAAGCCGGTCTTGAAGGCATCAAGAACAAGACGGATCTGCCTGAGCCGGTAAATGAAAACATCTATGAGATGTCCCGCGAGGAGAGGGAAGCTGTAGGAGTAGAGGATCTGCCATCCACACTCTATACAGCACTCAAGGCGATGAGGGAAGACAGAGTGGTCATAGATGCCCTCGGCACTCATATATACAGACAGTTCCACGGCAATAAGAGCGTCGAATGGGACATGTACCGTTCACAGGTTTCCGATTGGGAGCTTAAACAATACTTGAACCAGTACTAAAGGCAACAGGAGTGAGACCCCGGTCTCACTCCTGTTTTTTCATGTGTTGCATAATTACCTGTTTCATATGATCTATTGCGTACTTATACTTCTGGTAATCAGCATCTGAAGTTTCCTGATCCATATACCTTGTCCTGCGGTATATCTCGAGTTTGTCGGAATCGACAATCTCTTCCAGACGACATCGACGGATCCACTCTTCGATGGTTTCATTCCTGTATCTTCCCAGCCCCTTTGAAGCCAGCCATTTTTCAAAACCGTAATATAACTTTCTTACTTTATTTTTTGGTACTTCAGGTTTTCCATAATTCTTCTTTACGGAGGAATGAGCAATCGCCATTCCCTCCTTCTCATTTTTTTCTGTCTTTTGTCCAGCCGGGGCCTCTCTTCTTTTATAGAAATAGTAAATGCCGATACCGATTATCAACAGGAGCAGGAGTGACATGATTGTATCGACCGGTATGTGTGAAGCTGTGGATTCCGCCTGGACCATTTCAGCGCTCTCCTCCCCTTCTGTCTGATCCAGCCTCTCACTGTCCGATAGCTGGGGCGGTTCAAACTCGACATCTTCCAGGAATGCAAAAAAGGGCTTCAGTATTTGGACCATGCCACCCAGCAATACGATGACGATATACTTAAGGGAGAAAACAGCGTATCTGTAAGCGATAGCGAGGATAACGCCAAGCGTTATAAAAATGCCTGAGAGTGAAAGGAATACAGTGAATTTTCCTCTGTGGACATAAGGACTTCCAAGCAGCAGAAGCACTATCCGACCGATGAAATAGAACAGGACCTGGCTGATGAACAATAGGTGGTATTCCGTCTGGAAGGAGGAATCGGCTCCGCTTCCCAAAATATTGACGCCTAAGAGGAGCAGGAATGTAATGATGATGGAAGGCGCTGCCAACGTATCTTCAATATCGTCATAAAGATATTCGAAGCGCAGAATCGGGACAAAGCTCAGAGCCAGTGCCGATAACCAGTGGAAACCAAGCATTGTGGCAGTGACCAGAACAAATGGCAGTATAATGTATATATATCGCAGTCTGAAATAATGGACGATGATCCAGCCAGCTGTCAAAACGCCCAGGACGACCATCATATAAGGCAGTAGAAGTGGCTGTTTTCCGTTATGGATATTCAGAAAGAGTATGATGAAGTAAAGGAGGAACATATTGGTTGTGTAGCCATGGAAGAAAGATAAATAATAATTAATTCGGTTCATCATAGTCACTCCTTATCGGAAAAGCATACGGTTGTACATCGTCTTCATCCATCTGGAATACTTCGATGCCCCGGCCCCGGAGGGACTTGAGCATATCTTCAATCGCCGGATCTGTTCTACCTGTAAATAGCAGGTGGGAGGGGAGAGCCTCATGAGTATGGATATGTTTCAACAGGCGGTCGAAACTCAATGTATAGGATAATGCATCTATCCGTGCGAGTGTCTCCAATGTTTTTCTGTAATGCAGTTTCCCGGTCCCCTCTTCCAACTTGAGAAATGTGCGGGAATCGAAGGTGGACAGATTCGTAAACAGACTATAGGGGATGGATGCTTCACTCGCCATGCGGGTGAGGTACGCAATCTTTTCAATATTCTCTTCGATATTGGAAGGAGGGGCATAAGTCTTTTCCGATCGAAGATTAATGGCAATCAGCCAGGAGACATGGGTCGTTTTTTCATAGATGCGTGTCTGGAGTCCCCCGGCCTTGGCGCTCGCTTTCCAGTGTATGTCCTTCATGCTGTCCGTCTGCTGGTAGCTTCTTGTTCCAATGGTGAGCATTGGATCATTATACAGGGCCCGTTTCTGTATGAAGAGCCCCTGCAAGGTTTTACTTCTCATATCGAAAGGTGGTATGTCGAGCTGTCCAGGGTAGACCAGGATTTCATGAAGGAACCTGCCTTTTTGTGTAAGCTTGAGTGAATCAAAACCAAATATTTTAGGCACTTCGATTCTTGTATCCATTACTTTGACTATTCCGCGCTTCCTGGCCCTGAAAGGGATCTCTATGGTGATATCACTTTTCGCCATGACCGTAAACACGGCACGGGTTTCGGTCTGGTGTCTTATTTTTAATGATGTATCGTTGAAGAATTCAATGTCATCACCTGCAACCAGGATAATCGAACCATTCAGAACAGGCAGCCATCCATCATTATGAATTCTGAGCAGGAGTGTTCCCTCCTGATTATTGAACAAACGTATATCCCTTTCCAAAATGGAGACTGTGATCTTATCAGGCACCATTTTTTCATAGATGAGATTGAGCAGGAAAAAAGACATGAAGAGGCCAAGGGATAAAGTCATCCACCGGTTCAGCTGCATACCATAGAAAACGTCCAATACAAAAAGGATGGCGACAGCCCCGATGAAAAATGTCATCACATTGGAAGGCTGATAATCAACCTTATAATTCATTTCTTGGAACTCCATATTCGACTGGCACTTCTGTCCCCTCAATGATTTCCCGTATGACAGTTTTCTGATCCGAAAGGGTCAGGCCCTCAATGCTTAAAACAATACGGTGGCCCAATATGTATGGAGCGATATATTTCACGTCCTCCGGCGTTACATAATCCCTATCTTGAATCAGTGCAACTCCTTGCGCAGCATGCATCAGGGCGAGTGTACCGCGTGGCGATACACCAATATCCACATGGGGGTGCTGCCTCGTGAGGTGGATCATATCAAGCATGTACTCCATAGTGGAGTGGTTCACAGTAATGGCCGAGCAACGGGATTGTAATTCGGTAATCATTTCCTTGCTGAATACAGTGTGGATTTCTTCAGTGGGATAGTGGCCATTATACAATGCCATCATATTCAGTTCTTCTTCCCGTGAAGGATATCCGAGATCTATCCGCATCAGAAATCGGTCCATCTGGGCCTCCGGAAGACTGAAGGTCCCCTGAGTGGATTCAATCGGGTTCTGCGTGGCTATTACAATGAATGGATCGTCGATTTCTATTTTCTGGCCATCGATCGTCACTTGTCGCTCTTCCATGACTTCGAGGAGGGCGGATTGAGTACGGGGGGTAGCCCTGTTGATCTCGTCTGCCAGCAGGACATTGGTAGCTATTGGCCCCATCTGCAATTCAAACTCATGGGTTTTCGGGCTGTATATGTTTAATCCCGTAATATCGGTTGGAAGCAGATCTGGTGTGAACTGGATTCTTCTGAAGGAGCCATCAATTGTCTTTGCCAAAGCTTTGGATAATGATGTCTTGCCCGTTCCGGGAACACTCTCGAACAATACATGTCCTTTCTGAAGTATGCTGATGAATAGAAGGTCGAGCACTTCATCCTGGCCGACAATAACTTTTCCTATTTCTCGTTTGAAGTTTGTCAAATGCGTCTCAATATTCAAATTATTATCCTCCTTTATTACATAGTATAAAAAACAGGAAAGATTTGCCAGTCATTTCTTGAATAAATGAAGGAGAAAGGGGAATGATACTTAAAAATGGAGGTGTCGAAAGAATGAAAAAGCATTATCGACTGGTCATATTGGGTGGAGGCACTGCCGGTGTTTCCACAGCAAGCCGGATTTTAAGCGAAGACAAAAGTCTGGAGAAGGATGTGCTTATCATAGAGCCATCCGAACACCATTACTTCCAGCCGGGCTGGCCGCTGGTAGGCAGTGGAGAAATGAGTCTTGAGTCCACTAAGAAGCCCATGGATAAGGTGATGCCAAAAGGAGCTGAGTGGCTGCAGGAAACAGTGGAGAGTGTGGACCCCGTCAAACGTGAGGTAAAGGCAGGCGGGTACAGAATCAAGTATGACTTCCTGGTTGTAGCCCTTGGCATAGAGCTCAACTACGATGCGATTGAAGGCGCCACGGAGGCACTTGGATCGAATGGTGTATGTACGAACTATATATACGAGCATGTCAATTACACCTACGAGACCCTCCAGAAGGTCAAAGAGGGCAATATTGTGATCACGAAACCCCAGTCCAGGATAAAAGGCGGTGTCTCTGCTGAAAACTCCGTCTTCACAATGGATGAGTATATAAAAGATAACGACCGGGATGCGAATATCGTATTCCGCAGCGGCCGTGATGAAGTATTCAAGGTGAAGAAATACAGCGACAAGATTGTAAAACGCTTGGAGGAAAAAGGGATCGACTATAAAATGAAGGAGGAGCTTGTAGAAGTCCGAGGTGAGCATAAGGAGGCCGTATTCAAAAACCTCGATACGGGGGAACGTCATGTGGTGCCTTTCGAAATGCTCGTCATCACCCCTCCCATGAGTGGTCCTTCAGTGCTTCAGGATTCCGGCCTTCTGGATCCGGAAGGATGGGTCAGTGTAGACCCGCACACGATGATGCACAACACGTACACTACAGTGTTTTCATTGGGGGATGCCTCAAGCCTCCCGACAGTCAAAATGGGCAGCGCAGTAAAAGAACAGATGCCCATCCTCGTCAAAAACCTTCTGGAGCGTATGGATGATAAGGAACCATCTCACGAATATGATGGAAAGACAGCCTGTCCGATAGCTACAGAATATGGCCACCTGATACTGGCGGAATTCGGATATGATAATATTCCAAAGGAATCGACATTCCTCAACCAGTCGGATGATAAATGGTTTTTCTATCAGTTCAAGAAAAACATGCTGCCAATCATGTACTGGTATGCATTATTGAAAGGGAAAGTATAAAAAACTGGACCAGTCATCTGGTCCAGTTTTTTATTGGTTATTCATAGATTGTAAAGTCTTCAGCGAGGTCATCGATTTCATCACTCAAGTTCGTTTCGGAAATGTTTCTTGCATTATAGCCGATGCGCTCGAGCGTGCTGATGAGGTCTACGTAAAGCAGGCCGCCATCTGTGGAACAGATGCCTTTATTCAGACGTTTGACATGCTGTTTTCTTAATTTGTTCTCGATCTTGTATGATTTCTGGCTGAGTCGGATGACTTCCTCCAGATCTTGAGGATTGTATATATCGAGGGATTCTATCGATTTTCTGAAGGACTTGTAGACATGGTTGAACAGGTCCTCAAGCCCCTCCTGCGCTGGTTCCGAAAGGTCGATGTTCTCGCGGTGCTTCTTATTGAAGAGATCTGCATATTCATTAATCTGTCCGCTGACTTTATAGAAGATGCGTGTCACTTCAAGCAATGTCGACTGCCTCTCTGCATCTTCTGGAGAGATGTCATACTTGGAAGCATCGATGATATAGGATCTTAAAGTATCCTGGAGGGTATCGACGACATTCACCTTCTCTTTGATCTGCTTATACAGTTTAGGATTGTTCGTTTCACTGTACTCTTTCGCATCATCAAGAATGCTGAGTGTAAGATTGCCAAGGTTCTTCACTTCTTTTTGCGCACCCTGCAGGGCAAGGCCAGGCGAGCGCTTAAGAAGATGAGGATCCAGATGGTTTGGCTTATAGTCCTCGGAGAAGTCTCTTCCTGGGACTATACGGGTTACAATCCATGCAAGAGCGGCAATGAACGGCAAGTGGATAAGTGTATTTGTGATATTAAAGAAACCATGTGCAAAAGCAATCGTCATTTCGGGGTTGAGATCCATTGCAGACTGCAGATATGAAATGAGATTTACGAACAACGGCATGATGATCATGAAGATCGTTGCACCGATTACGTTAAAGATGACATGGACGGCAGCTGCCCTCTTGGCTGCGATGGAGCCTACAAGCGCTGCAAGGACAGCAGTAATTGTTGTTCCTATATTATCCCCGAGCAGTAATGGCAAACCGGCGCTAAGGTCGAGCAGTCCATTACTATAAAGACTCTGGAGGATACCGATGGTAGCACTCGAGCTTTGGACTATGACCGTAAGTACTGTACCGACAGTAACTCCAAGAAGAGAGTTGGTAGACATGTCCAGCATCAGATCTGTAAACCATTGGTAATCTGCCAAAGGTTTCATCCCCTGACCCATCAGGTCAAGTCCATAGAACAGGGCGCCGAAACCGAAGAGTATGCGACCGATGTTATAGGATTTTGGGCTGTTCTTCAGAAAGAATATGAGGAATGCACCAAGGGCCAGAATCGGCAGTGCATAGTCGCCAATCTTCAGTCCGATGATGAAGGCAGTGACTGTAGTACCTATGTTGGCACCCATAATGACCCCAATGGATTGACGCAGTGTCATAAAGCCTGCGGAAACGAGTCCAATAGTCAGTACTGTTGTTCCTGTACTGGTCTGCAGCAGTATTGTAACGACAATACCGGCAAGGACACCTTTAAGCGGGTTGGATGTCATCCGGTTCAGAATTTCGCGCAACCGGTCTCCTGCAGAAGCCTGGAGGCCATCCCCCATCTGTTTGATACCATAAAGAAAAATACCAAGTCCTCCGAGAAATAGAAAGATGACTTCCATCGGACTGAGTTCCATAAATATTCCTCCACCCAGGTACAGCGTACCTTAATATTATATTAATAATTTTTACGCAATATTTACCATTCATATTACGACTTACATTATAGGATGAAAAAAATGAAATTGCATCAGAATAAAAAAATTAACCCGGGTTAAATTCTTATATTTGGCGTGAAACGCTTTATTTCATAACTTGTTGTTCCCTAGATAAAAGCGTTTCAAACCCCGCCAATTCTGGTGTATAACGAATGGTATAGTATAATATTACTTCCAAATGGAAAGATGAATTCGCAAGATTTCAAATTATCAAAATCAATATCGACAATTCCCGCACGATATGAGAAAATTGAGATTATAATACATAGTGTAGATGGGGAGGACAAGCGTGTGACGGTCGTACTATTTGATGTGGATGGCGTTTTTTTAAGTGAGGAAAGGTGTTTCGATGTATCCGCCCTGGCGGTGCACGAGATGCTCTATAGTCCAAGATATCTGAACCTGGATACATATCAGTTCCGTACGGATTACAGCAATCAGGAAATAAAGGAAATCAGGGCGGAAGTGTTCAGCAACGATGAGGTGCTTGACCGTTTTAAGCAGATGGGTCTGAACTCCAATTGGGATATGCTTTTTGTGACATTTTCCATCCTGTATATAGAATTGCTGAGAAATGCGGACCTGAAGATGGAAGGAATGGATCTCGCCGACATCCAAGGCGTTGGCGGTATGATTAACACTCAGGAAGTGGATTACGGAAAGGTGGTCGAATTCCTGAAGGGTGATACCTACACAAAAGATTCCATATATGATGCGCTCATGGCATATGCCAGGGAGAAGCTGAACATTGAAGATGCATCGGCCTTTGAGATGGCAGGTCCCATATGGGAGAAGGGGCAGTATAAATATCAGGAATGGTATCTTGGCAGCAGTGACGTCAAGACCTCTACAGGCATTGAAGCGGAAGAGCTGGACAAGCCTGGATTCATTCATGATGAAGAATGGATTGTTGCCCCTGAAGACATCAGGGGGATGCTGAAGCGCCTGCTTGATGCAGGAGTCGAGATCGGCGTCGCCACAGGACGGCCGAGACAGGAGACGCTGATTCCATTCCATCAGGAACGTCTCATGGACATATTCAGGAACAACAGGATCTCAACGGCATCAGAAGTGCTTGCGGCAGAAGCAACAGATCAGGCTGAAGGCTCTCTTGCCAAGCCTCACCCATATAGCTACCTGTGGAGTCTGTATGAACATGACGAAGTGCATTTCGAGGATGCATTGAATCAAAGGAACATATCCGATGACAAGGTTGTCATTGTAGGGGATTCGGTAGCCGACTATTATTGTGCAGAAGCAATCGGGGCTGAATTCATTGCTACATTGACCGGGTTGACCGGACGGGCGATCATTCCAAATTTTGAAGCACTGGGCGTCACCGACATGGTGGAAGATGTTCTTGGTGTAGAGGAAATCATATTAAAAAACCATCACTCATGAGTGATGGTTTTTTAGATTGTCCTATTCCTCTCAGGACAAGTCCACCTGCTTCACCTTATCGAAGCCTTCTATTTTTGTGAGTTCTTCAATCGCTTCATCATTTACACTCTGGTCGAGTCTCAGGGACAATAGTGCTGCGCCGCCTTCGTCCTTTCTGCCCAGCTGCATGCTGGCAATATTGATGTCATATTTGCCGAGCGTGTGGCCCATCTCTCCAATGATGCCGGGACGGTCGAGGTGGTTGATGAAGAGCAGGTGCTTTGTCGGTTTGATATCGACCTGGAAGCCATTTATCTTTACAATGCGTTCCCCATAGCCGTTCAAAACGCTGGCGCCGATCGTCAGTGTTTCATCGTTGTTGACCAACTCTGCTTCAAGATAGTTGCTGTAGCCATGTGTCTGTCCCTTCTTCTCCACTTTGTATGTGACATCCTGCTCCTGGAGCAGGTAGAGGGCATTGATGATATTGACGTTCTCTCCAAGGTGGGGCTTCAGCATATTTGCAACAAATGACCGGGTGAGTATGCTTGTGTCATCCAATGCCAGGTCTCCATGATACTTGAGCTTGATTTCCAGGGGCGGTCGGTTCATCAGCTGTATCGCCACTTCACCCATATGGCTGGATATATTTATGAAAGGCTTCAGTTCCTCGTTGATGTTTTCGCTCATCCGCGGTGCATTCACCGCATGGACGATCGTGTTGTTCTCAAGGATATTGATTATTTCCCGGGAAACGCTGATGGCCACCTTTTCCTGTGCTTCGACAGTCGAAGCACCAAGGTGCGGTGTCACTACGATGCGGGGGTGGTTCAGAAGCTTCTGATTGGTTGGCGGCTCCTCTTCAAATACATCGAGGGCTGCGCCACTTATCTGGCCCTCATCCAGTGCCTCCAGCAACGCTGTCTCATCAATGATGCCGCCTCTCGCGACGTTGACTATTTTAAGTTCCGATTTGGCGGTCTCGAAGAATTCCTTTCCTACAATTCCTCTTGTCTGTGGTGTAAGGGGAGTATGGACCGTAACGAAATCGGCGTGCTTTGCAATATCTTCGACTTCCATCTTTTCTATATCCGCTTCTTTCGCCTTGTCCTCCGACAGGTAGGGATCGAACGCAACAATCTTCATGCCGAAACTCTGGGCCCGACGGGCGACACCGAAGCCGATTTTGCCGACTCCGATGATGCCGAGGGTCTTACCGTACATTTCTGTACCTTTATAGGCTTTGCGGTTCCAGACACCTTCCGAAAGTTCCTTGTGGGCTGCAGGAATTTCCCTCGTCAGGGCAAGCATCATCGCCATCGTATGTTCGGTTGCGGATATGGTATTACCATCAGGGGCATTGATGACGATGACGCCATATTTGGTGGCGGCATCGATATCAATATTGTCCACACCGACGCCTGCCCGGGCGATCACCTTCAAGGAACGTGCATATTGGATGATCTCCTCTGTGATGGTCGTCTGGCTTCTGACGATCATGGCATGGTAATCATGGACGATATTCAGAATTTCCGCTTCAGAGAGGCCGGTTTTGATGTCGACTTCGTAATTTGGATGGTCGAGCAGTTCTTTGATGCCGTCTTCACTGATTGGATCCAGTACAAGTACTTTATATTGATTCATAATATGCCTCCTGGGCAGCAGTCAATGCGCTGCCATAATATTTCTTGCCGCGATAATCGCTTACGATGGCTTCAAGTCCAGACAGAACTGTCAACATATCCTTCGGGAACATATAACCCATGTGCCCAATGCGCAAAATCTTTCCTTTAAGCTGTTTCTGGCCGCCTGCAATTGTGATGCCGTATTTTTTCTTAAGGGCATCTTTGATATGGGAAAGTTCATCTTCATCGGACTTGAATGCAGTGACGGTCGGAGAAGCATGGTCATCCTCCACAAGAAGTTCAAAATCAAGTGCCTTAAGGCCCGCTCTAAGCATATTGCGCATCTTGAGGTGGCGGTCGTAGACCTGCTCCACTCCTTCCTCCTTATAGAGTGCAAGCACTTGGTCCAGTCCCTGGATCAGGGATACGGCTGGTGTGAACGGTGTGGAGTTTTCTTCCAGGGATTTGAAGTATTTGTTGATATCAAGGTAGAATCTCGATATTTCATTTTGACTGGCACGTTCTCTCGCCTGCTTGTTCATTGCCACGAAAGCGATGCCCGGCGGGAGCATCAATGCCTTTTGGCTCCCTGTAACGAGGCAGTCGATGGAATCACGGGCCATATCGAACTGCATACCGCCCACTGCACTTACGCCATCGACGATGAACAGGGTATCTTTATTGTAATTCTTGACGAGTTCCCCCAATGAATGGATGGGATGCACTACGGCTGTAGAGGTCTCACAGGCTTGTGAGAATACAGCCTTGATATTCTCTTTACCGTAAAGGAACGACTTGAAGCTTTGGAGATCCACTCCTTCGCCCCAGGGTACTTCATAAACATGGACATCGTATGGGTATGTCTGGGCGATACTTTTAAAACGCTCACCGAATGCACCGCTGACGATGACGACAATGGATTCGTCGGGTTCTACAAGATTGACCATGGATGTCTCCAATGCACTTGTACCGCTTGAAGTAAGTATGGCTACAGGTTCTTCTGTACCGAATAATGTTTTTATATTGGACTGCACATTTTCCATGAGGGAAGTGAAGTCGGAAGAACGGTGTCCGATCATCCCATCCGACATCGCACGATTCACTTGAGGGGGGATTGGGGTTGGTCCGGGCGTAAGTAACAAGTTAGGTTCCATATATATCTGCCTCCATAGAATAGATGTACACCATAATATCAAAGTTTTCTGTATTTTCCATAATTATAAGGGTTCAATATTTTATAAAGTGTAATATTATCCAATAAAACGTTTTCATCAGTTGTCCTTGCCGTCTTTCAGGATTTCATCGACCAATCTATGGGCTTCCTGATACCTGTCCCGATAGGAATCGCCGTCGAGGATATGGGTGATGGACATCAGATCATGCAGCTCCAGTTCCTCCATGATCATTTGATGAACCTCATTTTTATCTCCAACATGCACAGCAGCCTCATCCTTCGGTGCTTCCGGAGGGAGGACCAGTATGAGGGACCAGTGCTGGAGATGTATATAATAGTCGAAAACTGATTTCAGGCGGTTGAATTCCTCCCCATCTGCGTACCGCTTCATATTGACTTTTGTAGTCATGACATCAGTGTCCGCAAAGAAGACTTTGCGTGTGCCGGGGGAGTGGATATGGCGCCTGTTGTTCTCGAACTGTCCGATGCCTATTGCGTGGAAGTCCTTGACGTCAAGCTCATCATCGGCGATCCGGTGTTCACGGCAGTATGTTTTTGCGTACTCCACGGAGTAGCTTGTGGAATAGCGCCTTGCCAGATCCTGTACCATCGAAGTGCGGCCTGTCCCCGGGGCTCCGATGATGAGTACATTCTGGACAAAGAACTTCCTGAAGGTCCGCATGACGTAATCCCAGTTCAGTATGGGTTCTTCCCTGATGCTTGTGCCGCTGATTCCGAGTATTTTGCGGTCGACCATCGTAATGGATGCATCGATGTGGGGCCACTCATCAGAAAAGAAGTCCTTGAGCGGTTCGATATACTCCTCCTCTCCGACATAATAGGTCATACTCTCGACGGGAAAGGGCAGCGAATCCTTTTCTTCGAGGATGGTGTCTGCAAGCATTTTGAGCCAGGGCCCCCAGCCATGCGGATATCTCGGAATATGCGTTTCATCGAGCTTGAGTATGGTGACGTTGTCATCAGGACCAAGCAGCCGACGCATGGATTTGACCCGGTTGTCGAGTGTCATGCCGTAGGTGTCGCCCCGGTCCCCCTGATAACCGCTGACAATCACGAAGGCATGCCTGTTCTCCCGTTTCGCACGGATGATCTGTTCAAAGTGCCCTACATGACAGGGGGCGAAGGTACCGAAATAAATTCCTAGATCTCTCACTATGACAGCTCCTAATCAAATGGTATTAAGACAGTTATATCAGTATAAAAGCGGTTTATCAAATCAATATACATGTTCTTTGGCAACTACCATGCAAAGGTATGCTACAATCAGATGGTAAAAATTAAAGTTGAGGGATAAAATAAATGGTTAAATGGGTAAATATATTTAAAGGGTTTCTGATGGGCATATGTGAATTGATTCCTGGAGTCAGCAGCGGCACGATGGCACTGCTCCTCGGCATCTATGACCAGTTCCTCGGGGCCATCAGTAAGATCGTATCAAAACACTACAGGAAGGCGATCCTGTTCCTGCTGCCGCTGGTCGTCGGGATGGGGATTGCGATACTTACATTATCCAATCTGATAGACTATCTGCTGCGGAATCATATGGTGCCGACGCATTGGTTCTTCATCGGTCTGGTGATCGGCGTCGTTCCAATGATGCTGAGGATTTCGAATTATAGAGTGGAATTCAGGGCAGGCCACTACATCATCCTTTTCATGGCGGTGGCGCTACTCTTTGTTATGGGAATGAGCAGGGGAGAGGAGCAGGTGATCAATGATGTCGCCATCACATTCCCGCTGCTCGTCAAACTGTTCTTCAGTGGTATACTCGCTTCAACGACGATGCTTCTTCCGGGAATATCAGGGTCGCTGGTGCTCCTGATCCTCGGTTCGTATTCCATCGTCATCTATGCAGTCAGTGAGCTGACAAGCTTCAATCTTGGAATACTGCCGATTTTGATTGCCGTCGGTTCCGGCATCGTCCTGGGTCTGCTTGTTGCGAGCCGCATCATCCAGTACTTGCTGAGACACTACACTTATTTAACATATGCCCTGATACTGGGGCTTGTCATCGGATCCGTCTTTGCCATCTATCCGGGTCTTCCGGATACAGCCGTGTCCTGGACAGTGACTGTGCTGTCCGCCATACTGGGGTTTGCAATCAGCTGGTACATGGGTGCTGACAATGAAGGTGCAATCTGAATGGAGGTGAGGATATGGAACAGAGCCATCCTTTGGTCATGGCCTATCATGAATATATAGAATCTACGATCGATTACCGGATTGCTGTGCTGGGACAGGTTGACGCAGGCAAAAGCGCCCTTGTCAACCGGTTGGCGGATGCCGATTCCTTTATTTCCACACAGACTGATGCCACACGCACAATTACCGAGCACCCCTACGGAAAAAGGGGAAAGATCCTCGATTTTCCAGGTGTCGGAACAACGGAATATTCACCGAAACAATACAGGAAACTGATAGCCAAGACAGGCGTCAAACACGTATTGTACGTCTTCTCATCCAAAATACGGGACGCGGATGAAACGATCATCCGGTATCTTGCTAAAAAAGGCGTCCATATCACATTCGTCTACAACAAGACCGATACACTTGTGGACGTTTCTGGAGAGCGTGCACAGAAGATACTGATGAACGACAAGGAAACGGAGCTCCATGTGACCTTCAAGAAGCATCTCGATCAGCCGCTGTACTATCATTTTGCCAGTGTGAAGGATGATGCGGGAATCGATGAGCTGAGAAGGAAGCTGGATGATATATTTGAAGAGAAGGACGCCCTGTTCGACAAGAGGGCCAAGAGTGCCCAGTACCTTGAGAAATTCCTGACCAGGAAAATGAACAGCCTGGCTGCCAAACTGCTGTCCCCAAGCTTCAAGGACATCATACTCAGCCGTTCCTACAAATCGATCGAGGAAATGACAGAATCGCACTACGACGTCACTGAGGAGGATGGAAAAGTAATCGGCCAGGACATCCCAAGGGCTCCGGACTACATCAACCGCGTGAAGAATACGGAGAAGGACACTAAGAAGCCGGCGGACTACATCAACCACCTGGCGACGCTCTTCAGCGCAGTGTTCAAAATGCGGAAGTTGAATGTCGTCACTTTCATCGTTTCTTCGCTCGGCGAAGTCAGCGTGAAAAGCATCTACCCCGTATTGAAGGGAACATTTGAATACGTCGGTGATATGAATGACTTTGCCCGCGAAGTCATC
Source organism: Salinicoccus sp. RF5 (assembly GCF_020786625.1). NCBI lineage: Bacteria > Bacillati > Bacillota > Bacilli > Caryophanales > Staphylococcaceae > Salinicoccus > Salinicoccus sp. RF5. The sequence goes on from NZ_JAJGRC010000004.1 coordinate 209,065, forward strand.
AAATACCACCGTTAGACCAAAGCACCCCGGCTCTTGCCGGGGTGTTTTTCCTTTTGGGGGCAATCGTTTGCACTTGAATATGATAAATCATTATAAAGAAGCCTATATATAAAGGGGATAAATTTATGCAATCGTTTGCAAAAAAGTGTTGACTTTTTATATGAAAGCGTTTTATTATAAGAGTATGAAATGGATTACATATCTAGAGGAGGATTATAATGAAGAGCAACAAATGGTTTCTATTGATGATGTTTGCATTAGTTCTGATGTTGGCAGCCTGTGGGCCGGACAGACCAGAGAGTGGGGAAGAAGCTGCTGGTGAAGGAGCCAACGGCTCAGGTGAAGAAGGCTCTGAACCAGAAAAGCCTGAAGTGCTGAATGTTTGGCTTGATGGAGAAAATCAGATGGAAGTATACGGTGAAATTTTTGAGAAGTATGAAGAAGAAACAGGTATTGCTGTTGAATTTACAGAAGTAGGCATGACTGACCAATTGGAACAATTATCATTGGATGCTCCGGCAGGACAGGGTCCAGACCTCTATCAACAGCCACACGATATGATTGGTAGTGCTTATCTCCAAGGCCTTGGAATGGAACTCGACCCCTCTGAATTCGAACTCGATGCATTCAACGAAAATGCACTTGAAGCATTCACTTACGAAGGCTCATTGATGGGCGTACCATTTGCTGTTGAAGCGGCTGCTCTCTATTATAATAAGGATATTATAGACGAAGCGCCTCAAACAGTTGAAGAACTCGAAGCAATCATGGAAGAGTATACGGATGAAAGTAATAATGAATACGGATTCCTGATGGAAGCAACCAACTTCTACTTCTCATATCCACTGCTGTTCTCTGGAGGTGAGCAGATTTTCGGCCAAGAAGAGGATGGAAGCTACAACTCTGAAGATCTTCAAGTCGCTACAGATGGTGTAGTTGAGCAAGCAACACGTATGCAAGAGTGGTTCCAGGCCGGATACCTTAGTGAGAATGTGACCGGTGATGTGCTTGATGGATTGTTTACAGATGGAAAGGCACCTGTTGCAATGACAGGCCCATGGAAACTCTCAGACTATTCTGATGCACTTGGAGATTCACTGGGTACAGCAACACTACCTGAACTTGATGGAGAAACAATGACACCATTTATGGGAGTCAAGGGATGGATGATTTCCGAATATACGGAGAACGAATACTGGTCAAAAGACCTCTTGAAGTTTATGACTAATGCTGATAACAGCAAATTGGTCACTGAGGGCCTCAGGGAAACAGTGCCACGCTCAGATGTTGAAAACTCCAATGAACTGTTGAGGGTGTTTAATGAGCAGGCCGAGAACGCAAACCCAATGCCTAATATTCCGGAAATGGCACAAGTTTGGGAACCAATGGGAGATGCGTTGATCTTCATATCTAATGGGGACGATCCTCGCGAAGTTTTGGAAGAAGCAAAATCACAAATACAAACTGATATAGACTCAGCTTCAGGTGGACAGGATTCTGAAGAGTAGTATCGAAGGTTAGGAGGAAAGGGCTATGAAGAAAAATCCGAAATTGGCTGCAGTCCTGTCCATCCTTCCTGGACTGGGCCAATTATACAATAAGAGGTACGCCAAAGCAGGTGGCCTCTTTATTCTTTTTATATCATTTTTTGCAGTTTTCTATAACTTCTTGAATATTGGATTCTGGGGACTTTTTACTCTTGGTGAAATTCCACGTGTAGATGATTCAAGAATTTTACTGGCACAGGGGATCATATCCCTTCTTGTAGTCGTAATAGCAATTACCTTCTATATTGCTAATATCATAGATGCGTACAAAGATGCCAAACTGATCAACAGCGGGGACTTCAGGACGATGAGGCAGCAATTCAGGGATGCATGGGATAAGAGTTTCCCTTATGCAATCGTTGCTCCTGGGCTTTTCTTACTCATTTTTATAGTGGTATTCCCATTGCTGTATATGTTCTTCCTGGCATTCACAAACTATAATCTCTATAATGCACCGCCCAGAAATGTTCTGGATTATATTGGTTTCGAGAACTTTAAGGCTTTGATTGAAGTGGACATCTGGAGGAATACTTTCTTCAGCGTCTTTACATGGACGATCGTATGGACACTGGTAGCAACAACATTACAGATTGCCCTGGCCCTACTTCTTGCAATCATCGTCAATCATCCTTTGATAAAGTTCAAAAGGCTGATACGTACCATACTTATCTTGCCATGGGCAGTGCCGGCATTTGTGACGATTCTTATTTTCTCTGCACTATTCAATAACCAGTTCGGGGCGATCAACAATGATATTCTGCAACCGTTGTTCGGCCTTTCAATTCCGTGGCTGTCGGATCCCTTCTGGGCAAAAGTTGCTCTGATAATGATTCAGACATGGTTAGGATTCCCATTTGTCTTTGCCTTGTTCACGGGCGTCCTTCAAAGTATATCCGACGATTGGTATGAAGCAGCTGATATGGATGGTGCGTCAGGGTGGCAGAAGTTCACTGAAATAACTTTCCCGCACATCATGTTTGCTACAGCACCGCTTCTCATAATGCAATATGCAGGGAATTTCAACAACTTCAACATCATTTATCTATTCAATGCTGGTGGGCCTGCTATAAGAGAACAAAATGCTGGCGGCACCGACATTCTGATTTCATGGGTATATAAACTGACTTTCGAGACCCAGAACTATAATATGGCCGCCGCAATTTCCATCATCATTGGTCTTATTGTAGCTTCGGTCGCCGCATTCCAGTTCAGTCGTACTAGAGCAGTTCAAGAGGAAGGTGAGATATGATGACTAAAAAAAGAAAAAATCTCTTAAAGCAGATTGTCATGTATACCATATTGTTCATTATGACGGTGGCAATCTTCTATCCTCTCCTTTGGACTTTTGGAATTTCATTAAACCCGGGGAACAATTTGTACGGGGCGAATATGATTCCTGAAAACTGGTCATTCACCCATTATAAATGGTTGTTTACAGACCCGCAGAGCATGTATCTGACATGGTATAAGAACACCTTGATTGTAGCAGCAGCCTCCTCTTTCTTATCAGTGGTTTTCGTTACTTTGACTGCCTATGCCTTCTCACGATATCGGTTTGTCGGACGAAAATACGGTTTGTATGCCTTTCTTATCCTGCAGATGTTCCCGGTATTGATGGCCATGGTGGCAATCTATATCCTCCTCAATACAATAGGACTGCTGGATTCCCTCTGGGGACTGGTTCTTGTATATGTAGGTGGCTCGATCCCGATGAATGCGTTCTTGGTTAAAGGTTATTTTGATACCATCCCAAGAGAGTTGGATGAATCTGCAAAAATGGATGGTGCAGGGCATTTTCGTATATTCTTTACAATAATGATTCCTTTGGCCAAACCGATTATTGCAGTAGTTGCATTGTTTAATTTCATGGCACCGTTCATGGACTTTATCTTGCCGCGTATCGTTTTAAGAAGTCCAGAAAACTTCACCTTGGCATTAGGGCTTTACAATATGGTCAATGATCAATTTGCCAATACATTCACAAGATTTGCCGCAGGGTCGATCCTGATTGCAGTACCTATAGCAATCGTGTTCCTTTTCCTGCAGAGGTATTTGATTTCCGGCTTGATGTCCGGATCGACTAAAGGTTAGATAGGGTGATCTGATGGTTACAATTAAAGATGTAGCAAAAGCTGCTGGCGTGTCCCCTTCAACGGTTTCAAGAGTTGTAAAGGATCATCCAGGAATCAGTTCAGATACCAAAAGAAAAATACGCAAAATAATGCAGGAGATGGGGTATACGCCCAATGTTGCTGCAAGAAATCTTGTTACAAACAAGTCGTATACTATTGGTCTCATAGTAAAAAGTGCAGTACATGAAGCTGTATTGAATCCATTTTTTACAGAAGTTAATTTCGGAGTATCGGAAGCGTGCAGGAATGAAGGTTTTTCGACTCTCATGACTGCAGCCCAAGATGATGACAGCCTCTTTCTTGAAATAAAGGACCTCATCAATTCAAGAAGGGTTGATGGCTTTATTCTACTCTATTCAAAAGAAGATGACCCGGTGACAAATTATCTGACCAGTATAGGCTTCCCATTCGTTGTTATTGGAAAAGATATTTCTAATATTCAGGACGCAATCTATGTAGATAACGATAATGTGTATGCGGCACATCTAATTACCGATCATCTATTGGATTTGGGATATAGGAATATTACAATGATTACTGATAACGATGTATTTGCTGTGGCAAAAGACCGGATTAAAGGATTTACCCGTGCTCTTGAAAAAAGAGGGATTGAAGTGGAAGGCAGGGTTGTCAATTGCAGTAGCAATGAGGTTTCCATAAGGAAGACCCTTGAGGAACTCTTGGAGAAGGAGTCGGTTGATGCGATACTCACATTGGATGGTGTAATCAATGCATTGGTGCTCTCCTGTCTATATTGTATGAAAGTAAGAATTCCGGAAGACGTTGCCACTGCAACCTTCAATGATTCCCCAATGACTGAATTGGCTGCGCCACCTCAAACTACAGTGGATATTCATCCTCAGGAATTGGGCAGGGAGGCAGGGCGTGAGATTATAAACCTGGTCAGAAACCCTCAAAGGTTAAAGAGGAACATCACAGTACCTGTAAGCATTATAGAACGCAGATCAACACAGAAGGAGGAAGGCGGATGAAAGTGACAGTCTGGAACGAATACAGGCATGAGAAGGAATCAGAAGTGGTGGGTGAAATATATCCTGAAGGCATCCACGGTCAAATTGCGAGTTTCCTTGAAGGGCATGAAGTGACGACGGCAACTCTGGATGAAGCGGAGCATGGCTTGAGTGATGAAGTGCTGGATAATACAGATGTCCTGATATGGTGGGGGCACAAAGCCCACGATGAGGTCGCTGACGAAATTGCAGAAAAGGTGCGTCAGCGTGTCTGGGACGGCATGGGCCTGGTGATCCTGCATTCAGCGCACTTCTCCAAGCCGTTCAAACTGCTGATGGGCACATCCTGCGACCTCAAGTGGCGTGAAGCGAATGAAAAGGAACGCCTCTGGGTGGTCGATCCGACGCATCCGATTGTTGATGGTCTCGGTGAATACTTCGAGCTGCCTGAAGAGGAGATGTACGGCGAGCATTTCGACATTCCCGTGCCGGATGAGCTGATCATGCTCAGCTGGTTTGAAGGCGGCGAAGTGTTCAGGAGTGCATGTACATTCAAACGGGGCAACGGCAAGATATTCTACTTCCGTCCGGGTCATGAGACACATCCGACATACTATGATGAGAACGTCCAGAAGGTCATCAATAATGGTGTGAACTGGGCAGGGAGTGTCCATGGCAAGAAACACTACTACGGAAATCACGAACCACTGGAAGAGATAAAGGAGAAATAATCATGATCAACGTTGGTATTATAGGATGCGGCAGCATCGGAGTGAAGCGGCACATTGCCGAATATGAAGAGAATGAAAACGTGAACCTGGTCGCTTTCTGCGACCCGGTGATAGAACGGGCTGAAGCACAGCAGAAGATATATGGCGGCGAGGCCTACAAAAGCTATAAAGATCTGCTTATGGACAGCAATGTCGATGCAGTCAGTGTATGTACACCGAACTACCTGCATGCAGAAATATCGATAGCGGCACTGGAAGCTGGCAAGCATGTACTGTGCGAGAAGCCGATGGGTGTTGCGATGGATGAGATGGATCGCATGATTGAAGCGGAAAGGAAATCCGGCAAGCAGCTGATGGTCGGTCATAACCAGCGTCTCATCAAAGAGCACCAGGTGGCACGTGATTACATCAATGAAGGCAGACTCGGAAAGATCTATTCCTTCCGTACAGCGTTCGGACATCCCGGCCCAGAAGGCTGGAGTGTCGACGGCAAGGACAGCTGGTTCTTCAAGAAGGAGGAAGCGGTAATGGGCGCAATGGGGGACCTTGGTGTGCATAAGGCAGACCTCATGCGTTATCTCCTCGGGGAAGAGGTTCTGGATGTAGGCAGCTTCATTTCCAAGGAAGCGAAGGAATTTTCCGATGTGGATGACAATGCGGTATGCATTCTGCGCACCGAATCGAATATCGTCGGCACATTGCAGGCGAGTTGGTCATTCTATGGGGAAGAGGACAACTCCACCGTCATCTATGGTGAAAAGGGTGTGCTCAGCCTGCTTGCAGATTCCGATCATTCCTTCATTTTCACAGGCAGAGACGGTGAAGTCGTCAAGGAGAACTACGGCGGCATCCAGACGAATGATGAAGCGGGCCAGAAGAAGAAGTCGCTGGTCATGGATGCATTCATCAATGCCCTTGTGAATGAAGAGCGGGTACCGGTGACGGCAGAAGATGCGAAAAAATCCGTGGAAATCATACTGAATGCTTTAGAATCCGATCGCACGAAGAAGATCATTACTGGAGAATAGGTGTTGCAGATGGCTAAAATAAGACTGGGTTTCATTGGTGTTGGGGGAATAGCGACAGGACGGCACATTCCCACGTTCAGGACCTTCGATGATGTGGAGATTACAGCCATACAGGATGTCAATGTGGAGCGTGCAATGAAGGTGGCGAACGAGCTCAACATTCCGGAAGTATGTTCTACAATTGAGGACATGTACCCCCATGTCGATGCGGTGGTGGTTTCCACACCTAATAAATTCCACGCATCAATCAGCATCGATGCGATGAACAATGGGAAGCATGTGCTCTGTGAAAAGCCGATGGCCATGAGTACAGAAGAGTGCAATGCAATGATTGAAGCGGAGGAGCGCAATGGCGTAAAGCTTCACATCGCCTATCATTACCGCTTCATGAAGGAGGCCATCGCTGCGAAGAAGATCATAGAACGTGGCACGATCGGCGATCCTCTCGTGGTCCGCGTGAAAGGGCTCAGGCGCAGGAAGGTCCCGGGGTGGGGCGTATTCACCAACCAGGAGCTTCAGGGGGGCGGCGCATTGATCGATTATGGCTGCCATCTACTCGACCTGGCAATGTATCTCATGGGAGACGTGAGACCTGTGGAAGTATCAAGTTCGACCTACAATCAGCTGAGTCGTACAAATACGGTCAACGAATGGGGCCACTTCAACCGGGATTCCTTTGAAGTGGAAGACCATGTCAGTGCATTCATACGGTTCAATAATGGGGCCTCGATGCTGTTTGAAACGAGCTGGGCCGCAAATATCCCGGAAGATGAAAACCACATCAGCATCTCAGGTGCCAAAGCGGGCCTTGATGTGTTCGATATGAAAGTGAACCAGGCTGATGAGGACTTGATGACGACGATGCGCATCGACTATATAAAAGTGGATGAGCCCTACAGCAGACTTCAGGCTGAAAACTTCATATCAGCAATCAAATACAACACCCCGCTGACTGTGAAATCAACAGAAGCGAAAGAGGTATCGAAGATCATCGAGGCAATATACTTAAGTTCGAAAGAACAGAGAAGCATCAGACTTTAGGAGGTAGACAGATGAAACTGGGAGTATTCAATCCGCTATTCCAGAACATGAAACTGGAAGAAATGCTGGATTATATCAAAGCATCCGGGCTGGATGCAGTGGAGATCGGCACAGGCGGCTATCCTGGAGACAAGCACTGCAATGTCGATGAACTGCTTGAATCGAAAGATGCAAGAGAAGCATACCTGGAGAAGTTTACATCACGGGGACTCATCATCAGCGCCTTCAGCTGCCATGGAAACCCGATCTCTCCGGACGAAGCTTTCCGCCAGGAATCGGATGAAATATTGAGGAAGTCGATCAGGCTGGCAAACTTGATGGATGTTCCTGTAGTCAACACATTCAGCGGTACGCCTGCCGGGAATGAGACGGACACGGCAGTCAACTGGCCGGTGACCCCCTGGCCGGAGGAATATTCGGAGATAAAGGAATGGCAATGGAAGAACAGACTGATTCCATATTGGCAGGACATCGCTGAACTCGCGAAAGAGAATGATGTGAAAATCGGGTTGGAACTTCATGGCGGATTTCTCGTCCACTCCCCGCATACGATGCTTGAACTGAGGAAGGCGACGAACGCATACATCGGTGCCAACCTCGATCCAAGCCATATGTGGTGGCAGGGGATCGATCCCGTTGCAGCAATCAAGATTCTGGGACGTGAAGATGCGCTCCATCACTTCCATGCAAAGGATACGTATATCGATCAGGATAACCTTAATATGCACGGCTATCTCGATATGAACCCCTATGGCAGCATCAGGGAACGGAGCTGGACGTTCAGAAGCGTTGGCCTGGGCCACAGTATGGATGAATGGGCGAACATGATGAGTGCGCTCAGAACCTACGACTATGATTATGTCGTGTCGATTGAACATGAAGATGGTCTGATGTCCATAGAAGAAGGCTTCCAGACCGCTGTAAGAAATCTGCAGGGTGTCATAATAAAAGAACAGCCGACTGACATGTGGTGGGCTTAAAGGAGTGGTCTTATGGCTGAGCTAAAGCTGAAGAATATAAAGAAGACATATGAAAAGGGGCCGACGGTCGTAGATGATTTCAATCTTGAAATACATGATGGGGAGTTCATCGTATTGGTTGGTCCTTCCGGGTGTGGGAAATCGACGACTTTACGGATGATCGCCGGGCTTGAAGAGATCACAGGCGGTGAACTGTACATCAACGACAAGCTGGTGAATGATGTGGAGCCGAAGAACAGGGACATCGCAATGGTCTTCCAGAACTATGCCCTGTATCCGCATATGAGCGTGTACGATAACATGGCATTCGGCCTCAAGCTGAGAAAGACGCCGAAAGCGGAAATCAAAGAGCGAGTTGAACATGCAGCTGAAATTCTCGGCCTGACGGACTACCTGGACCGCAAGCCGAAGGCACTCTCCGGTGGACAGAGGCAGCGTGTGGCACTGGGCCGGGCAATCGTCAGGGAGGCGAGCGTCTTCCTGATGGACGAACCGCTGTCCAACCTGGATGCGAAGCTGAGGGTGCAGATGCGGGCTGAAATCACCAAACTGCACAAGCGTCTGAAGACGACCACGGTATACGTGACACATGACCAGACTGAAGCACTGACGATGGCCTCACGTATCGTAATACTCGATAAAGGAGATATCATGCAGGTCGGTTCGCCGAAGGAAGTGTATGATTTTCCTGAGAATGTGTTTGTTGCGCAGTTCATCGGCTCGCCAGCCATGAACGTATTTGATGCAGAGATCAGGAATGGAGATCTTGTAATTGGGGAGACGACAATCAAGATTCCTGAATTCAAGCGTCGCATGCTTTTGAATGAGGGATATGACAACAAGCCGATCAAGTTCGGCATCCGTCCGGAGGATGTCAGGGAGGAAGCGGTCTTCGTCGAATCGGAGCTTGCTTCCGCCTTCAATGCGGAAGTCAAAGTAAGTGAGCTTCTCGGTTCTGAAATCATGCTCTACTCAGACCTCGAAGGGCAGGAATTCATCTCGCGTGTCGACGCACGCAATGAGCTCGAACCGGGGGACATTGTGAAGTTTGCGTTCGACATGAACAAGGGGCATTTCTTCGATAATGACACACATAAACGCATCGTCACGAAAGAAGAGCGCAAGAAGGAGAAGGAAAGCCTGGAACAGCAGGATACATCCGGTGTCATCAAGGCATAGAGATACAGCCTGTCCATATGGACAGGCTGTATTTTTAATGTCTGGGACGATTTAATGGTAATATGATATAGTTGGAAAGAGGTGAATTGCATGGTTAAATTCGATCACATCATACATTATGTCAACAAGCTGGAACCGGTAGAGGAAGATGGCCTGCTGCCCATCCATTCGGGCGGAAAACATGAACATCTGGGTACTGCGAACCTGTTGTCCTATTTCGATCAGAGATATGTGGAATATCTCGCCATCGACGACGAAGAAAGATTCAAACGCCATCTGGAAGAGTCGGAGGATTCGTTTGCCGGCACGATTGACCGCATGGAGTACGAAGAAGGCTTCCTACGCTATGCACTTGCCACAGAAGAAATACACCAGCTTGCCGACCGATACCGGGCGAAAGGGTTCAGAACTGTAGGCCCGGTGGATATGGAGCGGACGACGAATGGCGAAACGATACGCTGGAAGCTGCTCTACGTTTTGGATGATGAAGAGGTGCTGCCCTTCTTCATACAATGGGAGGAAGAGGAATCGGCGCGTCTGGAGAGGATCAGAAACTTGAGGGGGACGTTCATTTCCCCGGAAATGAATATTCATCATGAAGTGAGGAATGTGAAGGTGTGGGACGCTTTCTTTGATGTAATCGGTGTTTGGAAAGGTGAAGTCGATGCACATACGACGCTCACCATCTCAGAAAATAAAGACCCGTCGATCACCCTGGAATTGGGGATGGACGGGGAACCGGCGATTTATAGAGGAGCAGTCTACAAATTTATATAGATGATGAGTCCAAGGTGCAGAAGTGCAGAAAGTGCTGTGATGATGCTGATCAGGACGATTGACTTTGTGCCTTTCACAAGGATATACGCAATGCTCAGCATGATGGTGACTACACTGAGGATGATTCTAAGGCTCATCAGTGCGATGAGGTCCCCGCTATCGTATTGGCTCAATTGAACCATGCTGATGACGTTGATGATCAGAAGAATGATTAGAATAGCTTGTCTCATGATAGGACCACCTTTCATGGAATATTATATCAGATTTTAATTGAATGGAGACCGTTATGCTTAAATTGTTGAACCTGACTGAAGACGAACATGATCAGTTTATTGAAGGGCACCCCCATGGAGACCTGCTGCAGTTGACGGACTGGGCGCGCTCCAAGCAACTGACCGGATGGTACTCCAGACGGTTTGCCGTAGGAAACGATGCGGGTGAAACACTTGGTGCTGCCCTTCTGCTGTTCAAAAAGGTACCGAAACTGAACCATACACTATGCTATATATCGAGGGGCTTTGTCTGTGACTACCATGACCCGGTCCTGGTGGAATTCATGCTGAAAGAGGCGTTGAAGATAGCCCGGGACGAAAAGGCCTATGCCATAAAGATAGACCCGGATCTCCCGCTCGAAACCCATAGGGAGACGATAGGATTCCTTGAATCGATCGGTTTCAGGCACCGTGGCCTGAAAGATGGCATGAGCAAGGATAATATACAGCCGAGGCAGACCATGGTGGCCCCGATCGATAAGGATGACAAGGAACTGCTGCAGAGCTTTGAGCGGAACAACCGTACAAAAGTACGCAATGCCATCCGCCGGGGGACCAAAGTCTATAGGGCGGAGCGTGGGGATCTCCCGACCTTCGTCAGGCTCATGAAGGAGACCGGACAGCGGGATGGGTTCCTCACCCGTGATATCACCTATTTCGAATCCCTCTATGATAATCTCCACGAAAATGGGCACATGGAATTGTTCCTGGTGAAACTGATGCCTGCTGAAGTCGAGGCTTCCCTGGAGGCGGACCTGGATAAGGTCGGGAAGGATCTGGAAAAAGCCATGAAGAAGAAGGATGGCAGCAAGAAGGAGAACCAGATCAAGGATCTCAACAACCGGATGGAAAAACTTCAGAAACAGCAGCAGGAGATTGAAGAAATCAAGAAAGAGTATCCTGAAGGCGTCATCCTTTCCGGCGCGCTGCTTGCCCAGTCTGGACATAAGGCATACTATCTCTATGGGGCATCTTCCGACCAGTACCGTGAATACTTGCCGAACCATCATATGCAGTATGAAATGATGAGATATGCACGGGATAATGCTGCCAAGACATATGACTTTGGCGGTGTCAGCGTTTCTCCAGCTGAGGATTCCCCACATTTCGGCCTGTGGCAGTTCAAGAAGGTATGGGGGACGGAAGTGAGTGAGAAAATAGGAGAGTTCGACTATGTTCTCCACCGCCCGCTGTACACCCTTGCCGAAGTCGGCGTGCCGATGTTCCAAAAGGGCAAAGTAAAATTGAATCAGACCCTCAAAGCACTGAAAGAGCGCCGTTGAAATACACGGCGCTCTTTCTTATAGAAATTTCTTATATGGAGTCCATGAATTCCCTATATGAGATCCTCTTGTTAAAGAGTTACTGTCATGATAGACTTATATCCATTAATCCATAGTAAAAAACTATGTTTTATGGATCTGTGCTTATATGACAACTTACATACAGGGGGATTCTTATGAAGAAATGGATTTTACCGTTGGCATTCGTCCTGCTCTTGATTACAGGATGCGGAAATGAAGCGGAAAGCGGGAGTGTGGAAGAGACGGAAGGGGAAAATATCATCAAAATCGGTTCGTCACCTGATGGCTATCCGCTCTCTTTCCAGGAAGACGGGGAAGTGAAGGGATTCAATGCAGATATCTACAACGCGATATTCGATGAACTGAACTATGAGATAGAATGGGTGATGACAGACTGGACAGGTGTGCTGGCCAATCTTGATACGGGGAATGTGGATACGGCCAGCAATTTTGCCATGACTCCGGAAAGGGCTGAAAAGTATACCTTCTCCGACCCCTACTATAATTCGAAGGCAGCGGTGGCGGTGGCCGAGGATAATGAAACCATCCAATCCGTCAGTGATCTGGAGGGGGCCGATGTCGGAACGATACTGGGCACGAACTTCCAGAATGTACTGAATGAGGAATACCCGGATCATGGGGGCGAGATCATCGACTACGAGAATAACGAGGTGGTCTATAACGATGTGATTGCCGGCAAGATTGATGCATATCTTTATGGACGGGAACAGCTGCTGGCAATGATCAATGATCGTGATATAGCGCTTGAAATAGCAGGAGAGCCTTTCGGAGTTCAGCCTGTCGCCCTGCCATTCAAGGATACACCGGAGAACCAGGAGTTGATTTCTGATATCAATGATGTGCTTGCTGAATTGAGGAGAGATGGCACTCTGGCTGAGATATCCGAAAAATGGTATGGCATGGACATATATGAAGAAGAGACAGAATGATGCGGACATAAATAAAGCCAGCCTCCTTGTGGAAGCTGGCTTTATTTGTACTCTGTCTATAGGAAGTAGGGCCGGGTCAGGATGATCAGCAGTATGAAGATCAGCGACATCACCGACATGAGCAGCAGCGTCACCGACAGAGCAAAGTGTATGTGCCGGTTTTCGTACAGGTTTGGTTCCGATTTTGCGGCCTTCCATCCTGCCGTAAGGGAGATCAGATTGAGCAGGGCCCATACATAGATGTTGAAGAAGATGATTCCGTCATTGACTATATAGTTTATATAAAACATGATTTGCATCAGTATGAGCAGAATAAGTATGACCCGGCGCATATGTCCACCTCTCTTCCTTTTACAGTGTCAGCAGCATGATGATGAGCACGGCCGAAATCATGAGGGTGAAGACATGTATCATGAACAGGCGTGCATGGTCCCCCTTCGCTTCTTTGAAGGCAGTGATTTCAACTGCTATGAAGAGGGAGATGGCCAGTGAAAAGATCAGCAGGCCGTCGGGATTGGGTGCTTCCAGGGAAATCAGGGTCATCATGAGCAGCAGGGCGACGCCTGCGATGACCCTCAGAATATCCAGGGCTCTGTTTCTCATCAGCAATATGGTGATTGCACTGATGATGAGATAAATGAGCAGCATAAGGACTGTCAGAATCATGCGAGGGTCCTCCTTTTCCTGAAGTATTGGAAAATGAAGTATGTGGACAGCAGGGTCATCACCGCACCGAACCAGAATGGCAATCCTGCAGTCAGAACGAACAGCAGATTGAAGACAAGCGGTCCGAATATTCTGCCCAGGCTATCCAGGGAATATGTAGCAGCGGTCATACGGCCCATTTCGTCTTGATGCGCTTCTTTTGTAATCTGGGAGGTGAGCAGCGTCTTGACGAGGGCATTCCCCGTCATCAGCAGGATAATGCATACCCCGGCAAACAACAGGCTGGACATGAAAGGCAGCAGGATGAAAGCGATCAGTGTCATGACCTGTCCGGCAATCATCACCGGGTACTCCTGCCCGTCCTTGAGGCGCCCGATGAAGCCGCCTTGGACGGCAGCGTTGAAAATGCCCCCGACTACAAAGAGGATGCCCATCTCTGTAGGGGTAATGTCGATCTTCTCTATGCCGAGTAGCTGGAAGGTACTTTCCATCCCACTCATCGTCAGTATGACGAAGAATGTGGTGACGAGAAGGATGCCAACAGGCTTAAGGAAATATTCGCTTGGCAGAGTGATGTCTTTACCTGCGCTGACGCCTGGACGATACGTCTCCTCAATTTTGAAGAGGCTGAATATCAGTGCGCCCACAATGACGATAGTCGTCATGTAGTAGGCAAAGCTCAGGCTGATCTGGGAAAGCAGTCCGCCCACTCCCGGTCCGAAAATGAATCCGAGGCCGATGGACATGCCGATCAGTCCCATGAAACGCGTTCGCTCTTCACGCGTCGTCAAGTCCGCCACCATGCTGGTCGTTGCTGTATAGAGGGCTCCTGAAGCGGCGCCTCCAAGCAGACGTGTCAGGTACAGCACCCACAGTACATCGATGAACATGCCGAACAGGAGGAAGCTGAGGCTGAAGGCGAGCAGTCCATACAGAAGAATCGGCCGACGGCCATTGCGGTCGCTCAATCTGCCGAAATAGGGCGCGGAAATGAAGCTGGCGATGGAATAGACGGCAAGCAGCCCGCCCATGTGCAGGGTGGACACGCCGAGTTCCGTTATAAGTTCCGGAATGACCGGGATGATCATACTGAAGCCGAAATATATGAGAAATTGTATGATCATAATGAATAGGATCATTTTTTTCATTGTTGGCACTTCCTATTGGTTATTTCTGATTTCCTTTTTTGTATGTGCAATTTCCTTTTCTATCTGGCTGAGGCGCTCTTCCATTTTGGAAGTGCTGTGTCCTGTAGATTCGAGCTTCTCCAGATCTCCTTGGATCTGTACATATTCATTTTTAAGTTCCTTGAGTCTGTACTCCAGGTCCATTGCTTTCACCACCTTGAATTATATTTGTATCATATCATAATGCAATCGATATTAGGGGAATCTCTAATGACATTTTAAGGATGATTGAAGTAGAATGAAAGGGAATGGAGGGACATTGGATGCACACTTTTGAAATATATGAAGAATATTATGATTGGGCACCTCTTGAAGGGGATTCGGAAGCCCGGGTGCATTTGCTTACATACGGCGGGGAGGACCCGCCCAATATGTACCAGCCGCAGGAACCGCTGATTGCAAAGTCCTATATTAATGATGTGAAGCGGACGCGGCGGGAGTACAAGCGGCTCCTTTGGATGGAATTGAACAAGATCAATGGTGTGCCGAAGCCGGTGACATTATATGAAGAAGCGGGTGCCTACATGTTCTATCTGGCGCTTCCGGGCATGGAAGCCGAGAAGTTCTTGCAGGGACAGCCGCCTGAAGTCATCGTTTCAACACTGAAGCAGATTGGGCGGTACTTGAGCTTCCTGCATAAGCAGAAGATTGAAGAATGTCCGTTCGTCTATTCTGAAGATGCCGTCCATACGGACCTGGTTTTCAGCCATGGGGACTTTAGACTCTCCAATGTAATAGTGAACGAGAATTATATTACCGGCAGTGTGGATATGATAGGAATAGGGGTGAGGGACCGGTATTTCGACCTTGCCGCCATGGCCCTTGATATTGAAAGGGTCTTAGGGCGCGAATACCTGGAATACTTTTATGAGGGGTATCGGATCAAGGATCACGTCGATCAGAAAAAGATGAACCAGTTCATTCAGCTGGTGGAGGCATAGAAAAGGCGTAACCAATAAAATGGTTACGCCTTTTTTCATCAATCATCCGTTTCCACTATCTCGCCGTTTTCGGCGTTGATGGTCACGTCAGAATCTTCATTATCGCCATTTTTCATATCCACTTCATATTGCAGCTGGTCGTCATCCTTATCCAAGGTCCAGCCTTCCAGTTCACCATTGGTCTCATCCATGGCAGTCTGCACTGCTTCTTCTGCAGGCACGGCATCGCCATAGCTGAAGTGTTCGTCCGTATCGAAATCATCATCGCTCTCCGTCTGTTCCTCTACGACAGAAAGGTCATCTACAGACAATTTCGCCTCGTATTCTTCAGATTCACTCTCCATATCTACTTTGTATAACCATTGGCCATCCTCGTTGTCGAGTTCGACCTCCACAAGTTCTCCATCGAAGTTTTCTGAGGCAGCATTCACAGCCTCTTCGGCATCATGATTGATGTCTTCGGGAGCAATCGTATCACCGGTGCTGCCTGAAGATTGGCCACTGGATTCTTCAGTGGATTCTTCGGTTGAGGCAAACTCCTCATTTTCTTCGACGACTTCATCGACTTCTGATGAATCAGGATTTTCATCGGCTCCGCCACAGGCAGCCATAACGAGTGATGCAGAGAGCAACGCGCTTGCGAGTTTATATCTTTTTTCCATTTTGCATCCTCCTATTTTTTCTTCAATTATTTCAAACTTTCCCTTCCATACGTATTTCAAACGTTCCCAGGCCTCTTCAAATGATATTGCGTTTTTCTTCACAGAAGCGTAAACTGGTTTAAATAATAAGAGAAGGAGGTGCCATGTGACAACTAATCTCGCAAAGCGCTGGCTGTTCTATATTGTGGGCCTGATGATTCTGGCTCTTGGAATCTCATTGACGATAAAAGGCCGTCTTCTTGGATTGGGTTCATGGGATGTACTGCATTATGGCTTATGGCAGACTTTCGGGCTGACGATAGGGAGTTGGGCAATCATAGCCGGAGCCGCAATCGTCATCTTCACTTCTGTCATCACCCGCAGCCTTCCTAAACTTGGGGTCTACATCAATATGATCTCAATCGGAGTCTTCATTGATGTATTCAACTGGCTGATTCCGGAGTTTGAAGGCTGGACGCAGCATATTGTCATTTTTACGCTCGGCCTCCTTGTCATGGCGTTCGGAGTGGCATTCTACATAACACCGAACCTCGGCGCGGGACCACGGGATACATTGATGCTGCTGCTTGTCGAAAAGTTCGGATTGAAAATTTCCATGGCAAGGAATATCATGGAGCTGGGTGCTGCTGTCGCTGGATATCTCCTGGGGGGTCCGGTGTTCATCGGTACAGTCATCATCATAGTCGGATTGGGCAAGCTCATAGAAATGTGGCTCCCATTGACCCGTCGTCTGCTCGTCAGCTTTCTGGGCGGAGAAGACAAGGAAATCATCAGAATCATATAGCTTTGAATAATTTAATGAAGAAATGGAGTAGGTTATGAAAAAGTTTTTCGACTTTGAGGCCAATGGTACCAATTATCGACGTGAAACCATCGGGGGATTGACGACATTCCTATCCATGGCATACATACTTGCCGTCAACCCTTCCGTGCTGTCCCTCCAGGGGATAGAAGGCATCCCCGAATCCATGAGGATGGACATGGACGCCGTATTCGTGGCAACGGCCCTGGCCGCCTTCATCGGCTGTCTGATCATGGGGCTCTATGCAAGATACCCAATAGCGCTTGCGCCTGGTATGGGCCTGAATGCATTCTTCGCTTTTACTGTTGTTCTGACCATGGGCATTCCATGGCAGACCGCACTGACCGGTGTGCTGTTCTCTGGAGTGATATTCGCCATTCTGACCATCAGTGGCCTGAGGGAATATGTCATCAACTCGATACCAATGGAGATGAAGATGGCGGTCAGTGCCGGAATCGGCTTCTTCATCACCTTCGTCGGTCTGCAGGGTGCAGGCATCATCGTTACAAATGATGCGACACTTGTCGGCCTGGGTGTTTTGCATGACCCGAAAGTACTGCTTGCTGTAGCAGGCCTGTTCATTACGGCCATACTCATGGCAAGAAGGGTTCCGGGTGCAATTTTCTTCGGCATGATCATTACAGCAATCCTCGGGCTTCTATTTGGCCTGGTGCCACGGCCGGAAAGCTTCTTCGGTTCAGTGCCGAGCATGGAGCCGACTTTCGGTGCTGCATTCGAGGCGTTCTCGAATCCTTCGGAAATATTCAACATCCAATTCCTGATTGTTGTGTTGACCTTCCTGTTCGTTGACTTCTTCGATACAGCGGGCACACTTGTCGGTGTTGCCAGCCAGGCGAACCTGATCAAGGATAATAAATTGCCGAGGGGCGGACGCGCACTGCTGTCCGATTCCATTGCAACCATAGCCGGTTCGATCTTCGGCACCTCGACCACGACCTCGTATGTGGAGTCGACTGCTGGGGTCGCTGCAGGGGCCAGGACAGGCTTTGCGAGTGTAGTGACCGGCGTGCTGTTCCTATCAGCCATCTTCCTGTCACCGCTCATCGTCACTTTCACTTCGGAAGTTACAGCTCCGGCGCTGATCATCGTCGGGGCACTGATGGTGTCGAACCTCTCCAAGGTGAGATGGGACCAGTTCGAAGTGGCGGTTCCGGCATTCCTGACCATGTTCATGATGCCGCTGACGTACAGTATTGCGACAGGTATTGCAATCGGCTTCGTGTTCTATCCGATTACGATGATCATGGCGGGAAGAAGGAAAGAGATCCATCCGATAATGTATGGGCTCTTTGTAGTCTTCATATTATATTTCATCTTCATGGCGGAATAAAAAATACCTTGTAATTTGTAACAGAAAACTGTATAATAGGACACCGTATTGCAAGTCCTTCGGGAAAAAGTGAAAAAATCTTGGGCAACCTATTGATTTTTTCACTTTTTTCGTGTAATATATCTAACGTTGGACTGAAATGGATGGTCTACCGTCCATATATAAAAACACACCGCCTTACATAAAGGGGTGCGCGTTTTGAATCGATGAAGCGAGAGGTTACTGACACGCCCGGCCGCTTTGCCATGGCAGCGTGCAAGAG
Source organism: Salinicoccus sp. RF5 (assembly GCF_020786625.1). Taxonomy (NCBI): domain Bacteria; kingdom Bacillati; phylum Bacillota; class Bacilli; order Caryophanales; family Staphylococcaceae; genus Salinicoccus; species Salinicoccus sp. RF5. The sequence goes on from NZ_JAJGRC010000004.1 coordinate 227,848, forward strand.
AATTTTCGTGGAGAAGTCTATCAATCAATGATGACGACCAAAAGGAGGTTAAATAATGGCAAAACAAAAAATTCGTATTCGTTTGAAAGCGTACGATCACAGAGTATTGGATCAATCAGCAGAGAAAATTGTTGAAACAGCAAAGCGTTCTGGTGCGGATGTTTCCGGCCCGATCCCACTTCCTACAGAGAAGACTGTTTACACGATCATCCGTGCAGTACACAAGTACAAGGATTCCCGTGAACAATTTGAACAGCGTACGCACAAGCGTCTTATCGACATTGTAAACCCTACACCGAAAACGGTAGATGCCCTCATGGGACTCAACCTGCCATCTGGTGTGGACATCGAAATCAAATTATAAATTATAGCAGGAGGTGCGACTTTCGATGACCAAAGGAATCTTAGGTAAAAAAGTGGGAATGACTCAAGTTTTCGGAGAAAACGGCGAGCTCATCCCTGTAACAGTAGTAGAAGCAGCGGGCAACGTAGTGCTGCAGAAGAAGACGGAAGAAACTGATGGATACAGTGCAGTACAAATCGGTTTCGACGACAAACGTGAGTTCTTTGAAGGTGCAAGAACAAACAAATACGCAAACAAGGCTGAAACCGGCCATGCAAAAGCATCCGGCAAAGCTCCTAAGCGCTTCGTACGCGAATTCAAAAATCTCGCAGCAGATGAATTCGAAGTCGGTCAAGAAGTCACTGTAGATACATTTGAAGCAGGCGACTTGGTGGACGTGACAGCGACATCCAAAGGTAAAGGTTTCCAGGGTGCAATCAAGCGCCACAACCAGAGCCGCGGACCTATGTCCCACGGTTCCCGTTACCACAGAAGACCTGGTTCAATGGGACAGGGTGCCGACCCATCCCGCGTATTCAAAGGCAAAGCATTGCCGGGGCGCATGGGCGGAGAAACTGTCACATTGCAGAATCTTGAAATCGTAAAAGTGGACGCTGAGCGCAACGTGATCCTTGTAAAAGGCAACGTTCCTGGCCCACGTAAAGGATATGTAAAAATCGCATCAGCAATTAAAAATAGTGTTAAATAATAGCAATTTAGGAAGGGAGGATTTAACACATGGCAAGCGTAGATGTATTAACTAAAGAAGGAAGCAAAGTTAATTCTATAGAACTTAACCAGGATATCTTTGGCATCGAGCCAAACCAGCATGTGCTGTTTGAGGCTGTGAACCTGCAACGCGCGTCACTGCGCCGCGGTACACACTCAGTAAAAAACCGTTCTGCAGTCAGCGGTGGCGGCAAGAAGCCATTCAGACAAAAAGGAACAGGTAATGCACGTCAAGGTACAATCCGTGCACCTCACTATCGTGGAGGTGGAGTGGTATTCGGTCCTACGCCAAGAAGCTACTCTTACAAAATGCCTAGAAAAATGCGCCGTCTGGCTCTTCGCTCAGCGCTCTCTGCAAAAGTCAATGAAGAAGCATTGACAGTAGTGGACAACCTTGCGCTCGACACTCCGAAGACAAAAGACTTCACGGCGATCCTTGAAAATCTGAATGCAGACAAAAAGGTTCTTCTCGTACTTGAGAACGAAGATGTAAACGTTGAACTTTCATCCCGTAACCTCCAAGGTGTCACAGTGCTGACGCTGGAAGAGCTCAATGTACTCGATATCCTTGCTGCAAACCGTGTTATTTTCACTGAAGGCGCAATCAATAAAGCAGAGGAGGTGCTTCTGTAATGGATGCACGCGATATCATTAAACGCCCGGTAATCACTGAGCGTTCTGCTGACTTGATGTCCATGGATAAATACACTTTTGATGTGGATGTAAAAGCAAACAAAACACAAGTTAAATATGCAGTTGAAGAAATCTTTGACGTAAAAGTCGACAAAGTGAACATAATGAACTATAAGCCGAAGAAAAAACGTATGGGACGTTACAGCGGCTATACAAGAAAAAGAAGAAAAGCAATCGTAACACTTAAAGAAGGCTCTATCGAAATATTCTAAGGGCACTTACCAATAAGGAGGTAAAACGAGATGGCGATTAAAAAATATAAGCCGACCACAAACGCTCGTCGTAATATGACTGGTTCCGACTTCTCAGAAATCACATCCACGACACCAGAACGGTCATTGTTACAGCCGCTTCCGAAAAAAGCGGGGCGCAACAACCAGGGCAGGATCACTGTTCGTCATAAAGGCGGCGGACACAAGCGCCAATACAGGGTCATCGACTTCAAGCGCATCAAAGATGGTGTGCCTGCGCGCGTGACACAGATTGAATACGATCCAAACCGTTCAGCAAACATCGCTCTTGTCGTTTATGAAGACGGAGAGAAAAGCTATATCCTGGCACCTAAAGGTGTAACAGTAGGACATGAAATCATGAGTGGCCCAGATGCGGACATCAAAGTGGGTAACGCTATGGCACTCACTGATATTCCTGTAGGTACAACAATCCATAACATCGAATTGAAACCAGGTAGAGGCGGCCAGCTGGTAAGATCAGCAGGTGCGCGTGCACAGGTACTCGGTAAGGAAGGCAAATATGTACTGGTCAGACTCCGCTCTGGCGAAGTGCGCATGATCCTTGCAACTTGCCGTGCAACAATCGGTGCTGTCGGCAACGAGCAGCACGAACTCATCAATATCGGTAAAGCCGGTCGTTCCAGATGGAAGAGGCAGCGCCCTACAGTTCGTGGTTCTGTCATGAACCCTAACGATCACCCACACGGTGGTGGTGAAGGCCGTGCGCCAATCGGACGTCCATCACCAATGTCTCCTTGGGGTAAACCGACCCTCGGCAAGAAGACACGTAAAGGCAAGAACCGTTCTGATAAGCTCATCGTAAGAGGACGCAAGAAGAAATAAATGAAACCAAAGTGTGCGGATGCTACATCCGCACGCATTATTGGAAGGAGGCGCCAAAATGGCTCGCAGTCTTAAAAAAGGACCTTTTGTTGACGATCACCTCATGAAGAAGGTAGAAAAGCTCAACGAAGATAACAAAAAAAGTGTAATCAAAACTTGGTCACGTCGCTCCACAATCTTCCCTAATTTCATCGGTCATACAATCGCTGTATATGACGGACGCAAGCATGTGCCGGTCTATGTTACAGAAGATATGGTCGGTCATAAACTTGGAGAATTCGCTCCAACAAGAACGTTCAAAGGGCACGGAAACGACGACAAGAAAACTAGACGATAAGGGATAAGACGGAATAAAGGAGGAACGAAAGATGCAAGCGAAAGCAGTCGCAAAAACAGTTAGAATTGCTCCTCGTAAAGCGAGAATGGTTCTTGACCTCATTCGCGGTAAAGAAGTCGGAGAAGCAATCGCAATTCTTAAACTAACGAATAAAAGAACTTCGCCAGTAGTTGAAAAGTTGATCAAATCAGCTGTAGCCAATGCTGAACATAACTATGACATGGATATCGACAGCCTATATATTTCTGAAGCGTATGCTAACGAAGGCCCGACATTGAAACGTTTCCGTCCACGTGCACAAGGCCGTGCGACAAAGATCAATAAACGTACAAGTCATATCACTATTGTAGTTTCAGAGCCTGCTGAAGAAGAGGTTCAGGAAACAGAAGAAACAAAAGTAGAAGAGAACGCATAAAATCACAAGGAGGGAATTAATTTGGGTCAGAAGATAAATCCTATTGGGCTTCGTACAGGCATCATCCGTGATTGGGAGGCGAAATGGTACGCAGAGAAAGACTTTGCAGACCTGCTGCACGAAGACCTCAAAGTTCGTGAATATATCGAAAAAAATCTTAAAGACGCAGCTATTTCCAAAGTGGAAATCGAGCGTGCGGCCAACCGTGTGAACATTGCGCTTCATACTGGCAAACCAGGAATGGTAATCGGTAAAGGCGGTAGCGAAATCGACAAGCTCCGTACTGCCCTGACAAACCTTACAGGCAAAAAAATCCACATCAATGTCGTAGAAGTCAAGAAAGTCGACATGGATGCGAAGCTTGTTGCTGAGAATATTGCACGTCAACTCGAAAACCGTGTATCTTTCCGTAGAGCACAAAAACAAGTACTTCAAAGAGCGATGAGAGCTGGAGCTAAAGGTATTAAAACTCAAGTTTCAGGCCGTCTCGGTGGCGCAGATATCGCACGTTCTGAAGGATACAGTGAAGGAACAGTTCCACTGCATACTCTTCGTGCAGACATAGACTATGCACATGAAGAAGCAGATACAACATACGGTAAACTCGGTGTTAAAGTATGGATCTACCGTGGAGAAGTTCTTCCTGTCAAGAATGACAAAAAGTAAAGGAGGAAATTAACAATGCTATTACCTAAAAGAGTAAAATACCGTCGTCAACACCGTCCGGACACAAAAGGACGCGCTAAAGGCGGAACTGAAGTGAGTTTCGGTGAATACGGCCTGCAGGCGACAACGACTGCCTGGGTTACATCCAGACAGATTGAAGCAGCGCGTATCGCCATGACACGTTATATGAAGCGTGGCGGTAAAGTATGGATCAACATCTTCCCGCACACACCATATACTAAAAAGCCATTGGAAGTACGTATGGGTTCAGGTAAAGGTGCTGTAGAAGGCTGGATGGCTGTAGTGAAACCTGGCCGTGTAATGTTTGAAGTTGCAGGTGTCCCGGAAGAGGTTGCTAGAGAAGCGCTTCGTCTTGCGAGCCACAAACTTCCAGTAAAGACTAAAATCGTTAAACGTGAAGAATTAGGTGGTGATACGAATGAAAGCTAATGAAATCCGTGATCTGACAACATCTGAAATAGAAAATAACGTCAAAGAACTGAAGGAAGAACTCTTCAACCTACGCTTTCAACTAGCTACTGGTCAGCTAGAGAACACTTCTCGTATCAAAGAGGTTAGAAAAACTATCGCAAGAATGAAAACAACTATCCGCGAGAGAGAGCTCAGCGAAGCGAAAGCAAACCAATAATATTAGAGGGAGGCTCACATAGTGGAAGGTAAAAACGAACGTAAAGTTTACCAGGGTCGCGTAGTATCCGACAAGATGGATAAGACGATTACAGTGGTTGTCGAAACACAAAAGAGACATCCGATCATTGGCAAACGTGTAAAATACTCTAAAAAATACAAAGCGCATGATGAGAACAACAGTGCAAAGATGGGCGATATCGTAAGAATCGAAGAAACACGTCCATTGTCTGCAACTAAACGTTTCCGCCTCGTGGAAATTGTTGAAGAATCAGTTATCATCTAAACAATTGAAGATAAAGGAGGTCTATTCGCATGATCCAACAGGAATCCCGCTTAAAAGTGGCAGATAACTCAGGTGCACGTGAAGTGCTGACTATTAAAGTCTTGGGTGGAACAGGCCGCAAGACAGCAAATATCGGCGACGTCATTGTCGCAACCGTAAAAAATGCAACACCTGGTGGCGTTGTTAAAAAAGGTGAAGTAGTAAGAGCTGTTATAGTTAGAACTAAATCCGGTGTACGCCGTGAAGATGGTTCATACATCAAATTTGATGAGAACGCATGCGTAATCATCCGTGATGATAAAGGCCCAAGAGGTACTCGTATCTTTGGTCCAGTAGCACGTGAACTCCGTGAAGGCAACTTCATGAAGATCGTTTCACTTGCACCAGAAGTACTTTAATCCACATTTAAACAAGGAGGTGCGATTCCCATGCACGTAAGATCTGGAGACAAAGTCGTTGTAATCAGCGGTAAAGATAAAGGTAAAGAGGGCACTGTGCTCAAAGCCATCCCTTCCAAAGACCGCGTAGTCGTTGAAGGTGTCAATATGATGAAGAAACATCTCAAACCTTCACAGATGAACCCTGAAGGCGGCATCCTCGAAACAGAGGCGGCTATCCACGTATCCAACGTAATGCACGTTGACCCTGAATCAGGAGAACGCACTCGTATCCGTCATGAAATCAAAGAAGACGGAACTAAAGTGAGAGTTGCTGTAAAGTCAGGAAAAGAAATTCCAACTGTACAATACGACAAAAATTAATTAGCAATGGAAGGAGGTCCATACAGTGGCACGTTTAAAAGAAAGATACAATGAAGAAATCAAAAATGAACTTGTTAATAAATTCAACTACTCTTCCGTCATGGAAGTGCCTAGGATCGAAAAGATCGTAGTCAACATGGGTGTTGGCGAAGCAGTTCAAAACGCTAAAGTTCTTGATACTGCAGTAGAAGAATTGGAAGCAATTACAGGTCAGAAGCCGGTAATCACAAAAGCTAAGAAATCTATCGCGACATTCAGACTTCGTGAAGGTATGCCGATTGGAGCCAAAGTTACTCTTCGTGGGGAAAGAATGTACGATTTCCTGGACAAACTGGTTTCAGTATCCCTCCCACGCGTAAGAGACTTCAGAGGTATTTCCAAGAAGGCGTTTGATGGACGCGGCAACTACACACTCGGTGTAAAAGAACAGCTCATCTTCCCTGAGATCGACTATGACAAAGTATCCAAAGTAAGAGGTATGGATATTGTTGTCGTTACAACAGCGAACACAGATGAAGAAGCACGCGAGCTGCTCACTCAGTTCGGAATGCCATTTCAAAAGTAAGCTATAAGGAGGCGAAATTGTGGCTAAAAAATCAATGATTGCTAAACAGCAAAAGAAACAGAAATTCAAAGTTAGAGAATATACACGCTGCGAACGTTGCGGAAGACCACATTCAGTCATTCGCAAATTCAAGCTCTGCCGTATATGTTTCCGTGAACTTGCTTACAAAGGTCAGATTCCTGGCGTCAAAAAAGCAAGCTGGTAATCGCCATAAATTGAAAGGAGGCAATTAGTAATGACAATCTCAGATCCAATTGCAGATATGCTGACGCGCATTAGGAATGCGAATATCGTGAGGCATGAAACACTGGAGATTCCTGCATCCAACATCAAAAAGGAAATTGCAGAGATTCTTAAAACAGAAGGTTTTGTAAAAAATGTAGAATATATCGAAGACGACAAACAAGGCGTCATCCGTGTATTCCTTAAATATGGTAGCAAGAACGAAAGAGTCATCACTGGTTTGAAGCGTATCTCCAAGCCTGGCCTTAGGGTATACGCAAGAAGAGAAGAGCTGCCGAAGGTCCTCAATGGCCTGGGTATCGCACTGATCTCAACATCAGAAGGTGTGCTTACGGATAAAGAAGCACGCAAGAGAAATATCGGCGGGGAAGTTCTCGCATACGTTTGGTAATGAATTAACAGGAGGTGTAAACAAATGAGCCGTGTAGGTAAACGTATTATTGAAATACCAAGTGATGTTACAGTTGATATTGATGGATCCACAGTTACAGTCAAAGGACCTAAAGGTGAACTGGTAAACACGTTTAACGAAGAAATGACTTATGAATTGGAAGACAACACACTTCAGGTCGTAAGGCCAAGTGATTCCAAGGATCATCGCACAAACCATGGTACAACACGTGCATTGATCAACAATATGGTTGTCGGAGTATCCCAAGGATTCTCCAGAGAGCTTGAGCTTGTTGGTGTCGGTTACCGTGCGCAGATGCAGGGTAAGAAATTGGTACTCAATGTTGGGCTTTCTCACCCGGTTGAATTCGAACCTTCCGAGGACCTTTCCATCTCAGTGGATGGCAATACGAACGTCAAAGTTGAAGGCATCAACAAAGAAAGTGTTGGAGCTCTTGCTTCCAAGATCCGTTCCGTACGTCCACCTGAACCGTACAAAGGGAAAGGTATCCGTTACAAAGGCGAACAAGTACGCCGTAAAGAAGGAAAAACTGGTAAATAATTAATTAAAGTGAGGAGTGAACATCAATGATCGCTAGGATTGATAAAAATAAAGTGCGTCAAAAAAGACATCAGCGCGTGCGCAGCAGACTTTCTGGCACATCAGAAAGACCACGTCTTAATGTCTATCGCTCTAACAAGCATATCTATGCTCAAGTGATTGATGACAGTCAGCAGACGACATTGGCAAGTGCTTCTACACAAGATGCTGATTTCAAGAATGAAATTGGATCCAATGTAGACGCAGCTGCTGAAGTAGGCGCACTGATAGCTAAACGTGCCAAAGAAAAAGGCGTAGAAAGCGTAGTATTCGACCGCGGTGGTTATCTATATCACGGACGTGTGAAAGCACTCGCAGAAGCTGCACGTGAAAACGGTCTGCAATTCTAATAGAAGGAGGGAATAACATTTATGGCTCGTAGAGAAGAGAAAGTACAGGAATTCGAAGAGCGCGTTGTTACAATCAACCGTATCGCTAAAGTTGTAAAAGGTGGACGTCGTTTCCGTTTCTCTGCACTTGTTGTAGTAGGAGACAAAAAAGGACGTGTAGGCTTTGGTACAGGTAAAGCCCAAGAGGTGCCTGAAGCAATCAAAAAAGCAATCGAAGCTGCTAAGAAAGACCTTATCGAAGTACCACTCGTAGACGGTACTATCCCACACGAAATCATTGGACGTTTCAGCTCCGGCAGAGTATTCATGAAACCTGCAGCCCCTGGTACAGGTGTTATCGCTGGTGGACCGGTCCGTGCCGTACTCGAACTTGCAGGAGTTTCCGACATCTTGAGCAAGTCTCTTGGTGCTAACACTCCGATCAATGTTGTTCGTGCAACAATGACAGGCCTTACTGAACTTAAAAGCGCAGAAGAAGTTGCTAAATTGCGCGGCAAATCAGTAGAAGAGCTACAAAATTAAGGAGGGATTTACAGACATGGCTAAAGTTAAAATCACCCTCAAAAAAAGCTTGATCGGGAGATCTGAGACGCAGAGAAGAACAGTTGCTTCCCTCGGACTCAGAAAGCTCCAACAATCGGTCGAGCTTGAAGATACACCTCAGCTCAGAGGTCAGGTTGAGAAAGTCAGCCACTTAGTTTCAGTAGAAGAAAAATAATGATATTATGATATAGGAGGTGCAAGGATGAAATTACATGAAATGAAACCAGTAGAAGGTGCGCGTAAGAACCGCAATCGTGTAGGTCGTGGTATGTCTTCTGGTAACGGTAAGACATCTGCACGCGGTCATAATGGTCAGAATTCACGTTCCGGTGGCGGAGTTGGACCAACATTCGAAGGTGGACAGCTTCCACTTTTCCGTCGTATCCCAAAACGTGGATTTACGAACATTAACCGTAAAGAATACGCAGTGCTTAACCTGGACGATCTGAATCGTTTCGAAGACGGCACTGAAGTTACACCTGAAATGCTGAAAGAAAATGGTATTGTTAAGAATGCAAAATCTGGAATCAAAGTACTCGGCAATGGTACTCTTGAGAAGAAATTAACAATCAAAGCTCATAAGTTTTCTGGTTCAGCTGCTAAAGCAATTGAGGAACAGGGCGGAAGCTACGAGGTGATCTAATGCTCGGCACGTTATCCAATTTCTTTAGAATTAAAGAAATCCGCAGTAAAATTCTTTTTACTTTGGCAATGCTCGTCATTTTCAAGATCGGCACATATATACCGGTTCCAGGTGTGGATCCGAGTGTGTTCGACATGGGGGCAGGCCAACAGGGCGTGCTGGATCTTATGAACACCTTCGGTGGTGGCGCACTGATGAACTTCTCCATTCTTGCCATGGGCATCATGCCCTACATTACAGCATCAATCGTGGTGCAGCTCCTGCAGATGGATGTTGTACCGAAGTTTGCTGAATGGGCAAAGCAGGGTGAAGTCGGAAGACGCAAGCTCAGTCAATTTACACGGTATTTCACGATCATACTTGCGTTCATACAATCGTTGGGAATGTCCTTTGCTTTCAACCAGATGTTCGAAGGTATGCTCCTGGATAATAGTAATATTGGCTCCTACCTGCTCATTGCACTCGTGCTCACAACAGGAACAGCCTTCCTGATGTGGCTGGGAGAACAGATTACGACACATGGTGTCGGAAATGGTATCTCAATCATCATCTTTGCAGGTATACTCAGCGTTCTGCCAAGCGCAATCATTCAGCTCTACCAGCAGAAATTCGTCGGTGCAGATGATACGACGATGGCAGTGCTGCAGATGGTTGGACTCATCATCATGCTCATACTGATTACAGCCTTTGCTGTATTCATACTGCAGGCTGTGCGTAAAATTCCGGTACAATATGCCAAACGTCAACGAACTTCATCACAATTGGCACCACAATCGACATTCCTGCCGCTCAAGGTCAACCCGGCAGGGGTAATTCCGGTCATCTTTGCGATGGCATTTTTCATGCTCCCGCAGACGCTGACACTATTCTTCCCTGATGCCAACTGGGCCCAGACGATCGCAAGATTCGCTGATCCGTCCGATTGGATAGGAATGATCTTTTATGTTGCCCTGATCATTGCATTTACGTACTTCTATTCATTTGTCCAGGTCAATCCTGAAAAGATGGCAGACAACCTTAAGAAGCAGGGAAGTTACGTACCTGGCATCCGTCCGGGTAGGAACACCCAAGACTACATTACGTCTGTATTATATAGGCTCGTATTTGTAGGCTCACTCTTCCTGGCCGGCATTTCCATCCTGCCACTTCTTATTACGAAGTTCATGGATCTGCCGCAAGCGATTCAAATTGGAGGTACGAGTCTTCTGATTGTCATTGGTGTTGCACTTGAAACCATGAAACAGTTGGAAGCACAAGCAAACCAAAGAGAATACCGCGGTTTTAGAAAGCGTAGGTAGGAGGAAAAGCGTATGAATATTATATTGATGGGACTACCTGGTGCAGGTAAAGGCACACAGGCATCCAAGATTATAAAGAAATACCCGATCCCTCATATTTCAACTGGCGACATGTTCCGTCTTGCCATCAAGAATGGCACGGAACTCGGCAAGGAAGCCAAATCCTATATGGATAAAGGTGAACTTGTCCCAGATGAAGTGACAATCGGCATCGTCAAGGAACGCTTGAGCCAAAGTGATGCGAAAGATGGCTTCCTATTGGATGGTTTCCCACGCACTGTGGAGCAGGCGGAAGCACTGAACGGCATCATGAAGGAACTTGGAACAAAGATCGATAAAACGATCTATGTTGAAGTTACAGAAGAAGAACTGATGAATCGTCTGACTGGCCGCCGCATCTGTGAAGTCTGCGGCACTACCTATCATCTTGTGTTTAACCCACCGAAGCAGGAGGGCGTTTGTGATCTTGATGGCGGTAAGTTGTATCAGAGGGAAGATGACAACCCTGAAACAGTTGCAAATCGTCTGGAAGTAAACATCCAGCAGACAACACCGATGCTTGACTTCTATGAAGATCAGGGAGTGCTTGTCAAAGTGGACGGTTCCCAGGACATTGATGAAGTGTTCAGCGATGTTGATGCGATTCTGCAAAATATATAAGTATATTCACCTCTTCAGACACTTCTGAGTGAATGTTGCTTGTATTATAACGAAAAATATCCAAGTTCATATTTTGACGTTAAGTGTAGTCTATCTTCACCTGAAGTGGATTTCTAATATAGATTAGAATGCTGTAAAGGGGGAATTTGAAATGAGTAAACAAGATGTTATCGAGCTGGAAGGCACAGTGCTTGACACATTGCCGAATGCTATGTTCAAAGTGGAACTTGAAAATGGGCATGAGATTCTCGCCCATGTTTCAGGGAAAATCCGTATGAACTATATACGTATTCTTCCTGGCGATAAAGTAACAGTCGAAATGTCACCATATGATCTAACACGTGGCAGAATCACTTATCGTTTTAAATAATGGACTCCACATTCTAAGGAGGTAAAACACATGAAAGTAAGACCATCAGTCAAGCCGATCTGTGAAAAATGCAAAGTCATCCGCAGAAACGGCAAAGTAATGGTAATCTGTGAAAACCCTAAGCACAAACAGAAGCAAGGCTAAATTATAAAATCGGAGGTGTAACATATGGCTCGTATTGCAGGAGTAGACGTACCACGTGAAAAACGTGTCGTAATCTCTCTCACTTATATTTACGGTATCGGCAGCTCAAGAGCGGCAGAAATCCTTGAAAAAGCAGGTGTATCTGAAAGTACACGTGTAAGGGATCTTACTGAAGACGAACTGAACAAAATCCGTGAAGTCGTCGACACGTACAAGATTGAAGGTGACCTCCGTCGTGAGCAGAACCTTAATATCAAGCGTCTGATGGAGATTGCTTCCTACAGGGGAATCCGTCACCGTCGTGGACTGCCAGTTCGTGGACAGCATACCAAAAACAATGCCCGTACACGTAAAGGTCCAGTTAAAACAGTTGCGAACAAGAAGAAATAATTAGGGAAAAGGAGGAGAAAAAATGGCTCGTAGACAACAAACACGTAAACGTAAAGTGAAAAAGAATATTGACTCCGGTATCGCGCATATCCGTTCAACATTCAACAACACAATTGTAACTATCACTGACGATTTTGGTAACGCACTGTCATGGTCATCAGCAGGTGCACTTGGTTTCAGAGGTTCTAAGAAATCTACACCATTCGCTGCACAGATGGCTTCAGAAACAGCTTCCAAAGCGGCAATGGAACACGGACTCAAAACTGTCGAAGTTACAGTAAAAGGTCCAGGGGCAGGTCGTGAATCAGCAATCCGCGCACTCCAATCTGCAGGTCTTGAAATTACAGCAATCAAAGATGTCACTCCTGTACCACACAATGGCTGCCGTCCGCCTAAACGTCGCCGTGTATAATTACTGGTCACAGGACAATTCCGAGTGTAATGTAAAACACATGGCTGCATAATATTTCCGGCGTTTAGAGGGAGGATAAGTAGACAAATGATAGAAATCGAAAAACCTAGAATTGAAACAGTCGAAGTATCGGAAGATTCTAAGTTTGGTAAGTTTGTTGTTGAACCTCTGGAAAGAGGATATGGAACAACACTTGGAAACTCCTTGCGTCGCATTCTTTTATCATCATTACCTGGTGCGGCAGTCAAAACGATAGAAATAGAAAATGTACTGCATGAATTTTCTACAATTGAAAATGTTGTGGAAGATGTTACAACAATCATCACAAACATCAAAAAGCTTGCACTCAAGATCTATTCCGAAGATGAAAAAGTTCTGGAAATCGACTTCAGTGGTGAAGGCATCGTCACAGCCGGCGACATCACCCACGACAGCGACGTTGAGATTTTGAACCGCGACCTGAAGATTGCAACAGTATCCAATGGTGGTCAGTTGAAGATCCGCATGATCGCAAATCGTGGCAGAGGTTATACCCTTGCAGAGGGCAATAACAAGAGTGATATGTCAATCGGTGTGATTCCGGTGGATTCGATCTATACACCAATCGAACGTGTCAACTATACAGTTGAAAACACGCGTGTTGGCCAGAAGACGAATTTCGACAAACTCACCCTGGATGTATGGACAGATGGTTCCATCTCCCCGCAGGAAGGCATTTCCCTTGCTGCCAAAATCATGACAGAGCACCTGAACATCTTCGTCGGTCTGACTGATGAAGCTCAGAATGCAGAAATCATGATCGAGAAAGAAGAGGACCAGAAAGAGAAAGTGCTTGAAATGTCCATCGAGGAACTCGACCTGTCAGTACGTTCATACAACTGTCTGAAGCGTGCAGGCATCAACTCAGTACAGGAACTGACTGATAAGAGTGAAGCAGACATGATGAAGGTAAGGAATCTGGGACGCAAGTCTCTTGAAGAAGTTAAGTTTAAACTTGAGGACCTCGGTCTGGGGCTCCGTAAAGAAGACTGATAAAGGAGGTAAATTGCAATGGGCTACAGAAAACTAGGACGCACGTCCGACCAAAGAAAAGCGATGCTCCGTGATCTGGCAACATCCCTCATCGTGAGCGAACGCATTACAACAACTGAACAGAGAGCGAAGGAACTTCGCAGAGTGGTAGACAAACTGGTTACACTTGGCAAGCGTGGAGACCTCGCGTCTAGACGTCGTGCAGGACAGACAGTACGCAATGTCGAAATCGCAAATGAAGATGGTACTACACAGTACGCACTTCAAAAGCTTTTTGATGATATTGCACCACGTTTTGAGGACCGCCAGGGCGGCTACACAAGCATCAAGAAGCTTGGTGAACGCCGTGGAGACGGTGCTGAACTCGTAATCATCGAATTCGTACAAGGCACTGCTGCGACTGAAGAAGCGTAATCTCTTATAAAAGCAGAATGAGTGTTACGATAATGTGGCCTGAGGGCCATATTGTCTAGCTCAACGTACCCTGCAGGCAATACTGAATCATCGCGCGACTCCCATGTGCAGGGTACGCGCTTTTTTATTACATAAAAATGGTGGTGGAGTTATGATTGGTCTTGAAGATATAACCTATAGTTATCGGACAGGTGAATATAGAGCTTTGGATCATATCTCCCTGACCTTTCGGCGTGGGGAATGGGTCTCCATCATCGGACATAACGGCTCTGGCAAGAGTACACTCGTCAAAATACTCATGGGTATACTGAATGACTATGAAGGCACCATCACTGTCGATGGAGAAGTGCTGGATGATGAAAACCGTGCAGAACTGAGGAAGAAGTTTGCCATCGTCTTCCAGAACCCCGACAACCAGTTTGTCGGTGCGACGGTTGAAGATGATGTGGCCTTCGGCCTTGAGAACAATGGCATCGAGAGGGAAGAGATGGTAAGGCGCACCGAGGAGGCGCTCAAGGCGGTCAATATGCTTGAATTCCGCGACCATGAGCCCTCCAGGCTGTCGGGGGGACAGAAGCAGCGTGTAGCCATCGCAGGGGCTTTGGCAATGACACCTGAAGTGCTCATTCTGGATGAAGCGACTTCCATGATAGATCCGGAAGGCAGGCAGGAGGTCCTCGATATACTGAGAACCATCCACCATCAGGGAAAGACAACGCTCGTCTTCATCACACATGACCTGTCAGAGATTGAAGAGAGCGACCATGCCGTCATCATGAAGGATGGTCGTGTCATCAGTGAAGGTACGGTGGAGGAGATATATCAGGACACGGATGCGCTGGTGGCCAGCCGTCTGGTGCTGCCTTTCCATATGAAGCTGTCCAGGCAGCTCCTTGACGGTTCTTTCATGTCATACGATGAATTGGTGGAACGCCTATGAGGATCACATTCAAGAATATGACGAGCATCTATCACCAGAACACCCCCTTTGAACATCTTGCACTGAACGACATCAGTACAACCTTCGAGGAAGGTGTATACTATGGCATCATCGGCCATACGGGCAGCGGCAAATCGACGATGATCCAGACGATGAATGGCCTGCTCCTTCCAAATAGGGGGGAGGTGCGTGTCGGTGATATTCTGCTGAAGAGGAAGTCGAAGCAGAAGGATATCCACCGGGTAAAAAAGCATGTGGGCATGGTATTCCAGTTTCCTGAGCATCAGCTTTTCGAAGAAACGGTACTCAAAGATGTCATGTTTGGACCGAAGAACATGGGAATGGATGAAACTGTAGCACAGGAGAAAGCAGAATATTATCTGGATCTGCTGAACATTGATGCGTCCCTGTTCCAATCATCGCCTTTCGATCTGTCAGGCGGACAGATGCGCAAGGTAGCCATCGCGGGCATACTCGCCATGGAACCGGAAGTACTCATTCTGGATGAACCGACGGCAGGGCTGGATCCGAAAAGTCATATTGAGACGATGGCGCTTTTTAAGCGGGTCCACCAGGAGATGGGCATCACCGTCATCCTTGTTACACACGATATGGACGATGTCTTCGAGTATACCGACTATGTAAAGGTACTGAGCAGCGGCCATCTTGTGAGGGAAGGCAGAACCCTCGACCTGCTCACTGATGAAGCATTGCTTGGACGTTTTGCACTCGAACCGCCGGACATCGTCAGGCTGGTCCATGACCTGGAAGACAAAGGTGTCGTCTTCGACAGCATGCCAAGGAATGTCGAGCATTTCACCGAACTCTATAGGGAATGGAGGGCGGGCTATGCTCAGTAAAATGCTGCTTGGCAGATATATACCGGGGTCCAGCATCATCCACCAGCTGGATCCACGTGCAAAGATACTGGCGGTCGTCCTTTTCATGGCCATTGTATTCTTTGCCAACCACTGGACCGGCTACACACTGCTGATCGTCTTCATCACTGTACTGACCAAGACTGCAGGACTGTCCATCCGCTTCCTCTTCAATGGATTGAAGCTGATACTCATACTGCTGCTGTTCACGTTCTTCATGCACCTCTTCTTCACCAAGGGGGGGACTGTGCTTGTAGATGCCGGCTTCTTCACAATAGAATCGGAAGGTGTCGTGCGGGGTATCTACATTACCATACGGCTCGCAATGCTTGTCCTGATTACGACGATACTGACGCTGACCACAAGCCCGCTGCAGCTGACGGATGCGATTGAACGCATCGCGAAGCCACTGAAGGTCTTCAGGGTGCCCGTGCATGAAATTGCGCTGATGATGTCCATCAGCCTCCGGTTCATTCCGACACTGATGGATGAGACGGAGAAGATCATCAAGGCCCAGAGTGCCAGGGGATCGACATTCATGACCGGAAACCTGATGTCCAGACTGCAGGCACTGACACCAATCTTCATCCCACTTTTCATTTCATCCTTCAAAAGGGCGGAGGAGATGGCCATTGCCATGGAAGTGAGAGGGTATCAGGGAGAGGAAGGCAGAACACACTACCGTGTGCTCAACTGGCAGTGGAAGGACACTTTCGCACTGATTCTTATGATCATATTCGGCATCATCCTGTGGATGATCAGACAGTAAGGAGTAGAGGAATGCGTTATCTAGTAAGAACAAGCTATAATGGTGCCGGATTCAACGGTTTCCAGTACCAGATGGAGGGGCGTACAGTCCAGGGGGAGATAGAAAAGATACTTCAGCGGATGCATAAGGTCCCCGTCAGAATCCACCCTGCAGGACGTACCGACAGCGGGGTCCATGCACGGGAGCAGTATTTCCATTTCGATACGGATCTGAACATCCCTGAACCGAAATGGCAGCATGCATTGAACAGTGCAATGCCAGGGGACATAGCGATCCACGAAGTCAGACGGATCAGTCCGGACTATCATATACGCCATCATTCGGCCGGCAAGGCCTATCGGTACCGGATCTATCAGGGGGAAATCCGGGATCCTTTCGAAAGAGGCCTGAAGACCTATTATCCGTATAAGTTGGATGAAGAAAAGATGCGGGAGGCGATGCAGCATTTCGTCGGCACCCATGACTTCACAAGCTTCTCCAGTGCAAAGTCGCCGATCGAAAACAAGGTGCGCCACATCTATCGTTTCGACCTGATAAAGACGGAGAACGGCTATGACTTCCTGATCATCGGTTCCGGATTCCTCTACAACATGGTCAGAATCCTCGTCGCCTATGTGCTTGAGGTCGGCCAGGGCCGGTGGGAAGCTTCCCGCACACCTCAGATCATAGAGGCAAGGGACAGGACACTCGTGCCCAAGACGGCTCCACCAGAAGGCCTTTACCTGGAACGTGTATTCCTCGATGAAACATCACGGAATGAGGCATTGGAAAAATATAATTTAATCCACTGAAACATTGACAAAATACCCTTTTAAGGTTATCATAGACAACGGTATAATTTTATATCACCCACGATAAGCCCCGGAAACTTATTGTGCAAAACGATATAAAGCAAACGAAGCTTTTTTATTTTAGAGAGCATGAATGAGAGCACCACTCATATATTTAGGAGGACTGGAAATGCGTCAAACATTTATGGCAAACGAAGCCAATATTGAACGTAAATGGTATGTTGTCGACGCAGAAGGACAGACACTTGGTCGTCTTTCTTCTGAAGTTGCATCAATACTTCGCGGCAAGAACAAACCGACTTATACACCACACGTTGATACAGGTGATAACGTAATCATCATCAATGCTGAAAAGATCCAAATGACCGGCAACAAAGAACAGGACAAAATGTACTACAGACACACTGGCCACCCAGGTGGAATCAGATCCATCTCAGCTGGTGAACTGAAAAGGAAGAACCCTGTCCGTCTGTTGGAGAACTCCATCAAAGGCATGCTTCCAAAGAACAGACTCGGTCGCGCACAAGGCAAGAAACTTCATGTATACGCTGGAAGCGAACACAAGCATGAAGCACAAAAACCAGAAAACTACGAACTTCGCGGTTAAGGATAGGAGGTTAATTCATTGGCTAAAGTAGAATATACAGGAACAGGTCGTCGTAAAAATGCAGTAGCGCGTGTACGTCTCGTACCAGGTGAAGGCAATGTTACAGTCAACGGACGTGACATGAGGGACTATCTCCCATTCGAAAGTCTCATCCTTGACTTGAATCAGCCATTCGCAGTTACAGAAACACAAGGTAACTACGATGTACTGGTAAACGTTAAAGGTGGCGGCTTCACAGGACAAGCTCAGGCAATCCGTCATGGTATCGCAAGAGCACTTCTGGAAGCAGATCCGGAAAACCGTGGCGTGCTTAAGAGAGCTGGACTCCTTACACGTGACCCACGTATGAAAGAACGTAAGAAATACGGACTCAAGAAAGCCCGTCGTTCTCCACAGTTCTCAAAACGTTAATATATTTATATATTGGAAAGCACTTCCCAAAGATTGGGGAGTGCTTTTTTGTTTATAATTTTACAGAGGGATTGAACAAGGGGCGTATATGGATAACACCTCTACACATTATGATAGTATGAAGTTAAGTCAATACTTACAGATGCTCTATAGAAGAAGTTGCTCAAAAATATGGAAATAAAACCAAGTACAGATGAGGAGTGGATGAAGGTATGTCTGACATGATATTCAGATTGGGTGAGAAGAAGTATAGGGTGGAGAGCGACTGGGCTGAAGATTCTTCAAGACAGTATATCAATAATGTCTCGGCTGTTTCGAGTGATGAGGAAGGCTATATATACGTGCTGCAGAGAAGTGATCCATTCATGCTCGTTTTCAATTCCAATGGCGAACTTGTGGATCAATGGAGCGATGTTGAAATCAAGGATGGGCACTATCTAGAAATCAATCGGGAAGGCGAAGTGTATGTGGTGGAGCGGGACCATCACAGGATCATCGTTTTCAATAGGCAGGGAGAGGTCCTCCGTATGGTGGGCAATCAGCATAACCCAGGAAATACAGGGGAACCTTTCAATCATCCGACTGATATCGCCTTTTCCAGAAGAGGGGACTTCTTTGTTTCGGATGGCTACGGCAATGCACATATCCATCACTTTAATAGAGATGGTGAGTGGATCAACACCTGGGGTGGGCTTGGAACAGGAGAAGGGAGTCTCAGTACCCCCCACGCAGTAATGCTAGATCGAAACGAAAGGGTATTGGTCGCGGATCGTGAAAACAATCGGGTTCAAATATTCGATCAGAGTGGCAGCTATTTAAAAGAACTATCGAATGTATTTCACCCAATGGATATATGCCAGGACAGGGAGGGATTCATTTATGTTACAGACCAGGTGCCGTCCTTGCACGTTTTCAATTCTGATGATGCATTTATCGGCAGGTGCCGGACACTGGGCACCTTTGGGCATGGAGTCGCTGTAGATGTCCACGGTGATATCTATATTGCAGAGATGCTGCCTGACGGCATCACAAAGCTTATAGGCATATAGATGTTTGTGATGATATTCAAATAGGATGCACCACATTTAGGGAGATGGACTTATGATTGAGGAGATGGATCGTTTTTTGGGCCATCCATCCGGCAGACTGGATGATTATATCTCGAGTTATATGAAACGGGTGCCTTTTGAGAATATAGATGTGCAGAATGAAGTACCTGTTTCAGTGGAACTGGACAATCTATCCGAGAAGATAATCACACGGGGCCGAGGGGGATTCTGTTATGAGATGAACACTTTATTCAGATATTACCTAAATGAAAAGGGATATGAGGCATATAATGTTGCTGCCACTGTGAAAAATCCAGATGGATGGACACGGGAAGGCAGTCATATGTCGACATTGGTGAAGGCGGACGCACTGTATGTCGCTGATGTCGGATTTGGCGACCTGCCCGTGAAAGCCATGCCGATTCGTCCAATTGGTCAGGAAATCACAATCGATGATGTGAATGGCCGGTACCGTGCAGTTGAAGTAAACGATGGGTTTGAAGTCCAGAAAGAAAATGCAGGTGTTTTTGAAACACTGTATAAAGGATATTTCGAACCGCGTAGGCCAGAGGACTTCAACGACAATATGGACTATAATCAACACCATCCGGATTCAATCTTTACGAGGCATCTGATAATCACGATGCCGAAGAGCTATGGCCGTGTATCGATGACGGAGAACAATCTCACGATCACGATGGATGGCGAGAAAGAAAAGCTTGAAGTGACTAGAGGCAACTATCAAAAATATTTAAATGAATATTTCGGCTTGGACGTTAAAATAGACAGGTTGGAAAAGGATTCATAACGGTAAGCTCGAGGGTATATGTCAAGAAGCCATTATTTTTACTGATAATAAATGGAGTTGGAGGGATAAAAATGGCTTTCGACTACGATTTGGATTTTGACAACATCGATTTTCGTGAACAGCCTGAACTCTACAGAGTGGGAAGAGGCGAGCAGGGTGTGCTGATGGTGGAACCCTATAAAAGTGAAATACTCCCGCACTGGCGCTTCAAGACACCTGAGATTGCCCGGGAATCCTCGGATAAGATCTATCAGATGTATCTGGACTATAAGGAAGAGGACGACTTTGTAGGGATGGACATGGCGAGGAAATTCCTCCAGATGGGATATACGCGCTCCCGCCGTTATGCCAATTATAAAGGTGGAAGGAAGTACGACAAGAACGGTGAAGTGAACGAACGGGATATTGATGAGGAGAAGGCGGAATCGGCTGCGATCTTTGAAGAGAAATGGAAGACGGTGCGGGAGGATGAAGATTACCTCAAGCTGAAGAAGGCGCATCAGAAGAAGTACGGATGAGGTGATGTATCTTCCATTTTTGCTTTTGTGTGGAAGAGGTCATTAAGGAAAGGTGATTGGATGAAAGTGGTTGTTGATGCGGATGCATGTCCGGTGAAGGATATCATCATAAAAGAAACAGGGGACAGACAGGTGCCGGTCGTATTGGTGTCGAGTCTGTCGCACTATTCCACCCAGGAATTGCCCGAGCATGTCCGGGCTGTGTATGTGGAAGCGGGTCCGGATGCTGCGGACTTTAAAGTGGTGCAGCTCGTAGCAGCGGATGATATGGTGGTGACCCAGGACTACGGGCTTGCTTCCCTGCTTCTGCCGAAGGGGTGCACAGTACTCCATCATAAAGGATTTGAATATGACGCCAGGAATATCGATCATCTGCTTGAGACGCGTTATATGGGCAGCATGATCCGCAAAGGCGGCGGGAGGACGAAAGGGCCGAAGCCATTCTCCAAGGATGACAAGGAAGCTTTCCTCAAGCTGTTCCGCCAGAAGATCGGGAGTACAGTGGATAAAGGATAGTTTTTTTATTCATCGCTTTGAGCGTACAATCGAAATCGAAGCTGGATGTATAGTATATTGAAATGGAAGACATTGTTATGGGAGGAGAATTTTAATGGATGTTAAGTTTCCAATAGGTAAACTGGATGTACCAGAAACACCAACGCTTGAAAATGTACAGGAGTGGGCGGATCAGATCGAGTCCTATACAGGTCGGCTGAGGGCAGTAGTTGATGATCTGGGTGAAGAGGATCTATCAAAAACCTATCGTGAAGGGAGTTGGACGGTAAGGCAGCTTGTTCACCATATTGCGGATTCTCAATTGAATATGTATCAGCGCCTGAAACTGGCACTTACGGACGATGCACCGACGGTGCCCGGCTTTCTCCAGGGGGAATGGGCGGTGCAGCCGGATACTGAACTTCCTGTAGAGGCGTCCATCAGAATGCTCGAAGGGATGAACGCACGCATCACAGAAGTGGCGCGCAACCTGACGGAGGCGCAGTTGGACCGATATTTCATCCATGAGACGAACGGTAAGATCACTGTAGCAACAAAAGTGGCGAAACTCGCATGGCATGAAGAGCATCACTTGGAACATATAAAAATTGCATTATCGAAATGATGGAATCGAATGTCCTGATCATCGCCTGATTTCCAAAGTGTGGTTAAAGAGGTTTGAAGCCGGGAATTATTAAGTGATTGGCAAACAGCTTCATACTACGGAATGGAGGTTATCATGATGAACATCGATTTCGAGCATATCGAGACGAATGGAGTGGAGCTCCATGTTGCAGTTTCCGGCCCCGAGGAGGGAGATCTGGTGATATTGCTCCATGGTTTCCCCGAGTTCTGGTTCAGCTGGAGAAGACAGATCCGTGAGTTGGCCGAAGCGGGATATAGGGTCGTCGCCCCCGACCAGCGTGGATATAATAAAAGTGACAAGCCGGATGGGGTCGGGGCTTACCACATCGATACGCTCAGGAATGATATCATCGGGCTCATCCACTACTTTGGACATAAGGATGCAGCCATCATCGGCCACGATTGGGGCGGTGTGGTAGGCTGGCATCTGGTGAGCACGCATCCTGAACTGGTCCGGGGCTTTGTGGCGATCAATGTGCCGCATCCGGCAGTAGTCCCTATAGTCATGCTTAAGACGCCCTTGCAATGGCTGAGGAGCTCATACATGCTGTTCTTCCAGATTCCGAAAGTACCGGAGAAGATCATGAGCAGCAACGATTACCGGTATATGGAGCAGGCCCTTAAGATGACGAGTAGAAAAGGGACATTCACAGAAGAGGAGCTTGGTGCATATAAGATTGCTTGGGCAAGGCCCAAGACGCTGACGAGCATGCTGAACTGGTATCGTGCAATGCCCTCCAGCATGAAGAGTGTGCGGAAGGACGATATCGAAGTGCCCGTAAAGATCATATGGGGGAAAGGCGACCAGTTCCTGTCCAGTAAGCTGGCAGAGGAGAGCCTTAAGCTCATCGACAGCGATGCTGTAATCTGGGTCGAGAATGCGACACATTGGGTTCATCAGGAACAGCCTGAATTCGTCAATGATCAGCTCCTCCGCTTTCTGAACAAAACCGCTTCTCAAATCATAAGCTGACCATCATTCTGCACAGCCTCCGGCTGTGCTTTTTTTATTTTCCTTAATTACGTAAATTAATGTGAAAAAATTAACAAAAACTATTGCATATGTGATAATATTCACATATAATGAACCTATAGAAAAGAACGGATAATCAGAGAGGAGAAATACAAATGATCAGATGGTTTAGGGAAAATAAGGCGAGCAAATATGTATTACTTATTTTGAGGATATTCCTCGGGTTTGGCTGGTTTACGAGTGGTTTGGGCAAAGTGATGAATGGCTTTGATGCTTCAGGATATCTGCAGAATGCAGTCCAGAATCCTGTAGTCGGCCCGGACGGCAGCGCAGTCTACCCGTGGTATACATTCCTTGTGGAAAATGTCTTTCTGCCGATGGCGCCGATCGTCAACATCATGATTCCATGGGGTGAAGTGTTTGTTGGACTCGGGTTGCTTCTTGGGGGACTGACCGCATATGCTGCATTCTTCGGACTGATGATGAACTTCGCATTCCTGTTTGCAGGCACAGTATCAGTAAACCCATTGTACATCCTCATCGGCCTGGCCATACTTGCTGGAGGGCACAAGGCGGGAAGCCTCGGAGTGGACCACTTCCTGTATCGTGAGAATGAAGATGGCACATCCCGCAGATTCAAGTTCCCGATGAGAAAGCGCGAAGTGACTGAATAGCTCTTGTTTCATCAAAGACCCGGTTCCATAATGGAGACGGGTCTTTTGCTGCGTCTTCTTATGTGGGTCGTTCCCGGCCTTCTATTGAGTATTCATCCCATCCCGGTTATGATTGGCTTACAGACTAGGAAAATGGGGGATGATGATGAAATTCCTGAAAACGATAAGAAACAGCATATGGGTCATTCCTGTGATCTATTGTCTGATGGCACTTGCTTTGGCTCTGATTGTCGTCTACATAGACATGAAGATACTGCCGCTGCTCAACTTCGAACTGGCGTTTTTCCTGGCGACATCGGTCGATCTGGCCAAAGAGATCCTCGGTTCGATTTCCGGGGCACTGTTGACGATGACAACGATTACGTTCTCCACCATCATGGTAGTGCTGACTACATATTCATCCCAGTTCTCACCACGGGTGCTCACCAACTTTGTGAATGACAGGAGGACGATGCGGGTCCTTGGTGTATTCATGGGCGGTTTTCTGTATTCGATCCTATCACTGGCCTTCATGCAGCAGGCCACATTCGAAGGGGAAGTCATTTCGGCGATTGTGGCGGTCATGCTTGCCGTACTCTGTCTTTTCTTCTTTGCATACTTCATCCATTTCGTCGCTTCGAGCATACAGGTCAGCAACCTCATCAATTCTCTCGTCGAGGACGTGAAGGAAGAGATAGAAAAGGAAGAAAAGAGGATCGATCAGGATCATGTTGCAGTAAGCGGTCTGAAACCCGAGATGGTGGAGTCGTATGACACGACGACTGCACTCCAGTCCGAAGACTTCGGTTTCATCCAGTTCATGAACCACGACAGGCTGTTTGAATGGGCGGAGGAGAATGAGGCTGTCATCCATGTCGAGCAGCTGGTGGGGGAGTTTGTGACGACCTCTACCATCCTTATCACCATCCATCACGATGAAGGGACTGAAATTCCGGACAGTCTGATCAGGAATATTGAGCTCGGCAAGGAACGGAGCGTATATCAGGATGTCGACTATGGCCTGCAGAAGATTGTGGATGTTGCGATACGTGCGCTATCCCCCGGGATCAATGACCCCAACACCGCTGTCCAGTGCATCCACTACCTTTCCGAAGCGCTCATAAAGAATTTCAAATATACCGGTACGTACGTCATATACAATGATGAAAAGCACCTGGGACGACTGGTGGTCAGAAGAAGCAGTGTGGAAGATAAACTCTATAAGATGCTGTCGCAGATCAGCTTCTATGGGAGGCAGGATGTGACGATCCTCAGGACGCTCATTGAAGCTCTCGAGAATATCGCCCTGAATAGTACAGATGATGTGAAGCAGGATATAGAAGCGTTCAGCCGCTATGTATATGATGGTTTCGATGAGGATGTATTGTATGACATTGATTACAAATATATCAATGAGAGGCAAGTCCGTTTGAGTGAAGCGTTGAACAGGGCGGAGTAATATGGAAATATTGATGGAATGGTACCCGATGGGAGTGGGGTACCATTTTTAATGCAGATTTCTAGTGGCTGGTCTAAATATTTCATTTCAGGGTATAAGTACGTATTGAAAAGAAGAAAAGGGGATGAATGTTGATGAGAATATTACTGACCGGTGCGTCCGGATATATTGGCGGAAATCTTCTGGAGAAGCTCAAAGAAAATCATGAGATCATAGCGATCTCCAGACATGCGGATGATAAGGAAGACGAAGAGAATGTCACATGGAAGGAGGCGGATCTCTATTCACAGATAGATATCGAGAATGTAATGGAGGATATAGACATTGCAGTGTACCTCGTCCATTCCATGCAGCCTTCATCAAAGCTTTCACAGGCAAAGTTCGAGGACATGGATGCGATACTAGCGGACAATTTTGCATGGGCTGCCAAGCAGAAGGGCGTGAAGCGGATCGTTTATCTGAGTGGAATCATTCCAGATGATGATACGCTCTCGGAACACCTGGCAAGCCGACTGGAATGTGAAAGGATACTTGGTTCCTACGGGATCCCCGTGACCACACTGCGTGCTGGACTGATTGTGGGACCGAAGGGGTCTTCCTTCCCGATCCTCCACAATCTGGTGAAGCGCCTGCCCGGACTTCTGCTCCCATCCTGGGCATACAATAGGACCCATCCGGTGGCACTGAAGGATGTCATTACAGGTTTGACTCGGGTAATCGAAAGGGAGTCCAGCCGAAATGAATCCATCGATATCGGAGGGCCCGAGGAAAAGTCCTACAGGCAATTGTTTGAGGAGACGGCGGAAGTCATGGACAAAAAGCTGCCGATGATCGATGTGCCGATTATCCCGATCACGCTTTCCAAGCTCTGGGTCAGCCTGATTGCACAGAAGCCGAAAGAGATGGTCTACCCATTGCTTGAAAGCCTTACCCACAACATGGTGATGAGGGATGAGAACTGTGTAGAGGGCATATCAGATGCACCAACGAGCTTCAAGGACAGTGTCCGTATCGCGCTGGATGATGAAATAGATTCAAGCACCAAAAAAGGCATTGAAATCATACAGAAAAGCGACATAGAGAAGAACGATGTGAAATCCGTCCAGCGTATAAGAATTCCAAAGCAATGGACGATAGATGATACAGCCGACTACTATGTGAACTGGTTGTCCCGAATCGGAGGGAAATTCATAAGTACGCGTGTGAAGGACAAGGAGACATCAATTGCACTGCCTCTGTTCAAATCGCCGATCCTAATTCTGGAGAAATCGGAGGAGCGTTCATATGAAGACCGGATCCTCTACTACATTAAAGGAGGAAAGTTCTCCCAGACTAGGGAGGACGGCCGGGCGCGCCTCGAGTTCCGCCGTGTGCTGGATACGGATGAAGTATTGATTGCCATCCACGAGTACGAACCGACGCTTCCATGGATCCTCTATACTGTTACGCAGGCGAAAATCCACCTGCTGGTCATGAAGGCTTTCGGGTTTGAAACACGCTTGCTTGCAAACATGCTGGATTCACAGTATGCGAAATATGTCTCCAACCCTAATGCAGAATAGATGGAAAGGAAGACAACAGGATAATTTCCCGGGAAATATAAAGATAACAAAAAAAGACAGCAGGTCCGCTAGGCGGAACCTGCTGTCTTCTGCATTTTTGGAGACCGTGCCCGATACCACTGCCAACACAGTATGACGATCAATCCGATATCGATGATATCACCGCCATAGTACATCAATAGTGCACCGCTTTCCCCTGCAGCCTTCGAGACGCCCTCAGGAGGTGCTGCGTAGATGAGCTTGGATAATACTTTATGGAAACCGAGTGCAAGTATGAGTACAATGGCCCGGTACATGTAGCTGTATCTATGCGTTGTGATATCGATGTAGATGAGTGAGATTGTGAATAGATATCCTGCCAGGAATACATGCAAGTGAATCAGGGCATAGAGCCATGCCGACATGTGCATCATCGTGAACAGCCCGGTCATATAGATCAGGAACAGCCCGCCGATGTTCAGAGTGGCTGCAACCAGCGGATTGGTGATGAAACTGATATAGCGGCTGTTGAGCAGACGGCTCAATTTTCTCGCCGTTCGGACATTTAGAGTGCGCATGAGCAATGTCATCGGCTTGCCGAATGCGAGGAGAAGCGGAGCCAGCATGCCCAGCAGCAGATGTCCCATCATATGTGCAGTGAAATTCGTATGGGACAGTTGGGCGAGCGGCCCGGTGAGGGCCGAAGCAGCCAGAACAACCCCGGCCGACCATAATATAAAACGGTGGAAGGGCCATTTTTTGTGCTTCTTACCCGATATATACATGCCAGCCGGATACAGGATCAGAGCAGCAAGTGCAATTAAGGCGACAGCTATTTCGATGGGGAGGAAGTTTGCGTGTGCCATATCATCGGGCCTCACTTGGTTTCATACGCTTCTTGGCCTGAGTGAACAGAACAGTGCCGATGATCAGCAGAATGAGGCCGGAAATGTTCCAAGCCAGGTCGTATGGCAATATTTCGACCCCGTATCGTACCTGGTGGATCTGCAGCAGCTTATGGTTTACAATCCCATCAAATACCTGGAATCCTCCAAGCCCAAGGAATAATGATGCAGTCCACATCCGCACGTGGGCAATATGCCGCCGCTGTATGTCTGCGAACATGAACAGGCCGGCAACCAGCGCAAACAGTGCAAAAGCATTCAACAGACCATCGGACAATATGCCGATGAATGGTGTGGAAAGGTCGTAGAAATGATGCCATTGCAGCAGCTGGTGGAAGATGATTTCGTCGATCAGCGCCATCAGCCCGATGCCGAACAGAACTCCGGACCAGATGTTCATGGCCGGAGTGGCCTGGCGGGTTTCCTGTTTTCTTGCCATTGTATCCTCTCCTGTCGATTAAGTTATATTTCACTTACCCGATATTGGAGAGAATAAAGGATTTGAACATTTCGAATGCCATTATGAATAATGGCCGCGCTGTCATTTTGTGACAATCTGCTGAAATAATGCCATAAACATACTCTAATGTGTAAATATATCCCTTGCCGGTATTCATCCATAAAATTGATAGTGCTACAATGACTGAAAAGAAGTAATTTTTAGATATTTTATATGGAGGGATTTTATGTCTGTTAAAGAAAAGTTGTTGCAGAAGCTTGAAGAGAAAGAAGAGAGAATGATTGAAATCAGGCGCCATCTTCACGAAAATCCGGAGTTGTCTTTCGAGGAGGAGAATACGGCGAAGTACATCGCAGACTTCTATGACGGCAAGGATGTCACAGTGACGACGGGCGCCGGGGGCGGCCATGGGGTCATTGTGAAAATTGAAGGTGCTTCAGCCGGAAAGGTGATCGGGATCCGTGCCGACTTCGATGCATTGCCGATCGAGGAGGAAGCGGATGTGCCATTCAAGTCCAAAAAGGAAGGCGTCATGCACGCATGTGGACATGATATGCATACGGCCTATATTTTGATTCTTGCGGAATCCCTCTATGAGCTCAAAGATGAATGGAGTGGAACAATAAAGGTGATCCACCAGCATGCTGAGGAAGTGCCTCCAGGCGGGGCCAAGGGCATCGTCGAGTCCGGGATACTTGATGACCTGGATGAAGTTTACGGTATCCATATCTTCCCGAACTTTGAAGTGGGTGAAGTCGTCCTGGCAGAGGGTGAATCTATGGCGGGACGATCCAACTTCGACCTTACCATCCAAGGAAAAGGCGGCCATGCGGCGATGCCGAGCACAGCCAAGGATGCCCTGGTGGCCGGCGCCCATTTCGTCACACAGGTTCAGACGGTCGTCTCCAGAAGGATGGATCCGGCGGACCTGGTGGTCGTCACCGTAGCTTCATTCGATGCACCAGGCGGCTATAATGTCATCCAGGATTCGGTGAAGCTGAGGGGGACAGTAAGATACATGAGCGAGAAGAACAAAGTGCCGGCATACGAAGCCATCAAGGGCATTGCCGAATCCCTGGAAAGTGCATTTGGAGTAACGGTCGACCTCGACTACAAGTACGATTACCCTGTGCTCTTCAATACACCTGAACTTGCCCATGCTGTAGAAGACATTCTGAAGCCGAATGTCGGTGGATATCTTAAAGGTGTAGAATTCGGCAAGCCGTTGTCAGGGTCTGAGGATTTCGCCTATTATCTTGAAAAGACACCGGGCGCCTTCTACTATATCGGCGCCAAGCCTGAAGGCGTGGACGAGCCGTATATGAACCATCATCCTAAATTTGAAGCCAATGAAGGTGCACTTCTGATGTCAGCAAAAACCCTGGGTGAAGTCGTCCTTGGAAGACTTCAGCAGGATAGCCCGTAAAGGAGGGATTGAATGGACAACACGACAGCTGGAAAAAAGAAAGAAGAGCGAATAGCTTCCGCCCCGCCATTCCAAGCTTTGGATATGGTGGGGCATTCATTTTGAGCACCTCCATCCATATGGGGAGGATGGCTGTGTTATTCTTGGGGAAAAGGATGAGAATATGGTTCGTAATATAGTTCTGAATGATACGGAAATTAAAGTGAAGCATTATGAAAGAAAGACTGAGGAAGGACATCAGGTAGTATCCTTCATCTTCGAGGTGACGAGTGAAGAATACCACGATGTTACGGTCCTTCTATATAAAGGCACATTCGATATCAGGATTCCGGAGGAGGGACTGGATTTCAGAGGAACGATCATCAATTATTCAACTTCCCTCGACAACCTCTACGAAGAGGGGCAGACCGGCGAGTTCAGGGTCACACTACAGGAAGTATAAGGAGCAGGAGATATGAAACTGAGTATTTTGGATCAGGCGCCAATATCCAAGGGCCAGACGCCGAATGAAGCACTGGAGGCCTCCAGGCAATTGGCCGAGTTGGGGGACAGGTACGGCTATACCAGGTTCTGGGTGGCTGAGCACCATGCGTTGCCGAATCTCGCCTCGAGCGCCCCGGAAGTGATGCTGGGCTATGTCGGTGCCCATACGAAACGGATCAGGATCGGCTCGGGAGCTGTATTGCTGCCCTACTACAAACCGTATAAAGTGGCAGAGAGTTTCAATATGCTTGCATCGCTTTTCAAGGATCGGGTGGATATCGGCATCGGCAGGGCACCGGGCGGCCCGGCAGAAGCGTCCGAAGCACTATCTGACGGGTTTCTGCAGCAGGTGTTCAAAATGCCCGAACTGGTCGATGAACTGGCTGGCTATATCGATGGGGAGGCGGACCTCGCCGCCAACCCGGAGCCGCCGGTCAAACCTGCGCTCTGGATGCTCGGCACAAGCAGAAAAAGTGCCGCATTTGCAGCGGAGAAGGGACTCTCCTACTGTTTTGGGCAGTTCATGAGTGAGGAGGACGGCAAGGAGATTCTTGCGCATTACCGTGAAAACTTCACACCACGCAGTAAAGGCCAGAGTCCGGAGACGATCATGGGGGTCTCCGTCGTCTGTGGAGAAACGACGGAAGCTGCCCACGATATCGCATACAGCTGGCTCATCTGGCAGGTCCAGCAGTTCCACGGTGAAACCCGGGGGATCCCGTCGATCGAAGAGGCGAAAGCCTGCGAATTGACAAAGGAGGATGAAGAGAAGCTTCAAGCCATGCGGGACCGGATGATCATCGGCAACCCCGATGAAGTCGTGGATGAGCTCAAACGCATCCAGGAGGCCTCCGGGGTGGATGAGTTCATGATCATCACCATCACCTTCTCGCCGGAGGATAAAAGGAATTCGTATCGGTATATAGCAGAAAAACTGGATGAAAAATGAAGCCGCCTGGCCCAGGCGGCTTCATTTTCATTATATGCCATAGCTGACATCATCCAGTTGTTTCAACTGATCGAAGCCGACATTGCCTCCGGAGATGACAAAGCAGACCTTCTCGTCCCTATTCGGGGTATAGGTTTCCTCAAGTACTGCAGCCAGACCCACTGCTGCGGAAGGTTCCGCAAGGATTCTGCCTTCCATCAGCAGCGTCTTCATCGCCTTCAGAATCGAGGCATCTTCAGCCTTGAGCATGCCATCCACATATTTCTGTACCACCGGGAAATTGCGGCCGCCGGGCTGTGCGGAAACCAGTGCATCGGCAATTGTCCGGCGGCTTTCCACCTTCACCCGCTCCCCGTGTTCCAGGCTTTCACTGTACCGGGGGATTGCTGCAGGTTCCGCGCCGAGGATGCTGATGCAGGAGCTGCTTTCCTTCATGGCGGTCAGAATCCCGCCAAGCATTCCGCCGCCGCTTGTGGGTACAATGACGGTGTCGAGGGAAGGGTGCTGATCCATGATTTCCAGTCCCATGGTCCCCTGTCCCGCCATGATGTCATCATCATCATAGGGATGAAAAAGTGTGTATCCATTCTCTTCGGCCATCCTTTCGCTGGCGTCGAAGCGCTCTGTGACGGTGGAGTATACAATCTCTGCACCGAGCTGTTCAATGGCCGCCACCTTGAATGGCGGTGCAGTATCGGGAATGACGACGGTCGCCTGGATTCCAAGCTCACGGGCGCCGTGGGCGACTGCCTTGCCATGGTTTCCCGATGAGGCGGTGACGATGCCCCTCTGTTTTTCTTCGTTGGAGAGTTTGAGTATCTTATTGATCGCCCCCCGGTATTTGAAGGCACCGGTCACCTGCATGTTTTCGAGTTTGAGATGGACTTCACATCCAAAAAGCGCATCAAGTGCGTGGGCTCTGAGCAATGGTGTCTTTATGATATGGGATCCGATCCTCGATTGTGCGCCTTTGACCATTTCCAAGGTTAATGTCATGCGATCCCTCCTTTTCTCACCATTATACATCAGCATGAAAAACTCGCAATTTTACAAAAATACAAGCACTTCATTTGCCGAGGATGATGTAAGCGTCTTATGATTGATGGGAGTAGAAAGAATGAGGAGGAGCATAGATGAAAGCAGTGTTTCATGAAAAGAAGAAAGGTCTGGAAGGTTTGAACTACGGAGAGATGGAGTTGCCTGAGCCGGGGAAAGGAGAGGTCAGGATCAGACTCCGTTCGGCAGGACTGAACCATAGGGATCTGTTTGTGCCCGAAAGGCATAAGCCGGAAGACCCTGCCCTCATCCTGGGATCGGATGGTGCAGGCGTAATCGATGCGGTTGGCACCGGTGTCGAGAAGGTTGAAGCGGGCGATGCAGTCATCGTCAATCCGGCCCTGGGATGGCAGAAGAACAGCGATGTGCCGCCTGAAGGGTTTGACATTGTAGGCCTGCCGGGACATGGCACCTTTGCAGAATATATCGTCGTCCCGGAGGAGAATGCTGTGCCGAAGCCTGAATATCTATCATGGGAGGAAGCGGGGGCATTCGCCTTATCCGCCATGACGGCCTATCGTGCACTCTTCACCCGCGGTGGTTTGGAAGCAGGGATGAGCGTTCTGATTCCAGGGGGCACGGGCGGCGCCGGGATATACCTCATCCAATTCGCAAAAGCCAAGGGCGCGACGGTCTACATCACTTCACGCTCCGAAGAAAAGCGCAGAAAAGCCTTGGAGCTCGGTGCGGATTTTGCCATCGACAGCGAAGGCGACTGGAATGAGGAAATGGACGGCAAGAAGGTCGATGTGGTCATCGAAAGCGTCGGTGCCTCCACATTCAACAAGGCGCTTGATCAGCTCAAACGTGGCGGGACTCTCGTTGCGTTCGGTGCTTCTACAGGAGACACAGTGGAATTGAACTTGAGGAAATTCTTCTATGGTCAGTTCAACCTCCTCGGCTCCACGATGGCAAGCACAGAAGAGCTGCATCAGATGCTCGAATTCTCGGAGCAACATCAGATCAGACCGATCATCGATCAGGCACATCCATTGTCCGGGTATGAAGAAGCCTTCAAATATTTGGAGAGTGCGGATATGATGGGCAAAATTGCATTTACAATCGAAGAATAGGCAGAAGTAAGACGTGGTGGACATGACTTGGCATTTCGTGTCCACTTTTTTGGGGTTAGCAAGAGGCACACGTGGCCTACGGTTAGGTTCATTACCGAGCGGGTATTGTTAAAACCAAGTGATTCATAAGACATCAACAGGGGATGACTTGAATGCCGAGGCTCAAAAATGAAAAGAACGTATACGAGTTGGACGTCGGACGTTTTGAAATTTTCTTCAGGAAGCGCTATAAACTGCTTTCAATCATAAATGACCTGTCCCTTGGGATATGGTTTACGATCGGCAGCATCATGTTCTTCTGGAGTACGACCCAGACAATCGGGACATTGCTGTTTCTGCTCGGCAGTCTGCAGCTTCTTGGCCGCCCGATCCTTAAGCTGATGCACGCCTTTTTTGTAAAGAGGGAGGCACGCAGGAGCAACGGGGGTGGAGGAGAAGAAGATCCGGAAACGACAAATTGGGATAAAAAGGGTTAAAATGGATTGATGAGAGGATGAACGGATGCATTATAAAAACATACTTCTGGCAATAGACGGCTCGGAAAACAGCAGGAGGGCCGCATACGAAACCGCAAGGCTGGCGGGAGGGGATACGAATATCACTGTCCTGCATGTACTGGATCCGGATGATACACAAAAGGATGTTGTACGCTCAAGTACAGAAAGGAACTGGGACAAGCAGAAGAAGGATATGCTGTCTTCCATCATCCGCCATTTTGATGAAGCAGACATAGATCATAAATACCTGACAAGACGGGGGCTCCCTTCCCTTAAGATCATTGAAGAAGCGAATTCCGGCAACTATGAGGTGCTGGTCATCGGCAGCAGGGGTCTGAACATGTTTCAGGAGATGGTGCTCGGCAGCGTCAGCCATAAGGTGGCGAAGCATGCCAAAATACCGGTGATGATCATCAAATAGACACTTACTTAAAGGAAGTGTCTATTTTTATGTGTCTTGAACCCACTAAAGGCTTATGATAATTTTAATGAAGCATAAGTGTTTGAAAATTTGGAAAAGGAGGGCGGCATAGTATCAATAAGGGGGAGTGAAATATCATTACGGAGGGGATGGAAATGGCACAACGGTCAAAATTCAAGGACCCGGGGTTCATCCTTGCGATTGTCGTACTTCTGTATTCGGCAATTGTATGGGTATGGTGGCCGCACGAAACATATGTGGCAGGAGTGGCGCTTACTGCCTGGCTCATGCTGGTCGGAATTATTCTATGGTTCATACTCGCAGTCGTCTATGTTTTCTGGATTGAATATGTTGAGAAATCGGTGAAGGAAGAAACGGAGAGGAGAGAGATGCATGAGAATAACTGAAGCGATCATCGTACTGCTGTATCTTCTATTCATGATTGGAATCGGACTCTACTTCTATAGAAGGGCACGATCCTCCTCATCCGACTACTACACCGCAGGCTCCAACATCAATACATTCGTCGGGGCGTTTGCCATCGCAGCTGCCGTCGCCAGTTCAAGTTCACTGATGGGGGCGGTCGGCTCCGGCGTGACGCTCGGCCTGCCGTATTTCTTTGCCTATGCATTCGGTGCAATCGGTATCCTGCCTTTTGCGATGTTCCTCATTTCAGGTCAGGTGAGAAGGGCAGGCGTCAAGACGATGCCGGACTTCTTCGACCAGAGGTTCGGACGCTCTGTGCAGATTCTTTCCGCCATCATCGTCGTGTTGGCGATGACATTCTATATGGTACCCCAGCTGACGGCTTCAGGACTGATCGGGTCTTATGTTCTTGGTATTGATTATATATGGGCCGTCATCATCCTTGGCCTCGGGTTCACAATCTATGCGGCACTCGGGGGCATGTGGGCAATCACCTACACGGATCTGTTCCAAGGTGCGATCATGCTGCTTGGTGTCATGGTGCTCGCCATGTTCATACTGTTCGATCACAGCGGTGTATTCGCACTGCTGAGCGACGCGCTTGCAGTCGATCCGAATTTCGGTGATGTCACACAGCCATGGATGGCATACTTCGGCCTCTTCATTGCATTCCTATGGTTCGGCATCATCTCGCCATCTGTCGTCATGCGTAACTTTGCATCAAGGGACGCGAAGACGGCACGCCGTTCATCCATGTGGGGTACGCTCATCTACCTGCTGCTCTTCCTGAGTGGCATGGTCGTGGCAATGGCCGGGGCCAGCCTCGGCATTGCAGACCAGCTGGACAATGCCGATATGATATTTGTATCGGTCATCGAACACTACCTACCGCCGATTATAGGCGGAATCATGCTGGCGGGGCTCCTTGCTTCCATCATGTCATCCGCCGATGCGATGCTGCTCGCCGTATCCGCAGGTGTTGCATATGATATATATAAGAAGAACATCAACAAAGATGCCAGTGAGCGCCTGATCACCCTGCTCAGCCTGATCGTCATGCTGGTGGCCAGTGTGGCAGGCATACTCATCGCCATCAACCCGCCCCAGCTCATCGCAATCATGGTCGGCTGGGTCGGCGGATTCCTGTTATCCTCGTTCGGCATTCCATTTGTGCTCGGCATCTGGTGGAAACGTGCCAACAAACAGGGTGCATTTGCCGGTATGCTCGGCGGCGCAGTCGTATTCCTCATACTCGTGTCACTGCAGATTCTGCCGACGAACGCCGAACCGATCATCGCTGCACCCATATCCCTGCTGCTCACCGTCGGTGTCAGCCTGATGACTGCGCCACCGTCCAGGGAAATACAGGACCAGGTCGACCGCTACCATACACATATTGAAGCGGAGGCAGAAGCAGAAGCTGCCATCCAGCCAGAGGGGTATGGATATGACACTGATCGGTAGGCAGGAGAAATATATTGAACAGCTCGGGGAACAGACCGTGGAAGCACACGAGCTCCCCGGCTTCATCAGGAAATCCTTTGGCATGAAGTTGATCTCTGGAGTGAGTGAAGATGCCATCAAAGCCGGCATCCATACTGCGGAGTTGATCTATCACCCCATGTGGATTGTACGGAATACAGTCGTCGCCACGCGGCGCCCCTTCAAACCGAAGCGCATACCGAATATGATATTCGTCGATGCCGTATCCGGATACCGGGGACTGCTCTCCACCGTCCCATCCATATCAGAAACTAAAGTGGAGAAGGATAAGGTCATCACTCCTATCATCGACGTGCAGTCGGTCGGACGATACATCAAGGATGTGCAGAGCAATCAGATCGACCGTTCCTATGTGCTCAAGAAGCCCGACCATGAACAATCAGAGCCGAGACTCGTCCATCTGCCGCTTTGGGAAGTCCAGATGGAGGGGCCATCCGGCAGGGAAACACATTACATCAATGCGAATACAGGAGCCTCGGAGAATTTCATGAGCAGACGCTGGACAAGTGGCGTCGATCTAATGAAATAGAGGACTGAAGGACAAAGTTTAAAAGAGCATGGCCTAGCCATGCTCTTTTTGTCATTCCTCCCCCGGTATGGCATAATTTCCTAAGGAGGTATGAAGATGATATTCACTTTAACTTATATTCTATTGGCCGGTATCCTGATCCAGAACTTCTACACGCATTTCTTTTCCGAAAAAAGAAACTACTTCAGCTTCGACGATCGTCGTTTTACAGATGATGATTATCTTAAGGTGCAGGACCTTGGAATCGGTAAGATAGAACGCATTTTTCTCATTATTATGCTCGTGTTATCCCTCGTCGCATTATCCATTCATCTGTTCTTCGATCCGGTACTGTCGATATGGGCGATTGCATCCGTGGTCGCTATGCTGCTGCTTCTTAATGTCATTGTTGATCTGAAACTCTATACAGTTACATATTCGAAGAGCCACCTGCTCATGGCCGGGTTCTGGCTGGTGATCATCATTGGTGGTCTGGTCGCTTTTTGGAGCCAGAGCGTAAATGAGGTGGAGGTCGAGTTCGAAACAGACGGTATCGCAATAAACGATGAAACGCCAATTTCTTTTGATGATATCGATCGTGTCGAAATGGCATCGGAAGCACCAGAGATTCCATTCAACCATAATCTCTTCGGCACCCACCGCCAGCTCCATGGGTTCATAGAGGGTGAAGAAGCATTATATGACATGAACATCGAGGATCGTACCAGTGACATGCTTGTCGTTGTAACCGGGAATATCCACACCTACATCAATGACCGGAATGGTTCTACAACGAATGAGTGGCATGAAACTCTGAAAGAGAGAATAGAATAGAGCCATCCTTTGACATGGAAGGCTTTTCATAATGTATGATGAGAGTGATCTAAAATTATAAAAAATTCAGGATGAGGTGCAGTGGATGAAGGACAAAAGCATAATTTTCTTTGATATTGATGGCACATTGCTGAACCGGGAAAAGAAACTGCCGGAATCGACAAGGCGTGCAGTAGGGGAGTTGCAGGATGCCGGTCATATAGTAGCGATCGCGACGGGACGGGCACCGTTCATGTTCAAGGAGCTCAGGGAATCGCTCGGCATAGAAACATACGTCAGCTTCAACGGCCAGTATGTAGTGCTGGAAGGAGAGGTCATCTACAAGAATCCTCTGGATGCAAAGGCATTGGATAGGATGACTGAGGAAGCGCTCGGGAACGACCATCCGGTCGTCTATCTGAACGAAGATGACATGATGTCCAATGTTCCGGAACACGAGTACATTACGGAAGGCATCTCGACCTTGAAGCTTGATATGATGCCGGGACATGATCCCAGCTATCATGAAGTGAAGGAGCTGTACCAGACACTATTGTTCTGTCCGGAAGGGGAAGAGCAGCAGTACGAAGCGGCCTACGATGCCTTCGACTTCATCAGATGGCACCCTGTGTCTGTGGATGTGCTGCCTAAGGGCGGATCGAAGGCCAATGGGATTGAGAAGGTGATCGACCGCCTCGGATTGCCTGCCGACAGGCAGTATGCATTCGGGGACGGACCGAACGACCTTGAAATGCTGAGTACCGTCCATCACAGTTTCGCCATGGGCAATGCAGCGGACAAGGTGAAGTCCCATGCAAAATATGTCACCAAAGACGTGGATGAAGACGGCATTCTGCATGGTCTGCAGATGGCCGGGCTGATCAAATAGCGTATTACAGGAGAACCGCTCAAGCATCATCAGGGAACCGCATATATGGCGGTTCTTTTTTGTTTTCAGGAATCATTGACTGTCATCAATTTTTAAACTGTCCCCTTGGTTTATAATGGGAAGTGGATGGGATATTGGAACAGCAGAATAAGCAGTAAGAAAAGAGAGTGTTGAACGGGGAGGAGATAATTTGGCAAAAAGTCAAGGGAACCATAAGATGTGCGTCAGGAACGTGCCGATCTTCAATCATCTGACTGAAGAGGAAATGAATGAAGTATTTGAGAAAGTGGAATCCCGGTCTTACGAAAAGGATGATCACCTATACATGGCAGGAGACCCGAAAGATTCGCTGTTCGTCCTCCATCGGGGGAAAGTCAGGATATACCGGCTGAATGAGGAAGGGAAGGAGCAGCTCATCAGGGTGCTGCTGCCGGGTGACTTTACGGGTGAACTGGCGCTTTTCGGAGGCGAGAAGCTGCATGATTCCTATGCGGAGATAGTGCATGATTCGAGGGTGTGCGAAATCAGGAAGGCAGACCTCTATGGCCTGCTCAAGGAATACCCCGATATCGGCATCAAGATCATCGAACGGTTCTCAACGCGGCTGCATGAAGTAGAGCAGCAGGCGACGAACATTGCATTGATGAACAGTGAGGAGCGTCTGGTCGAATATATACGCACCCATGTCGATGATGAAGACTTCCTGAGGCTCAAAATGACGAAAAAGGACCTCTCTTCGTACTTGAGCATGCAGCCGGAGACATTGACCCGTATTTTCAAGAAGCTTGAAGCGGATGGGGTGATTGCAAAAATCGACAACCGGACTTATCAGGTGCTGGATTATTCCATACTGTGACGAATATGTGAAGCTGTGGAGCAGGCGTTTGAATAATTCTGCCCAGGGTATAGTTATCATGATTACATTAAAGGATAGGTGATAATGGATGGCTAATTCAGACAAGAAGCAGGAAGTAAGGGATGCACTCAATCTGCAGGTCGCCAACTTTACAGTACTATGGACGAAACTTCATAACTATCATTGGTATGTAAAAGGGCACAACTTCTTCTCCCTGCATGACAAATTCGAAGAGCTCTATGACACCGCGTCCACTTATGTGGATGAGCTGGCTGAAAGGCTGCTTGCAATCGGCGGGGAGCCAATCGGGAAGCAGTCCGATGCCATCGAGAAGGCAAGCGTCAAGGAAGCGGAGTACGATATTGACGCAAATGAGATGGTAAGGCAGCTTGCCCAGGATTATGATACTGTCATCAAGGAACTGGATGAAGGTAAAAAAGTCGCAGAAGATGCCGGGGATGATCGTACGGCAGACATCTTCATCGGCATGATCACCGATATCGAGAAGAACAACTGGATGCTGAAATCCTTCCTCGGAAAAGAAGTCAGCCAGTAGCGGCACATTGAAAAGCGCGAACCTGCAATGCAGGTCCGCGCTTTTTTTGTACTATTTCTTATATCCGTAGACATCGACATTGTCGCTTGTCGGCTTTCTGATATTGTATTTCCATGCTTCGTCTTCGTCAATCATCTTCTTGACGGCATAGATGGTCAGGAACTGCAGGATGATGATCGGCAGTCCCATCATGCCTGAGACGACTTCAAGCGGTGCCAGTCCACCTATCTGCATGAGTACAAGTGCCAAACCTGTGATGACGAAAGCGACGAATATCCTCAGGAACTTCGATGGATCCTGTTCACTCATATCCTCCCTGCTGGTGTAGGCGGCAATGGTGAATGTGGTGGAGTCGAGTGTCGTGGTCAGGAAGATCATCGCCATGATGATATAGAGTACCATGACGAGCCCGGCTACCGGAAGGGTCTGCAGGATGTCTGGTATCATCTGTACAGCTTCCTCTTCCCGGGCGAGTGCCAAGACATCAAGCTCACCATTCTTCTGCCTGTGGACCCCGATGCCGCCGAGGATTCCAGTAGCGACCCAGGAAAGTGCAGTCGGTGCGAGGAGATAGGTCAGGATCATTTCCTTTATCGTCCGGCCACGTGAAATCTTGGCTGCAAACACACTGTGAAGCATGGCCCACGTGGCACTATAGGCAATCCAGAAGATCATATGGCTTCTCATATGGGCTGTCTGCTCCACTGCGACGGAATCGGTGAAGAACGAGTATGTGAGATAGTTGTTCAGGAGATGGCCGATGGTATCGGTGAAGAAGTCCATGATGAAGATTCCAGGACCGACGATAAGTATGAAGATGGCCAGAAATGCAGCCAGGTACATGTTCAACAGACTGAGGCGCCGTATCCCCTTTTCTATCCCGAGATAGGCACTTAACGAAAATAGTGCGACCCAGATGAATGTCACGATCATGGTCATTGTAAATGTCACTTCAATGTCCAGCAGTGCGGCAAGGTTGGATGTAATGATCGGTGTCCCGAGTCCAAGTGTTACTGCGGCGCCTGAGAGGATGCTTACAAGGAATAGGATATCAATGAAGATGCCTCCGATGCCGTCTGTGAACCGATCACCGAAAATCACCCGCGTCGCCTCGGATATGCGCATCATCGGACGTTTCTTTACGTGGATGATGTATGCGATGGCTGGGGCCGTCATTACGAATATTGAAAAGATCTGGAAACTCCACATATACATCGCGTAGGCGTTTCCCCAGAGGAAAGACTCCCCGGATCCCGGTTCGATGCCAAATGGCGGATTGTTCGCCACTTCAGCCCATTGCACCATACCAGTCCTCATGATCGTGGAGCCGAGCCCC
The DNA here is from genome assembly GCF_020786625.1 of Salinicoccus sp. RF5. Lineage (NCBI taxonomy): Bacteria > Bacillati > Bacillota > Bacilli > Caryophanales > Staphylococcaceae > Salinicoccus > Salinicoccus sp. RF5. The sequence continues at coordinate 268,551 of NZ_JAJGRC010000004.1, forward strand.
ATGGCAATCAGGATGGATGCATATGAAAATAATGAAAACCGGGGTTGCTCGTCAGGCTCGCCAAGCACAACCTGTCCATATTTTGAAAAGGACAGATAGAGTCCTGCGGCAAGCAGAATGGTCGCGTACCAGATGTACCCCCAACCGAAGGAAGAAACGATCTGGTCGAAGATACCATTGAGCAGTTCCAGTGATTCCGATTCATAGAGGGAGAATGGAATACTGAGCGCCAGGATGAAAAGTACAGAGGGCAGGAAAATTTTCCAGTCTATCGCCTTGAACTCTTTCCGTTTCGGTTTGTTCGACATAGATATTCTCCTAACATATTATATTTTTTAAATTCAATTTACATATACACTATGCTAACATATTAAAACATGGAATTTATATACTGTATGAAGATTTGGGTATAGTACAATAATATGAAGGTTCAATCATTCGATTTGGATGGAATTTTAGATGAATGGAGAAGTGAAGAAATGAAAGCGTCGAATAACAGGGAGCTCTCCCTGAAACTCTATGTCGTCCTCCACCATGCGTTCAATGCTTTCCAGACAGAAGCGTTCAAAGATATGCGCACACATGGCCTCAATCCGACCGCCTTCGCTGTATTGGAACTCTTATACAGCAAAGGACCGCAACAGGTACAGCACATCGGGGAGAAAGTGTTGATATCCTCCAGTTCGATCACCTACGTGGTCAATAACCTCGAGAAGGAGGACTACGTCAAAAAGGAGCAGTACGAAGCGGACCGCCGTGTTTCGTACGTTTCCCTCACGGGTAGAGGACAAGCGTTGATGGATAAGATATTCCCTGAGCATGCCGAGCGCCTGGAACAGGCAGCAGACGGCCTCGATTCAAAAGAGAAGGCACAATTGATTGAACTGCTCAAGAAGTTGGGGAAGAATGTCTCGCTTTAGCGTATCTTATCCGTGACACCATTCTTACAAAGGAGAGATATCATGGCAGAACTGAATCTGGCAATAGTCTATTATAGTTCGACTGGTACCAATCATCAGATGGCCCAATGGGCCGAAGAAGCAGGTAAGAGTGTTGGTGCGAATGTAAGATTGCGCAGAGTGCCTGAGACGGCACCGATGGAAGCGATAGAGCAGAACCCTGCTTGGAAAGAGCACTACGAGAAGACGCAGGATGTGGAAGAGGCGACGACTGAAGATCTGGACTGGGCAGATGCCATCATCTTCAGTGCACCGACGCGCTTTGGCGTGGAAGCTTCCCAATTCCGTGCATTCATCGATACGACCGGTGGACTTTGGGGTCAGGGCAAACTGGTCAATAAAGTGGTCAGTGCCATGTCCTCCGCACAGAACTCCCACGGGGGACAGGAAGCGACAGTACTGTCCATCTATAAGACGATGGCACATTGGGGTGCAATCATCGTTCCACCGGGTTACACAGACCCTGTACAGTTTGCATCCGGCGGGAACCCTTACGGTGTGTCTGCAACAGCAGGTGAAGACGGCATCGTGGAAGATATTGAAGAAGCGGTGAAGCATCAGGCGAAACGTACTGTTGAAACCGCCAAATGGATCAAGGACGGACAGGGAAAGTAAAAGATATTAAGGCGTACTGAGACAACCGGGAGGGCATCCCGGTTGTCTTTTATATTTCATTAAATGTTTGCAGATGTATTTAAGGGGTAATTTATATGTGTAAAACATACAATCAAAGGATGGGATATTATGTTCTACCACAGAAAAGAATTGCAGTTTGAGGCGAAGCCGGAAAAACCGAATCCGATGTATGCAAAAATGCTGCAGGAAGTCATCGGGGGGCAGTATGGTGAAATGTCAGTAGCGATGCAATACTTATTCCAGGGCTGGAATACACGCGGGAACGAGAAGTACAAGGACCTCGTGATGGATACAGGCACTGAAGAACTTGGACACATTGAAATGCTGGCGACAATGGTAGCGAGACTGCTCGACGGCGCTCCGATTGATGAACAGGAGAAGGCGATGAAGGATCCTGCAATTGGTGCAATAATGAGTGGTATGAATCCGCACCATGCAATTGTTACAGGACTCGGTGCTGGACCGGAAGACAGCGCTGGTGTGCCATGGAGTGGAGGGTACATCGTAGCGAGCGGCAACCTGCTGGCCGACATGAGGGCGAACTTGAATGCAGAGTCCCAGGGACGCCTTCAGGTGGCCCGTCTGTATGAAATGACGGAAGACCAGGGTGTCAAGAAGCTGCTGTCCTTCCTTCTGGCGAGGGATACCATGCACCAGAACCAATGGATTGCAGCCATCAAGGACCTGGAAGAGAAGGAAGGTGTAGTGACACCATCCACGGTCACAAACGATATGGAAGCGACAGAGTTCTCTCATCGCCTCATCAACTTCTCGGAAGGCGAAGAAAGTTCACAACTGGCCTGGATGGATGGTGTGACACCCGATGGAGCAGCAGAATTCCAGTACGAAAGCACACCGAAAGCCTATGGCGACATCCCTATGCTGAAGCCGGCACCAGGCTATATGCATAACACGCCACCGTTTGAAGATAAGAAATAGATGGATGAAAATTATAAAGGCCTTCTTTCCTGCTGGAAAGAAGGCTTTTATATTATATGTTTTCAACAAAAAGATACTGGGCTACCGTCTGGCTGATCTGGATTTCCTTACCGGTCGTTCCATGTTGTAGTGTAAGGAGGTCGAGTCCACTATCCCTTTCTGTGACTGTAATCGGGTCGCCGATCTTCAAGTCATGATTTTTAAAGTAGTGAAGCAGCTTCTCATCATCGACGATGCGGGAGATGCGGACAGAGGCACCGATTTCCGCTTCCGTCAGATGTATCGTGCTCGTTTCCTGGTCATCCATATGATCGATCGGGATTGCACCCCCATGGGGGCAATGAGAAGGATGGCCGAGGTAGTCTTCAAGCCTGTCGGCAAGAGCAGAACTTGTTGCATGTTCCAGCAGTTCAGCTTCCGTATGGACTTCATTGATGGGGAAGCCGAGATGTTTCACAAGGAACACTTCCCACAGACGGTGCTTCCGTATCAGTTTCTTCGCGTATTCGGTCCCTTCCCTGGTCAGCTTGCTGCCTTTATAGGGAGTGTAGGCGACCCATCCCGCCTTGACGAGACTGTGCATCATCTCCGTCACGGTGGGTGGAGAAATGTTCAAGCGGTTGGCTATCTCCTTGTTGGGGACCTGTTCGGTCCTTCCGCCGAGTTCGAATAGTATCTTCAAGTAGTCTTCTTTAGTGGGACTCACATCCACCCCTCCATTCCTCAATAGTGGTCACTCATTTCCGGCAATTCATACTTGCTGCGCGTATAGTGGGTGAATTCGACACCCCGCTGTGTCAGCCTGTAGTGCTTATTATGTTTTTTAATGTATTCATTCATCAGCAGATGATTGATATGACGGTTGAAACGCTTTGGCGTCAGGTTGAAATGTGACATGATCTCTTCCTGTGTCAGAGATTCATGGGACTTTTCATTCAAAAGCATCAATATCATAGCACGGTTGAACTGCTTTTTTTGGCGTGTCTTCTGGACAAAGTTGCTGACCCAGCCGTTGGGGTTGAACAGGAACACGATCATGAATGTGATCAGTGCGATGAAGGATGTGGTGCCTGCTACGGATAGATCAAAGTAGAGGCTGATATAGTAGCCGGCGACGCTGTTCAGGAGCGCAAAAGACAGGGTGAGCATGATCATCGTCCCCATTCGCCTGACAAGAAGATAGGCGGTAAGCGCAGGGGCTACGAAGAAATTGATGACGAGGATCGACCCTACTGCGTCAAAGGCAGCGACGGCGGTGACGGATACGAGTGTCATCAATGCATAGTGGATGAATGCGACTGAGAAGCCGGCAATATATGCAAATTTCGGATCAAAGCTTGTAATCTTCAACTCCTTGTAGAACAGCAGGACGAATGCGATATTGATGAGCAGTATGATCGAGAGCTGCCACAGCGCATTCGGAATGCTGAAGCCGAAGATTTCGATGCGGTTGAATGGTGCAAAGATGACTTCGCCCATGAGTACGACATCCAGATCCAGATGGACATCACCGGCATATTTTGAAACGAGTATGATGGCGAATGCAAACAGGGCGGTGAAAACGAACCCGATGGCGGCGTCCTGGCGGAGCAGCCGGGTCTGCGAGACCAGTTCTATGATATAGACGGTGAGCACACCGACGAGGCTTGCTGCAATGATGAGCCACGGCGAACGGATGTCATTCGTGATGAAGAATGCAAGGACGATGCCGAGCAGTATCGTATGGCTGATCGCGTCCGTCACCATGGCCATGCCGCGCAGTACAAGGAATACACCGAGCAGGCTGGTCGCCATCGCTGTTACGATGAGTACAAAAAGGACTTCAATCATCATGTGCGTTCACCAAACTTCCTTCCTTGGATGCTGCGCCTGAGCAATCCTTTCCTTGAAAAGAGCATGGAAAAGACGACGAAGGCTGATAATACAAGGATGATTGCAGGTCCTGTGGCGATATCATCCCCGGCTGTGCTGATATAGGTGCCGATGAAGGCTGCGATGGCACCTGTAGTGCCGGCAATGAGCAGTACATGGGAAAAGCGGTCCGACCACAGTTGGCCGATCACCGCAGGGGCAATCAGCAGGTTTACGATGAGGATGGCACCTACAGCCTTCAGTCCCACGGCAATCAGTGTGATTGTGATGGCCAACACCATGAAATTCATGAGGGGATTGCTGATTCCGATGCTTCGGCTATAGGTGGGATCGAATATATATATTTTAACCTGTTGGTAGAATAGTAAAAATATAAGCAGGCTCAGGATGGAGGCAGCGATTATGAGATACACATCACTCCTCAGCATATAGGCAGCCTGGCCGAATATATAATCCGAAAGTCCCTGCGTCCCGTCGAAATCAGGATTCCCCTGAACGAAGCTCATCAATGCCATACCAAGTCCAAAGAATGAGGACAGTACAAGTGCAAGTGCACTATCCAGTGTGATTTTGGAGTGCTCTGTAATGACCTGAATGGTAAGGAATGCAACGATGCCGAGTATCAGGGCGCCGAGTGCGAGCGCAAGTGTATCCCGGATGCCGACGAGCATGAAGGCAATCACTATGCCGGGGAAGGTGGCATGTCCAACGGCATCCCCGATCAGGCTTTGGCCCTTGATGACACTCACGGTTCCGATGATGCCCGAGGCAAAGGCAAGTATGACTGTGCCGAATGCGACGATGAGGAAGGTATAGCCGGATAAGATATCAATCATGGGAGCCACTCATCTCATAGTAGGCCTTGTTGATATTTTCCTCGCTCCATACAGAACCGATAGTGCCTTCTGCAATGACGGTCTTGTTAAGTATGACGACATGGTCGAAGTATTCCTCCACCGTATCCAGATGATGGTGGACGACGATGAATGTCTTGCCTTCCTGCTGGAGCTGCTTCATTATATCGATGATCAGTTTTTCAGTGGTGATGTCGATTCCCTGCAGCGGTTCATCCATGATGTATATATCTGCATCCTGGGCGATGGCGCGTGCAATGAATACACGCTGTTTCTGGCCGCCCGAAAGCTCGGATATCTGACGGTTTCTGAAGCCCTCCATCTTCATCGTTTCCAGCGCGGACAGGGCGATGCTTTCATCCTTTCTGTTCGGTCGCTTGATCCATCCTTTATGGACGTAGCGGCCCATCAGAACGACATCCAGGACAGTGGCTGGAAAATCCCAGTTCACTTCGCCTTTCTGGGGCACATACGCCACGCGCTTCAGCGCATGTCTGGCATCCCTGCCCTCGATTTCAATCTTTCCGGATACAGGACGAATCAACTTCATGATCGATTTGATGAGTGTCGATTTGCCTGCCCCGTTGGGGCCGACTATGGCGGTTCTGCTGTTTTCCTGTATCGACATGTTGACGTGCCATAGTGCCGGTTTCTCATGATAGGCGACATTCAAATCTTTTACAGTGATGAGTGGTGTCATATGTTTTCCTCCTCTATTTCAGATGTTCCGTGATCGTATCGATGTTATGTCTGAACATGCTGATGTACGTATCACCGCTGTCCCCTTCCTGGGCGAGCGAGTCGGAAAGCAGTGCTTCTCCTTCGCTTCCGACGACTTCCACGGCGCCCCCTCTGGAGTGGATGATTTCCTGGAGCCGTCTCATCTGATCCGGATTTGTAGTGGTTTCTACGAATATGGCTTTGATGTCCCGGGACATGATGAGGTTGGCTGTTTCTTCTATCGTACTGTTCGATACTTCGGAGTCGGTGGAGATGCCCTGGGGTGCGTGGACTTCAAGATCGTAGTTGGATGCCAGATACCCGAAGGCGTCATGCGGTGTGATGACCAGCCGGGATGACGGCGGGATCTCTTCGATTCGGTCCTCCACATAGGCATCGAGGGCATCAAGCTCTTCGAAGTATGTCTCCCTGTTGCGAAGGAACGTGTCCCTGTGTTCGGGATATGCTTCCGCCAGTGTTTCATAGACGGTGTCTGTGGCCGATTTATAGAGGTCGATGTCAAACCAGAAATGAGGGTCTGCTTCGCCTTCACCTTCAAACATCAGATTGTCTTCACTGAAGTTTCTTGTGACGGATACACCTTCATCCAGCACATCGACCATGCGGCCTTCGAAGTTGAGCCCCTGATAGAGCAGTGTATCGGCTTCAAGAATAAGCTTCAGGTCACTGGCCTTCGGCTGGTAGATGTGCGGATCTTCCCCAGCAGGAATGACCAGGGAAGTATCGAATGCATCAGTGTCTTCACTGATGACCTGGACCATATCGTAGATGAACGTGGTCGTCACGACGACATCAGGTCGGCTGTCTTCACTGCTTTCGGCTTCACTGCATCCCATGAGCAGCATCAAGGACGCAGCCAGAATGAAGAACGGCTGAATTTTCTTCATGGTATCCCTCCTGACATTTTTATTTAGGGTACCCTAAAGAATCGATTTAGTCAACCCTAAAAAGAACCGGGCTAGAATGACCGGTTCGTTAAGATCTGATTTATTTCATTTAATTGTTTAATTTCGTAGTGAGGGGAAAAAGAAAAGGGATTGGGTTTACCAAGCGGATTGTACCAGCATGTATCGATATTGCTGTTGTGCCCGCCTTTTATATCCGAGGTGAGCGAATCCCCGATGATCAATGCCCTGCTGCTGTCGAAATCCGCGATGCATGCGCCGACATGATCGAAGAACGCCTTCATCGGTTTCTGATATCCTATATCCTCACTGACGAAAACATCAGAGAAATAGGATCTCAGTCCCGAGCGGTGCAGACGTTTCTGCTGTGTCTCCTTAACTCCGTTAGTGATGATGAACAGATGGTATGTCCGGGAAAGTTCTTCCACGACTTCAAGCGCGCCATCAAAAAGGTGATGTCCATGCTCTGCAATGGCGTTTCTGTAGAGCTGATCGACCATGCTGCCGTCGACCTCCTTGCCGAGCGACTCGAAAAATCGCTCATGCCTGTAGGAGAGCACTTCATTTTTGGAAAGCTCATTGCGTTCAAGCATTTCCCAATGTACTCTATTGATTTCGCTGTAGCGTTGAAACAGTTCTGGTGTGGCCTCCATGCCAAAATGGGACAATACCTCTCGAAGTGCAGTCTGCTCGGCTCTTCCGAAGTCAAGCAACGTATCATCCAAATCGAAAAGCAATGTATGGTATCGGTCCAATTGTCATTCCTCCTGTAGGGGATGGGGGTCATTCCATCGTAAGGTTATTTAATCCCCAGTATATATGCTATAATGGAATAAAGAAATGCAAACGTTTGCATAAAAAGGAGGGACCCTTATGGAAAATCGTTCAAGCGGACTGCTTCTGCATGTGTCATCATTACCCGGGAAATATGGCATCGGTGATTTTGGAGAAAATGCCTACGCGTTCGTCGATTTCCTCTCCGTGACAGGCACGAAGTATTGGCAGATACTGCCGCTCGGCATCACGAGCTTTGGGGATTCACCGTACCAGAGCTTCTCCGCCTTTGCCGGCAATCCATACTTCATAGATTTGGACCGGCTCGTGGAAGCGGGCTGGCTGAAGCAGTCGGAGATTGTCCGTACAGACTTGGGAGAAGATGAGGAATACGTGGACTATGCGAAATTATATGAAGGGAAGATGGCATTGCTCGATAAGGCGTTTGAGCGTGCCTATCCTGAAGTAGAGAAGGAGCTGGAGGGCTTTGCGGCCGAACATGAAGATTGGCTGCCCGACTTCGCGACGTTCATGGCCATCAAGAAGGCGCATGGAAATGTCGCCTGGACGGAATGGCCAGAGCGCTACCGCCTTCGGAAAAGGGAAGTACTGGAAGCTTTTTACGAAGGGAACAGAAAGGAAATACATTTCTGGATCTTCACCCAGTATCTTTTCTTTGAACATTGGGGGGACCTGAAACGTTACGCCAACCGGAAAGGCATAAGAATCATCGGTGATATTCCGATCTATGTCGCGGCAGACAGTGCGGATGTCTGGTCGCGCCCGGACCTCTATAAGCTGAAGGAGAACTTGAAGCCGAGCGTCGTCGCAGGCGTCCCTCCTGATATGATGAGTGACACAGGACAGCTCTGGGGCAACCCGATCTACGACTGGGAGCAGATGGAGAAGGAGGGCTATCACTGGTGGATCCGCCGCGTGGAGGAAAGTTTCCGTCTTTATGATGCTGTACGCATCGACCATTTCCGCGGTTTCGAAGCATATTGGCAAGTGCCGGCTGAAGATGAGACCGCTGAGAATGGCGAATGGGTCAAAGGACCCGGCATGTCCCTCTTCAGGGCCATCAGGGAAGCGCTGGGAGACAAGGAAATCCTCGCTGAAGACCTTGGTTTCCTGACCCAGGAAGTGCGTGATCTGATTGAAGAGACGGGATATCCCGGCATGAAGGTGCTGCAGTTCGGTTTCGGTGGTGAAGATGGCTATCTTCCCCACAACTACACAAGACATACCATCGCCTATACGGGCAACCATGACACCCAAACGATGCAGGGATGGCTTGACAGTGCAGATGAAGAAGCTGTTGAAGCAGCCCGCAGCTATCTGAACCTCACCGAAGAGGAAGGGTATGTCAACGGACTGATCCGGGGCGTCTTTGCATCCTCGTCCAATCTGGCAATCATCCCTGTGCAGGATCTGCTGGGCCTTGATGACTCGTCCCGCTTCAATGTGCCATCGACCATTGGAGGCAACTGGGAATGGCGCCTGACGCAGGATGCACTGAAGAAGGAGCACAGGAAGGAACTTAAAAATCTTAATGAACGATACGGGAGGTCACTATGACATCACTACAACTCAAGGATAGGATTGAAGGCAAAGCCTATGAAAGCCACGGCCAGTCATTTTATGAACTGAATGAAAAAGAACAGTTCAATGTGGTCGGCAATGCAATTATGGAATATCTCGTTCCTGAATGGATCGAATCGAAAAGGAAGTTCGGCAAAAAGAAGCAGGCCTACTACTTGTCTGCAGAATTCCTGATGGGCCGGGCGCTGAGCAACAACCTCGTAAACCTCGGCATAGAAGGCGAAGTCAAGCAGACGCTCGAAGAAATGGGTGTCGACTATAATGCCCTGGAGGATGCGGAAGACGATGCAGGACTCGGCAATGGGGGGCTCGGCCGTCTGGCTGCGTGTTTCCTTGATTCTGGAGCGACACTCGACTATCCGCTCTCCGGCTATGGCATCCTCTACCAGTATGGAATCTTCAAGCAGAATTTTGTGAACGGATTCCAGGTTGAAGAGGCCGATCCATGGCTCGAGCACGACAATCCATGGCTGATAAAGAACAGTAACGATGCAGTAATCGTCGAATTCAGCGACAATGACAAGGTGGAGGCTGTCCCTTATGACATGCCGATCGTCGGCTACGGCGGGGACACAATCAATACACTGCGCCTATGGAAGGCGGAAGCCATCCACAAGTTCGATTTCCAGGCTTTTGATGAAGGGAAGTATATCGACTCCGTCAAGGCACAGAACGAAGCGGAGACGATTTCACGTATACTGTATCCGAATGATTCGACGAATGAAGGCAAGAAACTGAGGCTGAAGCAGCAATATTTCTTCACATCGGCATCCCTGCAGGATCTGATGGATAACTTCAAGGCGGAAGGTCATAAGAGCTTCGATGATTTCTCCAAACTGCATTCGATTCAGCTGAACGATACACACCCGGCACTCGCTATACCGGAGCTCATACGACTGCTCGAAAAGGAAGGCGTCGATTTTGAAAGGGCGTTCGACATCACACAGAAATCCATGGCGTATACAAACCATACGCTGCTTGCAGAAGCATTGGAAGTATGGGATAAGGGACTTTTCACATCAGTGCTTCCTAACCTTTATCCATATATAGAAGAAATCAATGCCCGTCTTGTGAGGGAGTTGAAGGAGTGGCAGGTCGACAAGGATGAATGGCACAACTTCCTGATCATACAGGGCAACTCCATCCACATGGCCTTCATGTCGATCTATGCAACGCGGGCAGTGAATGGTGTGGCCGCGATCCATACCGATCTGCTCAAGACGGATGTCCTGAAATCATGGCATGACATGTTCCCGGACCGGATACTCAATAAGACCAACGGTATCACACAGAGGAGATGGCTGCTCCAGTCCAACCCCCAACTGAGCGGTATGATCACCGACCTTCTTGGTTCGAAGGAGTGGGTGACATCACTCGAACAGCTGAAGGGCCTTGAACCGATGCAGGACGATGAGGCAGTGCTGGAGCGCTTCATCGACATCAAACGGGAAAAGAAACAGGAGCTTTCCGAGTACATCCAGTTCCATGAAGAAGTGGACATCGATCCGGACTCCATTTTCGACATCCAGATCAAACGCCTGCATGAATATAAACGCCAGCTGATGATGGCATTCTATATTGCAGATCTGTACAACCGCATCAAGGCGGACCCGGATGGGGAGTGGACGAAACGCACATTCATCTTTGGTGCAAAAGCGGCTCCCGGATACTACATCGCCAAAGCGATCATCAAGTACATCAATGAGCTTGCCGGCAAGGTGAATACCGATCCGGATGTGAACGGCATCATCAAGGTCGTCTTTGTCGAAAACTATGGTGTATCTTATGCTGAGAGGCTGTTCCCGGCGGCAGATGTATCTGAACAGATCTCCCTTGCAGGGAAAGAAGCTTCAGGCACAGGCAATATGAAGTTCATGTTGAATGGCGCCGTTACAGTAGGCACGATGGATGGAGCCAATGTTGAAATCGTTGAAGAGGCAGGGAAAGAGAACAACTACATCTTCGGCATGGAAGTGGATGAAGTCGTGGCAAAACGGGGCAACTATGACCCTATTGCAGCGATGAAGCGGACAGAAGGCTTGGAACAGGTGGTGGAGTCCCTCGTCGATGGTACTTTCAACGACAATAATACTGGCATGTTCCAGGATCTCTACAACAGCCTGACCGGAGAAGACCAGTACTTCATACTGGAGGATTTCGAAAGCTACCGCCAGGCTCAGAACCAGATCGCCAGTGATTTCAAGGACCAGAAAGCATTCTATAGAAAAGGTTTCATCAATATGGCCAACGCAGGCAAATTCTCTTCCGACAGGACGCTCGAAGAGTATGCAACAGAAATATGGCATGTGAGCAAGCAGCAGTAGGGAAGAAAAAGCAAAAAATAAGCCTGATCCATTTATTTGGATCAGGCTTATTTCTATTCTGCGAGCAGGACCGTTTCCTCATCCCGTGAATGGATTTCATCCACGATGATGATGGAAACGGAATAGTCGATGAGTTTCTGGAAATCGACTTCGTCCTTCGCCAGTTCTTCCTTCATGCGTTCGATCATGATGCGCATCAGGTCATGGTCGCGTGTCAGATGCTGCACCTTATCATGGAGGTCCGGGTTCTTGTTGACTGCCTCCTCATATAGGCCGTTGTCTTCTTCTTCACTGTCTGCATGGGTCAGTATACGCTGCTCGACATATTCGATGAACGACTGCATCTCCTCAGTAAGTTCCTTGTGCTCGAGTTTATTCAATAGGATTTTCATATCGGCGACGTGGTCTTCTGCACCTCCCAGGCTTGCGTCATGGATTGCTCTATGTGCATGCAGTTGTCTGAGTGCCGGTCCTGCCATACAATCACTTCCTTACAGATTATTTGCTATTGGTCTTTCGGTGTGGGATTGGTGGCCCACATCTGGCTTGTCTTGATGAAGGTCCTCGGATTCAGTTTGAGCTGGCTGACGATGATGTCCGCCATATCCTCCGCGTGGGTCATCGTTTCTTCCTTCAGCCCCGTCTCTCCGATCAGGTCCGTGAGGACTGCGGACGGCGTCAGGTAGGAGACCCGGATGTTATGCTGGCGCATTTCCTGCATGACGCCTTCAGTCATGCCGATGACAGCGAACTTAGTGGCGGAATAGAGGGAGCTGCCCTTCGTTCCTTTCAGTCCCGACATGGAGGATATGTTGATGACGTCCCCCTGGCCCTGCTGCTTCATCATCGGCAGGATGCCATGCATCATATGATAGATGCCGAACACGTTCACATCCATCATTTTGCGGAGGTCCTCTTCAGAACTGTCGAGGAAAGTAGTGTGATTCATGATGCCTGCATTGTTGATCAGAATGTCGATGCGTCCGAACGCGTCATCGACTTCGTCCAGCATGCGGTCCACATCTTCCTTGTTCGACACATCCCCGTTCAGGGCGACGACCTGGACATCATGGTTCTGGAGCTCGCCGACAGCGTCTTTCAGTGTGTCCGGATTGCGTCCGATCACGGCAATGTTTACACCTTCCTCGGCGAGCGCGTGGGCGGTGGCAAGGCCGATGCCTCGTGTGCCCCCTGTGATTACAGCATATTTCCCTTTGATTTCCTGCATAGATGGATTCTCCTTATCAACAGTTTTATGTTTTCATTGTATCAAAGACATGGGAAGCAGGCACTCATGAGGCTTTTCATGTGATAAAATCACTGTATAATGAAAGAAAAGGCTTACATGCTAAAGATACTGGGAGGTATTATATGAATCAATGGCTGGAAAAGGCGCGCCGTAAGGATGAACGGGATGCACTGGCAAAGTACAAGGAGGAATTCTATCTGGGGGATGCTGTCTACTATATGGATGGGAATTCACTCGGATTGATGAGCAGGCGTTCGGAGCAGAGCATGCTTGATGTGATGGCGGACTGGAAGAATCACGGGATTGACGGCTGGACCCGAGGGGAGCGGCCATGGTTCTACATGAGTGAAAGGATCGGGGCGATGATGGCGGACCTTGTTGGAGCTGAAAGCCAGGAGGTTCTGGCAACCAGTTCCACGACGATGAATATCCATCAGACCATCCGGACCCTCTATCGTCCGACGGATGAACGGTATAGAATATTGGTCGACGACCTGAACTTTCCATCTGACATCTACGCGGTGCAGTCGATACTTGAAGACTACGGATACGGGGATGGCATGGTGAAGGTACCTTCTGACGATGGGCATCTGCTGGCCACCGACCGGATCATCGATATGATGGACGAGAGCATCGCATTGATACTGCTGCCCTCTGTACTCTACCGCAGCGGTCAAGTATTGGAGATGGAAAAGCTGACACGGAAAGCACATGAAAAAGGGATCGTCATCGGGTTCGACCTCTGCCACTCCATCGGTTCCGTCCCGCACCAGCTGAAAGCATGGGATGTGGATTTCGCTGTATGGTGTACATATAAGCATCTGAATGGCGGACCCGGGTCTGTGGCCGGGCTGTACGTGAATGAGAAACATCACCACCATCCGGTAAGCCTGAAGGGATGGTTCGGCAACAACAAGGAGACACAATTTGACATGAAGCACACTTTCGACCAGGCCACAGACATCAGCCAATACCAGGTAGGCACGCCGCATATATTTTCCATGGCGCCGCTTCTCGGTGCACTGGAAATGTTCGACGAAGCCGGAATCGAAAATATACGACAAAAGTCCCTCGAACTGACGGATTTCATGATCGGAATGATTGAAGACGTCCTCAAGGATCATGATATCGACATCGTTACGCCAAAGAGTCATGACGCCCGGGGCGGACACATACTGATCGGCCACCCGCAGGCAGCGGGCATCAATGCGGCACTGAAGTCGAAGGGTGTGATTCCCGATTTCAGGGCACCAAGCTACGTGAGGATTGCGCCGGTTGCGCTATACAATTCATTTGAAGATGTCCATCATACCGTGATGATCCTGAAGGAGATCATGGATGACCGGCTGTACGAACAATTTGATAACAAACGGGGGGTGATTGCATGATGTGGCAGGACATTACACAGACGCTCGATGACAGGATCGCCCATTGGCCCGAGGATACGCCGTTCAGTTACGCACGCACGGTGACGAAGGCGGAGAGCGGGTCAGTCAATATAGGAAAGATTGAGGCGAGCACCCACATCGGGACCCACATTGATGCACCGTTCCATTTTGATGATGCAGGTGCGACGGTCGAGGCGCTGGATATCAACCGTTATATCGGCGGGGCAACCGTAATTGAAGTGGGCGAAGGGGAGGCCATCACCTTGGAGGCCATTGAACCCTACAGGATTGAAGGGACCACGCTGCTGCTCAAAACGAAACAGCAGACGGAGCGTACTGTCTTTCCCGAATCGATTCCGGTCCTTGAGAAGCGGGCGGTCGAGTACATGGCTTCCTGTGGCATCAAGCTCTTTGGCATTGACGTCACTTCGGTTGACGCAATCGATTCGAAGACGCTGGATATCCACCATCTGTTGTATGAACGGGATATCATGATTCTGGAGAATGCAGTATTGGATGAGATAGAGCCGGGGTATTATGACTTTGTGGCACTGCCATTGAAGATCCAGGGCGCCGATGGGTCACCTGTACGTGCAGCACTGCGGTATAGAGGGGGTTTCGGCGATGAGTGACTATCAGGACCATACAATCAATGGGGAAGATGTAAAGACGGATTTCCTGAAGGATATGACATACAGCGAATATCTGAGCCTCGACCGCATTCTATTTTCACAGAATACGATGACTGAACAGCATGATGAGACGCTTTTCATCATCATCCACCAGGTATCGGAACTATGGATGAAGCTGATCATCCATGAAATAAACTCCGCAATATCCGATATTCAGGACGACGACTTCAGGATGGCATTCAAAAAGCTGGCACGGGTGACGAACATCCAGAGGCAGATCATTTCAGCGTGGGATGTCCTCTCCACCATGACGCCGAGCGACTACCTGAAATTCCGCGACAGCCTTGGCAACGCATCAGGTTTCCAGTCGTACCAGAACCGCATGATGGAGTTCAGTCTCGGCTATAAGACGACACACGCCCTGAAGATATATGAGAAGGATTCGATCGTCCATGATATGCTGAAGGCACAGCTCAACAAACCGAGCATCTATGATGAGGCCATCCGGGCTGTCGCCAGGGCCGGCTTCGTGATAGACGAGGAAGTGCTTGAGCGTGATGTGACGGAGTCCTATGTGCCGAACGCGTCGGTCAAGGAGGCGTTCAAGCAGATCTACCTGAACACCGATGAATATTTCGAGCTCTATGAGATGTTGGAGAAACTTGTGGATGTGGAAGATCTGTACAGCCAGTGGCGGTTCAGGCACATGAAGACGGTCGAACGCATCATCGGCTTCAAAAAGGGGACTGGAGGCAGCTCCGGTGTCAATTACCTGAAGCGTGTGATTGATGATTATTTCTTCAAGGAACTATGGGAACTGAGATCGGAACTATAGGGGGGAATGATAATATGCGGGATTACGGACAGACCAATATTTTTGATGATGTGATCCGGGAGGATGAGACTTTCGTCATCGTCGTCCAGGAAGTGACCGAGCACAACGGCCAGCTCCAGAAGCGGGTCCTGAGGGAATATCCGAGCCTGAAGATGGATGGGATGAAGAGTCTCTTCAGCCATCTGAAGGACGTATATATGGAGGAGCCTTTCTCCGAGCAGGGAAAATATTTCGATATCACGGTCTATACGAATGAGGACTACGCAGGGGATAACATATACGCCCATACAAAAAGGTATCGGAACAGCAAGGAATGGACGACGACATCCAAATGAAGCACCCCGGAAAGCGGGTGCTTTTTTTAATGAGTCAATAATTTTTAATATTTAATTTATTGCAAGCGTTTTTATGTTACAATAATCAGTAAGTAAAGAAGAAATTTACAAAGGGGAGTAGGGTATGAAAAAATTTTCATGGTTACTGGTACTGACGCTTACGTTGTCCTTTGTCCTTGCAGCATGCGGTGGAGATAGCGGCGGTGATGGCGGAGAAGAGACGACTGAAGACGAAACGACTGAGGAAGGTGAATCTTCCGGCGATGGTGCTTCCGGTGAAGACTGGGTTGAAAACATTACCATTCTGACAGGTGGAGAAGCAGGGGTGTACTTCCCACTGGGTGTAGCAATGGCGGATATCATTGACTCCGAATTGGAGGATGTTTCTGCAACAGGTGTATCTTCCGGTGCTTCCGTATCCAATGCGGAACAACTCAACAACGGGGAAGCTCAGCTTGCACTCGTGCAGAATGACATCGCCTATTATGGTGCAGAAGGTACGAACATGTTCGAAGAGCCACTTGAGAATTACAGCGGTGTATTCACAATCTATCCGGAAACGATCCAACTGGTGACGCTGGCCGACAACGATATCTCATCAGTTTCCGATCTTGAAGGTATGCGTGTAGCAATCGGGGATGTCGGTTCTGGTACAGAAGCGAACGCCACACAGATTCTTGAAGCCCACGGAGTGAGTGTGGATGATATTGATGCACAGTATCTTGATTTCGCAGATGCTTCAACGAACCTGCAGGATGGTAATGTCGATGCGGCATTCGTAACGGCGGGTACGCCGACAGGGGCCATCCAGGAACTGAGTGCGAGTGCTGATGTGGAGATTGTAAGCTTCGATCAGGAAGCAATCGATTCCCTGATGGACGAATACAACTACTACACTCAACAGGAAATTGATGCTGATGCATATGAGAACTTCGACAGCACAGCAACAACTGTAGCGGTCCAGGCGATGCTCATTGCATCAAACGATATTCCTGAAGACCAGATGTATGAAATGACAAAAGCAATCTTTGAAAACCTCGACGATATGGCAAATGCACATGTCCGTGGTGAAGAACTGACCGTAGACACTGCGGAAGATGGCATGTCCATCGATCTTCACCCTGGTGTCCAAAGATATTATGACGAGCAATAGATAATGGTTGAAAGGTATAGTAAAAAGACATTGCAGCGACGCAATGTCTTTTTATCCCTTATGGGGATTCTGGCAGTGGGTGCCGCCATTCTATTGTACATACTGCGTCCGGAATATTTGTTGGTTTCCGATATGGAGACAGGTGAAGTGCTATATTCCACCACTGTAGAAGAGGGTGAACGGTTCTCTGTAGACTACATACATTCAGTGGAGCGTTCCCCTGTGACTGAGGTGTTTGAAGTCAGGAATACCGATATCTATACGATGGAGAGTCACACAGAATCTTTTGGGGCGGGGATGCCCTACGAGGGTGAGGAAGTTGAAATGAAGGACGGAAAATTCGTCATCAAAAATATCAATAGACGTGTGCATGGCGGAACGCTCAGAGTAAGGCCATCTGCAGTGTTTCCGCACCATGTCCGGATTGGTGGCGAGGAGATAACTATTTCGGACCTACCGTATAAGGGTAGGAATCTGGAGATCGAAGTGGTCCGGACTTACTTTAGGAGGTGAAGATGGTGGAGGATAGGGATCAAAAGAAATTAATACAGGAACTGGAGGGCAGTGACCGGGACCTAGGAAGGAAGACGGCGATGATGGTAAGCGCAATCGGCGTCGCGCTCGCCATGTTCCATATGTATGTTGCAGGTTTCGGTCTGCCAGGCATCGGCTCGCGCACTTTTCTGGTCATCCACCTGATGCTGGGGATGGTGTTGGTGTTCCTGATCTTTCCAATCAAGAAGGGACTCAACCAACGTACGATTCCATGGTACGATCTGTTGCTGGCCATCATTTCATTCGGTATGGGTGTATATCTGATACAAAGGCAGGACGCTCAGGAAATCATGTCTGCCAGACCAACAGAAATCGACTTGCTTATCGGGACGTTGTTCATACTGTTCGTCATTGAAGCTACGAGACGGGTAGTGGGTCTGCCACTCGTCATCATTGCTGTGATATTCATGGGGTATTTCTTCCTCGGCGAATTCATGCCTGGTGATTTCTACCATAACCGTGGGGACTTCTCCCGTTTCGTCTACGAAATCGTCTATCGGAGCAACGGCATATTCGGCACGCCGATCTATGCATCCGCCCAATTCGTTTTCATTTTCATATTATTCGGGGCCATACTGGAGTCGACCGGAGCCGGCAAGATGTTCATCGACCTCGCGATACGCGGTTTCGGAAAATTTAAAGGCGGACCTGCTAAAGCAAGCGTCGTGGCAAGCGGTATGATGGGGAGCATCTCCGGCAGTTCAACTGCGAATGCAGTGACGACGGGTACATTTACCATCCCCCTGATGAAAAAAGTAGGCTTCCCCCCTCATGTTGCGGGTGGTGTCGAAGTTGCCGCCTCCTCAAGTGGACAGTTCCTGCCGCCGGTCATGGGTGCAGCGGCTTTCATCATGGTGGAATTTACAGGCATCCCCTATTATGAAATCATCAAAAGTGCATTCATCCCTGCGCTGCTTGCATATGTGGGGATACTGTTCATGGTGCACTTCGAAGCAAGTAAGCACGGCATTTCCGGTATGGAAAAGTCGGAGATGAAGTCAGCGCGCAAGCTGATCATGACCCAAGGGTACATGCTGGTGCCGATACTGATACTACTCTACTATCTTGTGATCGAGCGGGCCTCAGTCAATGCGTCTGCATTCTATTCCATTCTGGCAATGATAGTCATTGCACTTTTCACCTACCGATTCAAGGAGCGGCTGGGAAGAGCGATTTTATACGCGGCAATCCTGCTTGCGGCGACATTTGCAATGCAATATCTGATTGGATACCTCAACCAGGGCCTTGTAGCGCTGAATGATGTATTCGGAACACGGGTCTTCAACAACCAGACCATCAGGTGGAGGGATTCGATCTTCACGATGGTGCTGGGCGGCATCATCGTCGCCCTGCTGTTTGGGCTTTTCCAGCGCTCCATGAAGCAGGAAAAGGTGAAGTCTGAATATGGTTTTAAAGAGCTGATGGAGGGATTCGATACTGCATCACGGAATGCGCTCAGCATCATCGTCGCCTGTGCGACGGCAGGCATACTGATCGGTGTCATCACAACGAGTGGCCTGTCCACGAAGTTCACACGCATCGTCATCGAGTTTTCCGATACGATCGAAGGCTGGCTGCCGAATTTCATGATTACAGATAATACACAGATATACATTGCATTGGTGCTTACCGTGTTTGCCTGTCTGCTGCTTGGTCTGGGGCTGCCGACGACTGCAACCTATGTCGTGCTGGCCGCAGTCATTGCGCCGGTCCTTACTGACCTTGGCCTGCCGGTCATCGTCGCGCACCTGTTCGTCCTCTACTATGGGGTTCTGGCAGATGATACCCCACCAATCAACCTGCCGGCATACGCCACGGCAGGGATCGCCAATGCAGGGCCGATACGGACTGGAGTCCAGGGCTTCAAGTACGACTCGGCCGCCCTGCTCCTGCCCTTCATGTTCGCAATCAATCCGACCATACTGCTGATCACTGATGCCACTGCTCTTGAAATGACATGGGCAGTCATCACGGCTGCGATCGGCATGGCGACATTTGCCTCATTCATCCAGAACTACATGTTCACCCCCTACAACATCATTGAAAGGGTGGCTGCAGTGGCCACGGCCCTGCTCTTCATCCAGAGTGACTTCGTTACGGACGGCATTGCAATTGGACTGTTTGTATTGCTGGTGCTGTTCCAGCTCTATAAAAGAAGGAAAAACAAACGTGCAACACAGACGGCTTGATGAGAACAGGCGGGAATCAATTTCCCGCCTGTATTTTTGTTGGGGGCAATTACACGATTTGATGAGAAAAGTTTGTCCCCTGATGCAAATATCTTTATAATAGGCATTGTATACTAGCGGTATACTGCGAATATTGTAAATAACACTTGAAGCGGAGGATTTTCAAATGAGAATTATAGTAGCAGGAGGGGACGGCTTCTGTGGATGGCCGACAGCCCTGTATCTTTCCGAGAAGGGCCATGATGTGACCATCGTGGACAGCTTGGTGAGACGTGAGATCGACAACGAATTGCACTCCAATTCCGTAACACCGATCGCTTCTCTCCAGGAGCGTGTGGATAAGTGGAAAGAGCTCACCGGCAAAGAAATCAAAGTTTATGAAGGCGACCTCAACCATTATGATTTCCTGAGTCTTGTATTCAAGAATGAACGACCAGAGGCATTCGTTCATTTTGCTGAACAGCGCTCAGCGCCATACTCCATGATTGACCGCAAGCATGCGGTATATACGCAGCAGAACAACGTACTCGGCAACCTCAATGTCCTTTATGCAATAAAGGAATTCGAGCCGGACTGCCACCTGATCAAACTTGGCACAATGGGTGAATACGGACAGCCGAACATCGATATTGAAGAAGGCTATATCGAGATTGAACATAAAGGAAGGAAAGACACGCTGCCATTCCCTAAACAGCCGGGCTCTTTCTATCACCTTACAAAAGTGCATGATACACATAACATCATGTTCGCGTGCAAAATCTGGGGCATCCGTGCAACAGACCTCAACCAGGGTATCGTCTACGGTCTGAATACCGAAGAAACGAAGAAGGACCCTATCCTTGCGAACCGTCTGGACTATGATGGGGTATTCGGTACGGCACTCAACCGCTTCCTTATCCAGGCAGCAATCGGCCATGATATGACGGTATACGGCTCAGGCGGCCAGACACGTGCCTTCCTGAACATCAAAGATACAGTGCGTTGTGTTGAAATTGCCGCTGAAAATCCTGCAGACCAGGGTGAGTTCAGGGTGTTCAACCAGTTCACTGAATCCTTCTCCGTGCAGGAGCTTGCCGAAAAGACGAAGCAGGCTGCAAAAGACCTTGATATCGAAGCATCTATCAAGAATATAGAAAATCCACGTATTGAAAATGAGGACCACTACTATAATGCGGTCAATACAAACCTGATCGACCTGGGCTTGGAACCTTACCTGCTCACTCAGGATGTGCTCAAGGAAATCCTTCAGGAAGCTCTCGAGCATAAGGACCGCATCATTGTTGACAATGTCCTTCCGAAAGTGACTTGGAAGTAGGGAAAGGGAGAACCGTATGAAGATAGCGATTGTCACAGAAACATTTCTCCCATCGACGGATGGAATTGTGACGAGACTGACAAAAGCAATAGACTACTTTATACGGGAAGGTCACGAAGTCCTGGTCATTGCCCCAGATCTTGGAGTATATGATTATAAAGGTGCGAAAGTGGTCGGCGTAAAGCCGATCACTTTCCCTTTTTACAGATACCGCAAATGGGGCTTCCCTTCCCGGAAAGTATATCGTGAGCTGAAGAAATTCCAGCCGGATGTTGTGCATGCAGTCAATCCGGTGCTGCTTGCAACAAGCGCAGTAAGAGCCGCTCAGAAACTGGACCTGCCCCTGGTCTCCTCCTATCATACACATCTGCCGAAATACCTCGACTACTACAAAGTCTACAAACCGGCAAAACCACTCCTCTGGTGGTACATCAAACGCAACCACAAAAATGCGGACCTCAACCTGGTGACGTCAAAAGCCATCCATGATGAACTGGCTGCACAGGGCATTGAACGGCTGGATATCATCCCGCGTGGTGTAGATGTCATCCACCGCCATCCTGACTACAGGGACGAGGAGATGAGGGAACGGCTGACGGGAGGGAAGCCTTCCAATAAACTGCTGGTGTTCATCGGCAGAATAGCAGTAGAGAAGGAGATCCACAAACTGCTGCCCTTATTGGAAAAGCGTCCTGACATCAGCCTCGCAATCATTGGTGACGGGCCGGCGCGTTCTGATATCGAGAAGCGGTTCAAAGGAACCAATACAGTATTTACAGGTTTCATCCACGGCGAAGAGCTGTCCAAAGCCTTTGCCACCGGTGACGCCTTCATCTTCCCTTCGGTCTCCGAGACACTGGGGCTGGTTATTCTCGAATCGATGGCTTCAGGCCTGCCGGTGATCGGTGCCAAGAGTGGACCGACGAATGAACAGGTGGAACATGGTGTGACCGGCATGCTCTATGAAAATGAAGATCTCGACAGCATGATGGAGGCAGTGGCCGTGCTTGAAGATGAAGAGAAAATCGAGAAGATGAGAAGGAATGCCAGAAACGAAGCGTTGGACTATGCCTGGGATAAAACATCCCAACGCCTGATCGACTTCTATATGGAAGCCCGGGACAGGCACTCTGTAGGCAGCAGAAATATGTAAAGGGAAGGAAGATGGTTATGCGCATGGTAGATATCATCGCCAAAAAGCGTGATGGCGGAGAGTTATCCAAGGAAGAGATAGAACATTTCATTACAGGTTATACGGATGGGGACATTCCGGACTATCAAGTCTCCAGTCTGCTGATGGCGATCTTCTTCAATGATATGACCCAGGAAGAGCGTGCGAACTTGACGATGGCCATGGTGAAATCTGGAGATGAGATCGACCTTTCGGCAATCGAAGGCGTGAAGGTCGACAAGCACTCGACAGGGGGTGTCGGCGATACAACGACGCTCGTACTCGCACCACTCGTTGCAGCACTGGATGTACCGGTAGCAAAGATGAGCGGCCGCGGGCTCGGTCACACCGGGGGGACCATCGATAAGCTGGAAGCAGTTGATGGTTTTCATGTCGAAATCACTGAGCAGGAATTCACGGATATCGTCAATCGCGATAAGGTCGCAGTCATCGGCCAATCCGGAAACTTGACACCGGCGGATAAAAAACTCTATGCACTCAGGGATGTCACGGCAACCGTCAACTCCATACCGCTGATTGCAAGCTCCATCATGAGCAAGAAGATTGCAGCCGGTGCAGATGCCATCGTACTTGATGTAAAGACGGGTGATGGTGCGTTCATGAAGGATGAAGAGGATGCGGTCGAATTGGCGCGTGCGATGGTTTCCATCGGAAACAATGTCGGACGCAATACGATGGCCATCATTTCAAGCATGTCGGAACCCCTCGGCTACGCCATCGGCAATGCTCTGGAAGTGAAGGAGGCCATCGACACGCTCAAAGGTGAGGGGCCGGAAGACCTCACTGCCCTCTGCCTTGAACTCGGGGCACAGATGGCTGTGCTCGGCGGTGCCGCTTCATCGCTTGATGAAGCAAAGGAAAAGCTGCGTGCCGTCATCGATAATGGCGAGGCACTCGAGAAGTTCAAAGTATTCCTTAACAATCAGGGCGGAGACGCCTCTGTCGTTGATGATCTATCCAAACTGCCGCAGGCCAAATACCAGTTCGAGGTGAAGGCTGAAGAGAGCGGCTTCGTCGAGGAAATTGCAGCTGAGGAAATCGGCATTGCCTCTGCCATGCTGGGTGCAGGTCGTCAGACGAAAGAGGATGAAATCGACCTTGCCGTCGGTCTTGTGCTGAAGAAGAAGGTCGGTGACCGTGTAGAGCAGGGCGACACGCTTGCTGTAATCCACAGCAACTCCGAAGACATCAAGGAAGTCGAGCAGAAGATACTCGACAACTATAGAATCGGCAATAAGGAAAATAAAATCGAACTGATCAAACAGGTCATTACAGAATAGGAAAAGGCTCCCGGGGGGAGCCTTTTTCATGTGTCCCCGTTTATTTTTACAGCATTGCTGATTTGCATTATAATGGAGGAAAAGATTTGTGGAGGCCGAAAATGATTACAGACTGGATACCCCAATATGAACTGCTGGAGAAGAGTTACCAGGAGAAGCTTGACGCACAATATCAGACACTCGACACCGACGAGATTAAGGCAGTTTACGAAAATGTCTACCTGAACCCGAAACATGTGGATATGTCATCGATCAAAGAAGTGCCCTTCGTGACACCAGCGGAGCTGGAAAGGGACATGCTTGAGGATATGGCATATCAGGCGATGGCCGAAGGGCAGGTGGCTGTTCTCCTGATGGCCGGAGGACAGGGGACACGCCTTGAGCATCAAGGACCGAAGGGAACCTTTTCCTTTGAAGGGCGCTCCCTTTTTGAACTTCAGGCAGCCCAACTTCAGGCATTTGAAGAAAAGGTGAAGACGCCACTGCAGTGGTATATCATGACGAGCGATATAAATCATGAAGAGACGCTCAAATTTTTTGAGGATCACGACCACTTTGGACTGGCGCCTGAAAATATCCACTTCTTCAGGCAGGAGCACTTCCCGGCCCTGTCCAAGGAGGGGGAGCTGCTGATCGATGAAAGCAAGGACATCATGCTGACGCCGAATGGCAACGGCGGAATATTCGGTGCACTGAAGCACAGCGGTATGCTCGATGATATGAAATCGAGGGGGATCGCCCATGTGTTCATGAACAATGTGGATAATGTTGTAGTGAAGGTGGCGGACCCACTGCTGGTCGGTCTTCATATCCAAAATGATAATGAAGTGACATCGAAATCCATCACCCCAAAGCCGGGTGAGAGTGTGGGACGGTTGTGCCTGGTCGATGGGGAGAAGAGTGTGGTCGAGTATACCGAACTTCCTGAGGGGGAGGGGGATGCCTTCAAGAATGGGAACATCGGCATCCATGTGTTCAGTACCGGCTTCCTCGAGAAGGCAGCAGATGTCAGGATGCCCTATCATCTGGCCCTGAAGAAGTTGGAACATATGAATAAAACCCTCAGGGTTGTAAAAGAGGAAGGACTCAAGTTCGAGAAATTCTATTTTGATGCTTTCCGTCATGCAAAGACGCATATGACCCTCCAGGTGGACCGCAAAGGGGAGTTTTCTCCGCTCAAGAACAAAATGGGCAAGGACAGCGTCGAAACTGCCTATAGAGATCTTACGGATGAAGGGCTGATATGATGTTCGTCCGCCAGAAGGAGCCTCCCAAGAACCTGTATTGGAAGAAGCAGGGGATGGGCGAGAAGCTCGGCGGCTCCCTGAAACATATCGTCCCCCTGTCCTTCGGAGAGGAAGTGGGGAACAGTGTGAGTCATGGCGTAGCAGCACTCATCTTCATCGGACTGCTGCCGTTCACCTCGGTTTATATGTATGTGCAGGGAGGCACCATGCATGCGGTGGGGGGATCGGTATATGTCATCAGCATCCTGCTCATGTTCCTCACATCGACGCTCTACCATTCGATGGCGCACAATACCCAGCATAAGTACATCATGCGCCTTCTGGACCACAGTCTGATCTATGTCGCCATTGCGGGGACATACACACCCATTGCCCTGTCGGTCATCGGCGGCACATGGGGGGTGGTTACGCTCATCGTCCAGTGGGCAGCCGCTGTCTTCGGGATATTGTATAAAGTACTCAGCCCGAAGGTGAACAGCAAGGTGAGTCTCGGATTCTACCTGGTCATGGGATGGATGGCGGTCATCTTCTTCCCGCATATCTTCAACAATACCAACTGGATGTTCCTGCTCATGCTGGTGCTGGGCGGAGTGAGCTACACCGTCGGTGCATGGTTCTATGCCCAGAAGACGCGGAAGTACTTTCATATGATATGGCATTTCTTCATCGTTGCAGCGAGCTTCCTGCACTACGTGGGCATAGTGTTCTATATCCATTGATGAATAGATATTCGTTTTTGATTTTTTTATTCAGTTTGTTATGATAGGTACTGTTGTTAAAATCAAAATTGGAGTTGATTCGATGAAAATTGTCTTTTACGGTGCGGGAAACATGGCAAGTGCCATATTCATTGGCATGATAGAGAATAACGTTGTGAAACCGGATCAGATCTACCTGACGAGCAGAAGCCAGAAGGAAAAGATCATGTTCTTCAAGGAGAACCTGGGTGTCAACGTTTCATATGACGATGTAGAACTGCTGGATGATGCAGATTATGTCATCCTGGCAAGCAAGCCGCAGAGCTTTCCGGATGTTGCCAAAAGAATTCGTCCGCATCTTGAGGAAAAGACAAAAATCGTATCGGTTATGGCAGGAACCCAAATCAAGACGATCCGGCGTGAGCTGGGAACTGAAAATCCGATTGCAAGACTGATGCCGAACACAAATGCGATGGTCCAGCATTCGGTGAGCGGAATCACGTATTCCGAAAACTTCCCGGATAAGGATGAACTCGTCGAACTCATGGAAAGCTTCGGTACGACTGTGGTCGTGGAAGAGGGCGTCATGCATAATATCACTGCGGCAACCGGTTCCGGATCAGCCTTCCTGTACTATATATACGAAAAATATGCGGAGAGCCTGATGGCGCTCGGATTCGATGAGGAAGAGGCGCTGTTCCTGACACGCAACCTTGTGATCGGAGCCGGTAAGATGGTAGAGGAGTCCGAATTGCCGTTCAGTCAGCTCAGGAAGAACATCACCTCAAAGAACGGTACGACAGAAGCGGGACTGAATGCACTGGATGGCGAGGGCATCAAGGAGATACTCACTGCGACATTGAATGCTGCAGCAAACCGGAGTGAAGAATTGAGTCAGGATGACGACTAGCATCAGAGTATAAATGTGTAGAAGGGGAATGCTTCATATATGATGTATATGAAGCATTTTTTGTGAGGAGGAGTAAAGTGAAGATACTGTATCATAACGGTATAATCCATACGATGAAAGCAGCAGGGGATACTGTAGAGGCTGTACTCGAAGAGGGCGGCCGTATCCTTGCGACAGGCTCAAAGGCGGAGTTGGCCGGCAGGGAGGACCAGTTGGTGGACCTTGGTGGAAAGACGATGCTTCCCGGCCTTACAGATACCCACCAGCACCTGATCATGCTGGGGAAGAAGCTGAAATCCCTCGCGCTTCATGAAGTGCAGGATATAGAAGAAATGAAGCGTCTGATCAATGATTTTGAGTCGACACATGAATGGAACCTGATACTTGGATATGATGAAAATAATTTCCCGGACCAATACCGTATGTCGCATGACGAACTGGATGCATTGACCGACAAGCCGACATTGGTCACCCGGGTCTGCCAGCATGCCGGCCTAATCAATACTCGCGGGCTGGAGGTGTTGGGACTGGATGGTTCAACAGAGGATCCCGAAGGGGGATACTACGAACGCGATGAAGAGGGAAACCTGACAGGATGGGCCTACGACAAGGCGTTCGAAGCCCTTAGGGCGGCAACAGTCGATGATGACGTGGAGTCGCTGAGTGCGGACATCGAAACGGCAGTGGAGCATCTGTATACCTACGGGATCACGACTGTCCATACGGAGGACATGTCATATTATGGCCCCTACCAATTGCCATATGAAGCGTATATGAAGACACTTGGTCCAGACAGGAAGAAGTTCAGGGTCAATCTCCTCAGGCATGAGGCGGTCTATGACGAAATGATTGAGGATGAACTGTCCTTCAAGGACGACTGGGTCGAAAAAGACGCAATGAAACTATTTATGGACGGTGCGTTCGGAGGCAAAACCGCCCTCGTAAAAGCACCATATGAAGGAACGGATGATCATGGCATCCAGATCCATTCGGTCGAAGCCCTCGAATCACTGGTCAGGAAAGCCCGTGCCAATGGAGATGCGGTGGCGGTCCATGTCATCGGGGATATGGCATGCGAATTGGTGGTCGATGCAATCGAGAAGTATCCCGTCCCGGAAGGCAGGCATGACCGCCTGATCCACTGCAGCCTGCTCAGTGCAGAACTGATCGACAGGATGGCACAGCTCCCCCTCATCTGTGATGTACAGCCGACTTTCCTGACATCCGACATGCCGTGGGTCGAATCCTATCTTGGATCGGAGCGGATGGAGTATCTCTATGCTTTCCGCACCATGCAGACGCACGGTCTTCTGCTTGGAGGCTCCTCCGATGCACCGATAGAAGATGTAGATCCTTTGCTCGGAATCCATACACTGGTGACCCGCAGGGGAGCGTCGGGCGTGTATAATGAAGATGAACGCATCAGTCGATATGACGCGTTCAGGATGTATACACATAATGCTGCAGCAATCATCAACAAGGAAGATAAGGCCGGGCTTATTGCACCCGGTTATTACGCTGACTTCGCAATCTTCGACAAGGATGTCATGACATGTGAAGCGGATGAACTGCTTGAAGCAAAAGTGGAGAAGACAATAATTGACGGCACCACCGTCTACGAATCAAATAATTAGAAGGAGGGATTTGATGGGTTTGAAGATCAGCATTTTTGGTGCAGGGCATGGTGGCATCACGGCTGCTGCAGATATGACTGAAAGAGGACATACGGTCACTCTGTACCAATCACCACAGTCAGACAGGGACTTGAGCAAAATTGAAGAGACGGGGGAAATCAATTTTAATGGCTCCCCAGTCAAGATACACAAATTCACGAGGGAAGTCGCTGAAGCGGTCCATGATCAGGATGTACTCATGCTTGCCATACCATCGACCGCCATCGAACCCGTTGCAGAAAATATTGCGCCCCATCTCGAAGACGGCCAGTACATTCTGATCAACAGCGCAAGTGCAATGTGCAGTATCCGCTTCAAACGTGTACTGCACAATATGAAGGCGGACGTGGACGTCAAAGTGGGAGAAACGATGTCCCTCACCTATGCTTCCCGGTACTTCCCCGAAAAGAATGAGGCGCAGCTCATTGCCTACAACAAACACAATTTGTTTGCAGCCTACCCTTCCCGACATACAGAAGAGATGCTCGAAGTGTTCAACCGGATGTATGATCACCTTAAACCAGCGGAAAATATCCTTGAGACGACACTCAACAACGGCAATCCGGAAAGCCATCCGGGACCATCCATATTGAATGCAGGGCGAATTGATTATGCCGGAGACGAATTCTATCTATATAAGGAAGGCATCACTGAGCATACAGTGAATGTCATCCACCGCATCGACGAGGAACGGCAGGCGATATGCAGGGCGTTGGGCTTTGAGGCCCTTTCGAAATCCGAGAGGAGTGTAAGGAGCGGCTATTTCGAAGATGGAATGAGCCTGCTCGAGCAGTACAACAGCTCCAAAGTGCTGCAGGATATTGTCGGACCGACGAATCTGGAGAACCGTTATGTAACTGAAGATGTATCCAACGGTCTGGTGCTATGGGCCAGTATAGCGGATATGGTGGAAGTTGAAACACCTGTGATGGATGCTGTCATCACATTGACGGGTGTGCTGCTTGGTCGTGACTACTTCAAGCAGGGCGTTACACTGGGCAAGCTGGGCATAGAAAAAACGGATGCTGAACAGCTGAACCAACTCATGAAATACAATCATACACGGGATTAGCAAAAAACCCTCTGACAGATGTCAGAGGGTTTTTCATTAGGAATTCTCTTCCCGTATATCCTTTTGGTAATAATCATCAGACTTGAAGAACTCGCGCTTCAATTCAATAATTTTCGGTGACAACAATATGACCGCTATTATATTTGGAAGTATGACAAAGAACAGGGTCAAGTCCAGGAATGCCCAGAGTACTGTGGCACCGCCTATTGCACCGATGACGATGGATACAACATAGACAGCTTTCATCACCGTGCCTGCCCAGAGTCCGAAAAGATACTCCGCCTGTCTGGCGCCATAGAAGACGACTACTGTAATTGTAGAGAAGACGAAGATGACGAGCGCAAGGGAGACGACCGAGTTGCCTATCGGCCCGAAGGCTTCTCCAAAGGCACGAGCTGTCAGAGCTTCCCTGACGTTGTCTTCATGAGCATCATTATCCTGCCATACTCCTGTCATGATGACGACGAGGGCTGTAATCGTACAGATGATCAGAGTATCTACAATAATCTGGATGACAGCCCAGAAAGCCTGGCGGATCGGGTGGTCGGTCTTGGCTGCCGCATGGGCGATCGGAGAGGTACCCAAACCGGCTTCGTTGCTGTAGATGCCACGGGCAAAGCCCCAGCGTATCGTCTCTGCAAGTACAGCTCCGGCCCCACCACCGAGTGCGGCAGTCGGGTTGAACGCCTCTGTAAAGATGAGTGCAAAGGCATCGGGCACTGCAGTGATGTTCATGAAGATGATGATCATGCCTGCGATGATGTAGAAGCCGGCCATGAAAGGAACGAGGTAGGAAGTGACTTTCCCGATACGCTTGACGCCCCCAAATACGACAATGCCTACTGTAACTGCAATGATAATGCCGGTAATCAGTGGACTGAAATCAAAAGACTCCTCTATAGTGCTGGCAACTGAATTACTTTGCACCATGATGCTCGGAACAAGTTCTATAAGCAGGAAGGTCGCGTACCAGGCGGCAAGGATTTTCCCGACCATCGGCCATTTGATTCCATTCTTCATGTAGTATGTAGGGCCGCCTACATATTCACCTGCTGCATTCTGTTCCCTGTAGTGCACGCCGAGGGCCGTCTCACCGAATTTAAGAGCCATGCCAAATACGGCGATGACCCACATCCAGAAGACCGCACCGGGGCCGCCGAGCATGATGGCTACAGGCACCCCGACGATGTTGGCTGCCCCGATCGTGGATGAGAGGGCGGTGGTCAATGTCTGAAAAGGTGTTATGGTCCCTTTGCCCTTCGTCTTTTTGCCGACTCTTCCAATAGTCTGTCTAAAGATATAGAGCGGATAGACGAACTGGAAGAATTTCAGTCTGAAAGTGAGATAGACGCTTGTGAAGAAAAGCATGATGATGATGGGATAACCCCACAAAAAAGTAGATATTGCTGTAATGGTCTCCATATGATCGCTCCTCTAATACAGGATTTTAAGTCTATTCTTCAGGAAGTGCATAGACACTGACACTCTGGCTGTCGACATAGAATTCACCATAGCCCTCGTCATCGATGGTTACCGTGTCCGGGCGGGTCCCGGTGAAGTCCGTCCATTCCTCACCGGCATGCAATTCGCCGACATACATCTTTTTATAACCTTCCTCCAGGCCATTGGAAATGAGGACGGCACAACCTGAGCCTTCGACGTCTTCTTCACCGAACCGTACCCAGCCGATGGTATCGGGATGGTCGAAGTAGTCTTCCTGCTCCCCGAGAGCCCGGGTATGTCTTGCATGGAGCAGCGGGTCTATCGCGATCGCCATGCCTTCCTTGTCATAATCCCCGTCGATGCCGTAATAGTCTCCATAGAACACGCAAGGATACCCATCCCTTCTGAGGAGGATCAGAGCGTAGGCCGACTGCTTGAACCAATCGGCCACGAAAGATTCTAGTGACTCGCCGGGCTGGGTATCATGGTTGTCGACGAATGTTACGGTATTCCATGGATTCTCCTCGACTAGCGTTCCTTCGAAGATCTGTGTCAGGTCATAGTTTTCCTTTTCATTGGCCGCTTCGAATAGATTGTAGTGGAGTTTCACATCGAAAAGATCGATATCAAACTCGACATCCTTCAGAAATCCTTCCTTGGCCTCGACATCTGGATTCCAGAATTCGCCGAAGAAATATATATCCCGTTCGGCATGCTCCGTTACCGCGTTGATGAATTCTTCTATAAACTTACTGTCGATATGCTTGACTGCGTCCAGCCTGAAACCGTCCACATCGAGTGTATCGGTGAGCCACTTGCCCCATTCGATCATTTCCTCTTTGACGGCCGGGTGGTCATAATCGATGTCCGAAAACATCAGGTAGTCGAAATTACCGTATTCATCATCGACATTGTCGCTCCAGTCCTTATGTTCCCCGACGATTTTGAATACACTTGTACGATCTGCCTTGGCATCGTAGTCCACTCCGACGAAGTGGGTGAAGTCCCACTCGAACTTACTGTATTTCCCATTGCGCCCCGGGAATGTAAAGCGTGTATAACCTTCGATGTCATAGGGTTCAGATATCTCCGTTCCCCGGTCTTCAGGATCCACTTCTATCGCCTGGAATGTCTCCTTCTCATCTCCGCCGGCCTTGTGGTTCATCACAAGGTCGATGTAGACGAGGAGGCCTGCTTCCTTACATGCGGCTATCGCTGCCTCAAGCTGTTCGCGTGTGCCGTATTTCGTCCGGACTGCGCCCTTCTGGTCGAATTCACCCAAATCATAGACATCGTATACCGCGTATCCCTGATTGGACGGGTCGTCTGCCTTGGTCGGAGGCGGGAGCCAGACCGCATCAACCCCCATATCCTTGATTTCTTGGGCACTATCCTTCAGGCGGTCCCAATGGGAACCATCATCCGGCAAGTACCATTCAAAATACTGCATGAGTGTAAAATTCATATCGTTAGCGTCCTTTCTATAGCTGGTATCCAACATATAGCCATTTTGGAATGCAGGTAACCAAAAAACTTCATATGATTAGTCTGAAAATATAAATAATTATAACATACAAAGTATCCGTTTTTCCTCATATAAAATAAAATTGAAATCTTTGGACGCATACACAAAGTGTTTGGCACTTTTCTATTTTATAGATAACCGGATATGTTATCATGATAATATTGAATCTAGGCATAAAAGGAGAATTTAAATGGTCACTAAAGAACAAGTGGAAGAAATAGTTGGGAATATAGATGATCCGATACTTAATGTGCCAATTAAGGAAACGGACGGCATCAGGGAAATCAGCATCAAGGAAGAAAAGAACCACGTGAGCGTCAAAGTCGCAATCGGCCGTCTCGGCGGTCAGGAGCAGCTGGATCTGCAGATGAAAGTCGTCAATCTGCTGAAAGAGGCGGGAGCGGAAACAGTCGGACTGCGTTTTGATGAACTGGATGAAGAGGTGATAGAGAAGCACCGCGGTACTTCAGGCAGCGAAGTGGAAAATCGTTTCAAGGATAACGATACGCAATTCATCGCTGTAGCTTCCGGTAAAGGCGGCGTGGGAAAATCCACCGTTGCGGTCAACCTGGCTGTCGCACTCGCTGAAAAGGGCAAGAAGGTCGGCATCATTGATGCGGATATATATGGCTTCAGTGTGCCGGATATGATGGGCATCACTGAAAAGCCGGGTATTGAAGACAAGACGATTATTCCCGTCGAACGTTTCGGTGTGAAAGTCATCTCCATGGCATTCTTCGTTGAGGAGAATACGCCGGTCATCTGGAGAGGCCCGATGCTCGGCAAGATGATCAGCAGTTTCTTCAATGAAGTGGAATGGGGAGATTTGGATTACCTCCTGCTTGACCTTCCGCCGGGTACAGGCGACGTGGCGTTGGATGTCCATCAGCTGCTGCCGCACAGTAAAGAAATCATCGTAACGACACCGCATCCGACGGCGGCGTTTGTAGCAGCACGGGCAGGTGCGATGGCACAGCATACAGATCATGAGATCATCGGCGTAATCGAAAACATGAGCTACTTCGAGAGTGAATTGACGAATGAGAAAGAGTACGTGTTCGGCAAAGGCGGCGGAGAAAAGCTTGCGCAGGAGCTACAGGCTCCACTGCTCGGCCAGTTGCCACTCGGCCAGCCTGAATGGAATGAGAAGGATTTCGCACCTTCCATCTATACAAAAGAGCATAAGATCGGTGAAATATACAGAAGCATTGCAGATAACGTAATCAAAGAGAGCGAATAGGCGCGGAGGAATCATAGTATGACATCGAAATACCTAGTCAGGTTTTATTTTAGAACGCTTCTTCTTGGCATGGTGGTCACGGCCATCGTCAGTCTGGTCACAGAATACCAGAACGTAACGCGTTATTTGCTGGAGGGCCAGTTAGGTGAGTTCTTCGCCGGTCTGGTCTGGTTCCTCGGCTATGGGCTGCTGATCGCCACAGTCAGTCAGGTCGCTTTCTTCATATATCTATTCCTTCATCCGCTTGGCATGGGGATATTCAAAAAGCTATGGCCCTACGTGCAGCTACTGCTTATCATGTACGCTGTATTCGACATGTTTTATGTCAGATTCTATAGGGTTGGTGTTGAAGCCGGCCAGGTATGGAACTATATATGGATACCGATCCTTGTAATCGTGTCGGGCTTCATCGTGGCCCGCTGGAAGGACCGGGAGTCGCCGGGCACCCAGCTTTTCATTCCGGCACTCTTCTATATGATATTCATGACATCTGTCACGCTGATCCCCTTCATAACCGTAGAAGATACATCATGGATATACAGGTCTGTTTTTACACTGATCATCGGTAACGCTTTCCAGCTGCTGATGCTTCCGAAATACATAGAAGCATCTGAAAAGGAGAAGGCAGAACGGGGCAGGGTCACCAAGGCGGATATCAATGAACAGAAGAGAACTGAAAGGGAACGCGAGCAGATGGCACAGAAAAGCAAGGAAAAGTCCCAGGTCAAAAAAAGAAATGCATTGAATTATAAAAACAGCACAAGACAGAAAGACCGTCATGGCAAGTGATTAGAGGCAGTGTAGCGCACTGCCTCTTTAATATTGTGTAACACTACATCTTTAAAATGGGGAGAAGCGTTGACACCTGGCTCCTCTGCTTGGTATGATATGAAAGTCGCTGAAACAGAGACGACAAAAACAAGTGCTGACCGGCAGATCACTTTCAAAAGAAATTAAAAAAGTGGTTGCAAGAGAGACGCCGACATGGTACGATAGAGAAGTCGCTGAAAACGGCGGAGAAACACAAAAGAGCGAACGAAGCAGCCGAAAAGAAATTGAAAAAGTGGTTGCAAATATCTTGCTCAAATGCTACAATAATTAAGCAGTCAAAAACAGAGAACATTGAAAACTGAATGACAATATGTCAACGTTAATTCCGATAAAACGAATGCTACGGCATTCACTTGGGCGACAAGTAAAACCGCAACGGAGTCAGAGAACTTCCAATTATGGAGAGTTTG